>CAYLYE010000291.1:0-6565 GCA_964387325.1 uncultured Planctomycetaceae bacterium
CCCCGAGTCGCGGCAGACGTTGCTGCTCTCGGCGACGGTTCCGCCGCCGGTCGAAAAACTCGCCCGGCGCTACATGCGCGACAGCGAGTCGTTGAACTTCTCGGCGGGCGATGTCGCGGTTGAAACGATTGACCAGTACTACTTCACGGTTGGCAAAGAGAAAAAGTTCGATCTGCTCCTCCAACTCCTGAAGCGCGAGCAGCCCCGGCAGGCGATCATCTTCTGCCGCACGAAGCGTGGCACCGACAAGGTCTACATGAACCTGCGTAAAAAGATCGAAGCGGTCGACTGCATCCACGGCGACTTGCGCCAAGGGGCGCGTGACCGAGTGATGCAAGAGTTCCGCGAAGGCAAGGTGCAACTGCTCGTCGCCACCGACGTCGTCGGGCGCGGCATCGACGTGAGCAGCGTCTCGCACATCATCAATTACGACATCCCCGAGTTTTGCGACGACTATGTGCATCGCGTCGGCCGCACCGGCCGCATGGGCCGCGAAGGGGTCGCCTACACGTTCGTCTCGCCCGAAGAGGGCAACGAGCTGACACGAATCGAGATGCGCATCAATCTGTTATTGAAGCGCGACGAGATTGCCGGTTTCGACTCGGCTCCCAAGCCGATCGCTACTGACCCGATGGGAACTCCCGACCCGTCACGCGATGGCGAGCCCGCGGAGGAAGAAGAGAAGCCCAAGCCACCGGCCTTCACGTTCGACGGTCGACCGCGCCGCCGCTTCCGCCGGGCACTTTAATCTCGCAAATTGACCGTGTCCAACCGTGTGCCATGCTCACGTCTGCGTGAGCATGCTCGTGAGCGTGGGCCAGACTGCGAGACGAGAACCCGATCCGCACGGTCATTTGCCTAAGGATTGGCGCTCGCGGCATCTTTGCGTGCCTGCAGATATCGGAACACGCCACGCTTAACCGGTTCCGTGCCGCGTGTCGCCGCTTGCGAGAGCGTCGCGAAGTCTATTTTCTGTTCGCTCAACAAGATACTCGCCGCCTCAGCCGCCACGGCTTCATCGTACTTGGCCAACGAGTCAAACAACTTGGCGACATCGCCCCCAGCGGACTCAACGAGCTGCTGGGCGTACGCATACGGACTGCGATACGCGCCGTCGCCGTCCCCATCCATCCGAATCGCGCCGCAACAGCCGACGACATACGATTTCCACTCGGGCGATACCGGTTGATAGGACTTAGCGACCGGCCAGAACAAGCCGTCCACGCCCTTTCCCGTGGCAATCACGACCACATGAGCGTCGTGAGCCAGCTTCGGCAGGAGACGCTCGCCGCGCCAGCGTACGCCGATCGGCTGATCCGATCTCCGGTGTGACCGGCTGACGCTGATCTCCTCGTTGAGTACGCCGTTGATGTAGATCCGCACGCGATCGCAACTCACCCACGAGGGGCCGAGCACGTCGATGTTGAGCCGATAGGCGTCCGCGTGCTTCGCCAAATCGCCACTGCCGAACTGTTCGTTGATCGTCGCGCGGCACATCAGCCCCAGGCCGGCCATCACGCGCCCCTCGCGAAAGCTGCGACACGCGGCCGCGCGGTCGATGTTGCTCACGTCGCGATCGTCGACGCGAATGTAGGTGCGTCCCTGGCCGACAAAATGCCTGGCCACATCATGCGAGTCACTCGTGCCGCAAGGCGTGATCGACAAACCTCGATTCAACAACCCGAGCCAGTCGTGATACAGCAGCAGCGGGTCTTGGTTCGTCGTGCCCGAGTTGACCACTTCCATCGCATTGGCCGGCAGTTGCCAACCTTCAAGATCCTCACCCACGAACGACACATGCCGCCGCGGGTCGAATGGTCGAAAGGCGTTATGCACGTCGCGGGCATGATTGAGGATCACGATTTTGTCGGCCGGCGCGGCTTGCAGGGCGGTCACGACGGCTTGCCAATCGAGGCCTTTGTGGTCGATCACGCTCGCCGAGGGATCGAGGGGGAAAACATTAAAATGCCCGACTTTCGTCGTGACCTCGTTGCCCACCAGCGGCGTAAAGAACCGGCGTACATTGAGTTGCCGGGCGAAGGGCTCGAAATCGATTTGTAGATTGTGATCGGTCGCCACCGGTAGCTCGATGCCCTCGCCGGCGATCGTGATCATCCGCTCCTCGATCGTCGCGTCGCCGTGACGCGAGTAGGTGAAGGTATGCACGTGCGGATCGCAACTGACCCAGCCGTCGGTCGGCACTTCGCGCGTGATCGTCAGTGTCGGGCGAGCCGTGTCTCCGGCCGCGAGTTGTAAGGGAGCTTGAGCAAGCGAGTACTCGAAGCCCCGGCCCGCGTAAAGAGTGTACTTTCCAGCGGGGACCGTGAATCGAGCCCGACCGGTCGAGCAATAGAGGACGCCGCTCCGCACGGCGAGATGGTCATTGCTCGTGGCTCCGGTGGTCATCAGCGAACCGTGGTCGTCAACGAGCGTCAATCGGCAGGGGGTTGCTCCGCGCCCGGCCTCATCGACTTGCACTTCGATGGTCGCTTGCGCGAGGACTTCAGCGCGGAGGGTATCGATCAGCCGCACGTCGCCGATCCACACGTCGTCAGGTGCCTTGTCGGTCGAGGCGATTCGCAACGTGTTGTCGCCGTCGCGGAGTTTGTCACCCGGGAGCGCGTAGAATGTCACCATCGAATTCTCATCGCGCGGCAGCTGCCCCATCTCCTGATCGTTGAGATACACGCGCCACAGTTGCTTGACGTCACGATGACGAACGCGCAACGTTTGCGGTCGAAACGAGTCGCTGGACGTGAAGGTGGCTTCCCAGTGCCGTGACTCGGCTTGCTCCGGAAAGCTGCTCCACTCGCGCGGCTCGACGTTTCGCAGATGCACAAGCGGCTCAAGGATGACTCGCTCGGCCGCCTCGACATGCGTGGACGCCAAGAGACCAACCAGACAGCCAAGCGACAAGACACAGGGTAGCAAACGAAGGAGAGTAGTCATGCCGCTACGATAATCGATCGACGCTCGTGTGACACGGCTTACTGGGGTGTCGCCGGGGCGCTCGCGGGCATGATCGGCGGAAACTCGCACAGCGGGATGCTCGGGTTGGGATCGGCCAACACCTCGGCCAGCGTCGTCTTACCAAACGCCTCTTCAATGCCGGCTAAGGCACAGTCGACCCGGCTGTGCAACGGACACAACCGCGTACCGTGCGAGGAAATGCCCAACGGACAGCTTTTGATTCGCTGAATGGGGTCGACCGCGTTGACCACCTCCAGAATGGTCAGCTCGCCGGGGGATTTGACCAGGGTAAAGCCCCCGCCCATGCCCCGCTGTGAGTGAACTAAACCCTTTTGAGACAAGTCCTTAAGCACCTTGGACAAATAGGCTTGCGGCACCTGAGTGATGCTCGCAATCTGCTCGCTCGTCCGGGGTGTCTTGTCCTGTCCGGCCAGGTACACGATCGCGCGCAAGGCGTATTCGACGGTCTGTGAGAACATGTCAACGTCACCCGATTTGGAGGAGGATTTTCTTAATTGTAGACATTGATATCCAATATTAAAGTGCTATAGTCTCGATAAGTCGATAAAAGGATAAAGACATCCATTATCGAGAATCACCTTCACTCATTGGCGGAGAAATCGAATCATGACGCGCACGAAATTCACCAGCTTGATGCTCTCCATGGCTGCCGTCGCCTTGGCTGGCTACCTGCAAATTGCCCAGGCCGCTGACGGCTCCGATGCCGCTCTGGAACGGGCTCGCAAAGAGGTCAAGAAGCTTGACACACTCTACAAGACGGCGATCGTCATCGTCACCAAAAACTATGTCACCGAGAAGTCGGACCTCGCGGCCGGCGATGCTTTCCAGGCCTTGTTCAAGACGATGAAAGAAGGCGGCTACCACGAGGTTCGTTTGCTCGACGCCTCGGGGGACCCGATCGACGCCGACAACAAGCCCAAGGACGACTTTGAACGCGCCGCGGTCAAGGCGATGCTCGATGGCAAGGCAGGCTACGAGCAGGTTGTCGAGAAGGAAGGGAAACGCTATCTGCGGTCGGCCACCCCGGTGCCGGTCGTGATGGACAAGTGCGTCATGTGCCACGCCAACTACAAGGGCAAGACGATCATCGGCGCGCTAGGCTACACCGTGCCGGTCGAGTAGTTACACAGCCGCAGCCGACTAGGCTTGCGAATGGGGTGCCATGCCCATGTCTGCGTGAGCATGGTTGTAAGCGGGGCCACCCTGCGGCAACAACCGGATGCAAGTGCCCTAACTGTGCATGCGGGGAAAATCGTCCCCTAGGGCAATGATCTCCGCCTCGCGGTGCGACAGTTCTTCGAGCCGGCGATGGACCTCTGTCGCCGGCTCGAAGTGTTCTGCCATCTGCACATAGGTGGCGTAGTGTCGCGCCTCGGACTCGAACAGCGATTGATAAAACTCGGAGAGCTCGCGATCACGGACGTGTTCGCTGAGGCGTTGAAAGCGTTCGCAGGAGCGGGCCTCGATCAACGCGGCGACCAAAAGTCGATCGACAGCCCGATGCGGCTCGACTTTGCGGACCAAGTCACTCAAGCGTTGCCCATAGCTACTGGGCTTGAGGCGGCGAAACTTGATCCCGCGCCGCTCGAGCAATTCGATGACAAGGTTGAAGTGTTCGAGTTCTTCTTCGACAATTTCTCCCAGACGGCGAATGAGCGGCACCTGTTCGACATAGGCAAAAATCAACGCCATCGCCGTGCTGGCAGCCTTTTTTTCGCAATGGGCATGATCGATCAGCAGCTCTTCAATGTGGTCGTCGACCGTCGTGAGCCAGCGTGGCGAAGTAGGCGATGCAAGATTCAACATGGTCGCAAACGCGTCGTGTCCGTGAACGTGTGTAGCAAAATGTTTATTGAAGCATGCGCAGCAAAGTAGGCCTGAGCGAGCAACGTGAAGCCGGGTTAGATCGGGCTGCCGCAGGTCGCCCCAGGTTCATGTACCGCGCAGTCGTCAATAGAAATGAAGACGTCAGAACCATCAACGCCAAACGGCCTCCTGCGGAGACGCAATGTCGACTCCTGAAGCACAAAAACGAGGCGGGGCGACCGCGGGGGACAGACGACCCCCGCTCTTTGGCCTGACGCCGCTCGCCCGCTGGCGTCGGTCTCGCCCGGCGATTATGCTTAATGAGGCATGCGCATCAAATGGGCTTAGGCGAGCAACGCGAAACCGGGAAACCCCGGCCTTCCGCTGGTCGTCCTGGCTCATTAACCGCGCTGACGTCGATAATGGTTCGGTTTAATGTATTTTCCCTCGATCGGTCAGGTGAGTTCATGTTGCAGCGTAAGGCTTGGGTGGCGGGCGTACTATTGGTCGTCGCGTTGGGGGCGCTGGGTATGCGGCGGTTGGCCGACGAACCCGGCGCTGAAATGACACGCCACGCGCAACAATACTTGGCCGCGCTCGATAGCGCGCAGCGGACCAAGTCAACCATGGCCTTCGACGACCCGGCGCGGCTCAAGTGGCACTTTATCCCCATGCCCGAGCGCAAAGGTTTGCAAGTCAAGGAAATGACTGACCCGCAACGTCTTGCGGCGCTCGCTTTGCTTCGCTCGGCATTGAGCCAGATGGGCTACGACAAGGCCACGCAGATCATGGCGCTCGAAGGCATCCTTCGCGAGCTAGAAAAGACCCGCAAAGACGGACCGATTCGCGACCCGCATCGCTACTACTTCACGATCTTCGGCCAACCGCAGGACAAAGGGACCTGGGGCTTGTCGGTCGAGGGACATCACTTGTCACTCAATTTCGTCGTGCAAGACGGCAAGCTGCAAGCGTACACGCCCGCCTTCTTTGGCGCGAACCCGGGCATTGTCCGCAACGACATTAGTGGTTACCCCAAGCCCGGCACTCGCACGCTGGCCGCCGAGGAGCAATTCGCCTTCGATCTGCTGGGGAGTTTGACCTCCGAGCAACGCAAAGCCGCGCTGATTGCCGAGAAGGCTCCGGCCGACATTCGTGGGCCTGCCGATCAGCAGCCGCCGCGCACCGCACCCGAAGGACTCGTCGCGAAACAACTCAACGACGCACAGAAGAAAACCTTGTTCGGTTTGCTCGACGCCTATCTGGCCAACTTGCCCGAGCGGGTCGCCTCGCAGCGTTCGGCCGAGATTCGCGCCGCTGACGCCGACGCGATCTACTTTGCCTGGGCCGGGGCCGACAAGCCGGGCGTCGGTCACTACTACCGCGTGCAAGGATCAACGTTCCTTGTCGAGTTCGTGAACGTACAGCCCGACGGGGCCGGCAACCCGGCTAATCACATTCACGCGGTGTGGCGCGATCTTCGTGGCGATTTTGGTGTCAAGCTCTAAGAGCGTGTCACGATTACGACCGGTCCCAGAGGGACCGGCTATGGTCCATTGAACTCATTAACGGGTAAGTGATTCGCCGCGATGCAAACGACGCGTGATCTGAACGTCATCAACACCGTGGAGCTGATCGCTCCGCAGGATTTGCTCAACGAGCTGCCCGCGAGCGAAACGGCCATTCAGACGGTCGTCGAAGGGCGCGACGCCGTGCGACGCATGCTCGCCGGCGATGACCCACGACTGCTCGTGGTCGTGGGCCCCTGCTC
>CAYLYE010000292.1:0-6482 GCA_964387325.1 uncultured Planctomycetaceae bacterium
GAGCATGCCGCGCTCATCGAGGTCGCTGATGAGGGCTGACAAGCCGGTATCAAGCATCGGTGCCGACTGGTCCTTCATGCGCTTGTCGAGCCCGACGTGGTGATCCCACGAGTGATTGTCGCTGTTGGCCACCTTGGGCCACACGACCTCGACGACGCGCGTACCGGCTTCGACCAGTCGGCGAGCCAACAGGCAGCTTTGACCATAGGTGTTACGGCCATAGCGGTCGCGGGTCTCTTTGGTCTCGGCGGCCAAGTTGAACGCCTCGCGGGCTCGGCCCGAGATAATCAAGTTCAAGGCGCGGCCGTAATACTCGTCGAGCTTGTAATCGGCAACCGCTTTGTCGATGTCGGGCATCAGACCGTCGATCGCCTCGCGCAGTCGCGCGCGACGTTCGAGCCGGCTGGCGAACACTTCGCTCCGCAGCTTGAGGTCGTCGACCCGGATACGGTCCATCTTGTTCATGTCCATGTCGTCGCCGTCGGGGAACAGCGTGTACGGATCGAAATCACGGCCGAGGAAGCCGGCGAAACCACCCTTGCCGACCACGTTGCTCTCTTGCAGCGGGCGAGGCAACATGACGAACGGCAGCATCGGGACCGTCGGTGGCTTGAAACGAATGATGTTCGAACCGTAGTTGGGGAAGTCCTTCGAGTTGGGCGGCTCAAGCTGTCCTGAGGGGCTCACCTTGTCGGTCGTATAGCCGGTCATCATCTGATAGATGGCCGCCGTATGATTGAAGAGCCCGACGGGCGTGTAGCTCATCGAGCGGATCATCGTGAAGCGGTCGTTGATCTGCGCGAGCTTGGGCAGGTTCTCGGTGAATTGGGTGCCGGGGATTTTGGTCGGCGCGGCTTTGAAGATGCTGCGGACATTGTCGGGCACGTTGTCCTTGGGGTCCCAGAGGTCCAAGTGACTGGGGCCACCTTGCAAGTAGCACATGATGATGCTCTTGGCCTTGCCCCAGCCCGGAGTCGAGCGACCGGGGCTCGATGTGTTCGCCGCAGCGTCTTGTAGGCGGAACAATGTGCCGAGGCTCGCGCCAAGCAAGCTGGAGCCGCCGACGCGCAGCACATCGCGTCGCGTCGCGCCGAGTTGACGATCGCACAGGTCTTTTCCGTTTTCACCCTTCAGCACGAACATCGGGAGGCTCCTTGGGGGGAAGTGCTAAGTGATGAGTGCGAAATGACGGAGCGCTCTCGCGAGAGCGGCATTTCATTTAGCACTTAGCACTTTGCATTTATCACTGTCTCTTAATGGTTAAACAAAAAGGCGGGACTGTTAATCAACGCCCAGGTCAAATCTTGTATCGAGGTCAAACGGCGATTGGTCAATTGCTGGGCGCTCATTTTGACATCTTCGCGCAATTGTGCCAACTGGGGCTCGACGGGCGTCACCTTGGACAACTCGGCCACGAGTTGCTCGCGCTCGACCAAGCCACTATCGCGGGGCAGGGGCTGTTTGGCTTCGGCCAACGCCTCGCGACGCTTCTGTAATTCATTATCGAACCCGGTGTAGAATTTCGCGAGCCGCTCTTGCTCCGGCGGGTCACGATCGGCGGCCGAAATGCCCAAAATCGAGACAATCTCGTGTGGTAGCCCCAAACCCAGCGGGGTTTTGCTGGTGCTGACCGATAGACGGAAGCGGCCCAGCATAAAATCAGGCTGGTTAAAGTTCTGCTGCAAAACGACCGAGAAGGTTGTCCCCTTGGTGTGCTTGAGTGGCTGCTTGAGCTCGAAGGTCACCCAGTGGGTTTGTCCCACGCGCGGCGAGATGGCCCAACCGTTCACTTGGCTCGGTGTGCCGTCGATCAGCTGCGCGGCGTTGAACCGCGGTTGCGTGTAGTCGGCCGTGGGCTTGGCCAGCTCGACCTTGTTGAGTGTCTTGCTGCCAAGTTCGCCGGCTTGCACGTCGAACTCGTTGAGCACGAAATTGCCATCCTTCGAGCGGCCAGGGCCGCCGTTGGGTAGTCGTTCGTCGGTGAGCGCTTCGAGCCGGAAGCCAGTGATGTTGGTCAAGGTCGTGTCAAAGTTGATCGTGTAGACGCCACGGTCACCTTTGCCACTGGCGAACACCGAGCCATCGCTGCGAATTTTCAGGTCAGCGCCATTGCTGGCCTTGAGCGACTTGGGCATGACCACGGTCCACTCGGTGGTCAGTTTTTGCGACTTCTCCCAATCGGCAAGTCGCTTGGGCAAGTCGGTCTCATAATCCTTGACCGACTTTTCACTCGCGGCCAGCTTGACCTTGCGGTCGGCCTCGGCCTTGGCGACGGCTGGCGCGATTTGGTCACTGTACTTTTTCAAGTCTGCTTGAGCTTTGACGAGCGCGTCTGCACGCTGCTTTTCGAGCTTGGCAAGCTCGACCGCCCAGGTCTTTTCGCGATAGGCCAAGAGCGCCGCGAGTTGTTGATGGTCGGGATCGATTTGTTGCATCACCTTGAGTGCCGCTTGTACTTCCTTCTCGGTGGCGGGGCGATTGAGCACGCGCATGAACAACTCGTCGACCACTTGCTTGTCGTTGGTGGTCTCTTTGGCGAGCTTGGCCAATACGTTCTGGCCATCAGCAATCGCGTCGCTGATTACCGGCCCGCTGATGAGCGCCATGACCGGACCTAGCTGCACGCCGCTCGTGCGTTCGCATTCGCAGGCGCTCTCGCGCGCCGGGCGACCGAAGGTTTGCAGAAACGCGCCGGCCATTTGAGTGCCAGGCTCGGGCAACTCAGCGGCGCGCGTGCCGGGCTTGTAGCCGGGCAACTTCGACTGCGCGCCGGTCACGCTGTGGATCGCATCGAACAGCACCTCGGCGCTCAACCGCCGTGCGATGGCATGCGAGTAGTTCGTGCGATCGTCCTCGTTCCAGCGATTCGTGGCAATCGACAGTTGATAAGTGCGCGACTTGCAAATCTGCTTGACGATTTCCTGGACGTTGAATTTGCTGCGGACGAACTCGTCGGTCAGATAGGACAGCAACTCGGGATTGGTCGGCGGATTGCCGGCACGCAGGTCGTCGATCGGCTCCATGATGCCAACGCCGAGCAAGTACCCCCATAGGCGATTCACATAGCTACGAGCAAAGTAGGGATTGTTGGGCGAGGTGGTCCAAGCGGCCAACTGCTCGCGCCGCGAAGCGTCGGGCTTGCTATCAAACTGGCAGTCGAATGGGAATTTGGGCGCGGTGTCTTGACTGGTGCGGTCATGTTTCACTTCGCCGGCATTTTTGTCGAACACGATCTCATAGAGCGGCTTGCCTTTCTCGACCGCCGTTTGGCCCAGCAACTGGGTACCCGAGGCCGGATCGGCTTTTAGATCGAAGCGAGCAAAGTAGGCGGCCGTCTGATAATACTGGTCCTGCGTCCAACGCTCGAACGGATGATCGTGGCATTTGTTGCAGTTGAACCGCACGCCTAAGAACAAATGGGTCGTGTTCTCCATCGTGGCAAACGGGTCGCGGAGGATCTTGTAGTACGAAGCGGCCGGGTTCTCTTTGTTCGAACCGTTGGCCGTCAATATCTGCTTGGTAAACTGATCGTAAGGCTGGTTCTCCTTGATTCGATCATGAATCCAAGAGCGGAGCAGCTTGGCCCCTTCGGCTCCGAGGAACTTGGGGTTCACTTGGAGCAGGTCGGCCCATTTGCTCGTCCAATGTTCGACATACGGATCGCTGCCGACGAGTCGGTCGATGAGCGCGTCGCGTTTCACTCGTGTCTCGCGCGCGTCGGCCAAGAAGGCGCGGACATCATCGATCGTCGGTGGCAGGCCGGTAAGATCGAGGGTCACGCGGCGAATAAAATCGGCGTCGGTGCAGAGTTCCGAGGGGAGAATTTTCATCTGCTTCCACTTGGCCGCCGTTAACTCGTCGATCTTGTTGTGCTTGGGCGGATCCTGCCACGCAAAGCCGCTGCGGTCACCCATCACCGTGAGGATCGACGCGGCGTAGGCGCCTTCGTAGCGGGCCAAGATCGGCGCCTCGCCACGACGCACCGCCGTGAGTTCGCCACGGTTGTCGTGCGTGGCTACATCGGCGTTGCCACTTTCGACGAACGCCTCACGGGTCACGTCGCGCGTTTTGCCGTCGGCATAGGTGGCGACCACTTTCATCTGCACCTTTTGCCCCGGCTTGTCGAGTGCGGGGTTCTTGGGTTGCACGTCGATGCTTACGACTCGCGGCACGGCTAGGTTGAGTTGAGCGCCTTGTGCGATCCAGTTGCGAACGATGTTGTAGTACGGTTCGCCCGGCTTCATCAGTTGTCCGCCCATGTGCGGGGCCGAGGCGGTGGCTTTGAGCAGCATCAGGCTATTGTCGGGCGAGGCGACATTGGCGCGCCGCGAGGCGTGGTCGTCGGTGAAGGCGCGAACGTCGTAAATGGCGTCGTAGCCGCGGAGCGACAACTTGAAACCGTTTTTGCCGTCTTTGGCACCATGACACGTCCCCGCATTGCAGCCCAGCTTGGTGAGCACCGGGTTCACATCGCGAATGAAGTCGACACTCCCTTGCTGCACGACCTCGACGTGGTCGACCTTCGCGGCGGCAAATTCCTTAAGCGTCTTGCCATCGACACTCGAGAGCAAGCGGATCGTGCCGTCGCCGCCGGCGGTGGCAATGGTCTTGCCGTCGGGCGCAAAAGTCACGGCATACAGTCCCGTCGGCAGCGTCACTTTCGCCAGTTGCTTAAAACCGCGATGGAAGAATTTCTCCAGCTTGGTCACTTCTTCAGGCGAACGTTGGCTGACGACCTTCGAGTTGATGGCCCGAATGTCGTCCGGCATGGCCGTGTCACTGTCGTAATCGTAGATGCCCACTTCGCCGGTGTTGTCGAGGCTGCTGACAGCCACAATGCGTTTGCCGTCGGCGCTCACGTCGACCTCAAATACCCGGCCGCGCAGTGCGCCCAGGTTGGCGATGAGGTTGGCGTCGTCGCCGATGACGCGTTTGGTCAGCCGATGCACGCGATACACCTTGGGCACGCCGTCGCTGCCGCCGACCACAATCTCGTCGCGCTGCGGATGACGGGTAACGGCTTGCATGCCCCCCTTGAGCGCACCCGGGGTGATCGAGGTGATGTTGTCATTAAATCGCTGCGTCGCGACCTCGGTGAGTTTGGCGGTCCGATCGCGGCTGACCGACATCAGGTGCGAGCCGTCGACCGAGAAGACCGTGTCTTGCACCCAATCGGTGTGCGAGCCCATGAACAGGACCTGCTCGCCCTTGGCAACATCGAAGGCCCGGACGCTGTTGTCGCTGCATCCGACGGCGACCAGTTTGCCGTCAGGGCTCCAGCTAGAGCCGTAAATCGTGTCGAAGGTGACCGAGATCGAGCGTTCGAGCTTGCGGTCGGCAACGTTCCAAATCTGCAACTCACCCACCCGCGAGGGCAAACCACCGGCGACAGCCAATCGCTTTCCGTCAGGCGAGAACTTCACGTTCTCAATGCGCTCGGCCATACCAATCAGTCGGCCGACAATGCCCGTACCATCGGCATTGTGCAGCAACACCTCATGAAAGCCGGCCACGGCCAGCAGCTTGCCGTCGGGCGAGTAATCGATCGAAGGCACCACGGGGGGCCGTGTGTACTTGGGCGGGTGCTGGTTGTCGTAGCGCACCTTGGCCGTCGCGGGGCTGTCGTCGATCGCGCCTTGAGCAATCCAGCGGCGAATCAATTGCACGTCTCGATCGACCAGTGCCGGCTTTCCCTCGGGCATCTCGGCCTTGCCATCGACGCTGGTGATCAACTTGAGCAAGTTGCTTTTGTCAGGCTGACCGGGCACGATCGCCTTGTCGCCGCTCTCGCCGCCGCCGAGCAGTTTGTCGAAGCTGAGCATATCGTAGCCGCCGCTGGCCTTGGCCGGCTGATGACAGCCTTGGCATTGAGCCTGCATGATCGGCAGCACGTCTTTGAGATAGCTGACCTTGTCGCCTGCGGCCGGGGTGTCTGCCGCGAGCAACGCGTGGGTCCAAGCCAAACAGGCCATCGCCAGTGCGAGACGAATCGCCATGGAATATCACTCCTCAAGAAATCGAAAGGCGCAATCGCTCGGTCGTTCACGCCTGACCGCTGACGCCCAACAAGCATCAGCGTTCTGAAGCGAAACAACGAACGGAACTGCAACACGCACAATCAGCCCGCGAATGGCTCCGTCGGATGAGAGCGATTCGCGAATTTCCATTGTAACTAGTTACCGACGCAACCCGCGCATCACTTTTACTATGTCCACCCACGGTATGTCCAAAGCGACCATCCCAAGCCGGCGGCTGAGTCACCGGCTTGGAGAATCAATCATTTTGCGGATGTACTTAGGGCGTAATGACCATCGCAAAGGCGACAAGCCGGTCCACCCATCCAAGGGCGGATGGAGGTAGCCGAAAGCCGAACACTCTCAGCAGGCGGGCATGGGTCGACGCATTCGCACCGAACCCACGGGACAGTAGGGCTGTACCGAAGCAGATACTACACTAATTGAACAAATCGTGGCAACATAATT
>CAYLYE010000293.1:0-6435 GCA_964387325.1 uncultured Planctomycetaceae bacterium
TTGTCGCCATGACGAACGGTAGGCATCCCTTCGGCATAGAGAATCTGTCGCAAGGCTTCACGATCGGCATCGGGGAGCATCGGCCGAGTCGCGTCGGTTTGCCACTCACGATCGACGGTAGCCAGCAATTCGCCGTAAGACCGGGCCGCGTCGCGCTTGGTAAGCAAAGGGCGCGACGTCAACGCCGCCATGACATGTCGATTGATGCTCTTGTCTTTTGCCAGTCCTGCGATGAGTTCACTGGCGGTCGTCGCGAAAGTCTCCGGCTTCGTCTCCAGCAGCACGAACCAAGGCCCAAAGATGGGATGCGTCGTACGACGACTCAAACGCTTCTCGTCGGCCAGCCAGCGACGCCACGCCGCCACAAGCGTCGCCGGCAGATTGTGCTGACGCAGGTACTCGCGCTCTCCCAACGGGCCGAACTCGGCGGTCTCCATCCCCAGCACGTCCCAAACCTTCGGCGTCAGCTCACGCCAGGTGCGCTCGGTGGGCCCCCAGAGTTCTTGTTCGTAGTCGGCCACAGACTGCCGGGCTTTGGCCACGGCTTGATCGCGGGCGGCGCGGGATTGTGGATCGCGCGGCTCGGCAATGATCGGACAAGCTTCGAGATCGCCGACCGGGTCTTTCGGCCGCGGCACTCCGACTTCCTCACTGCTCAAGAACACGCCGTCGAGGGCGTAGAAATCTTCGGTCGAAATCGGATCGAACTTGTGATCGTGACACCGGGCGCACCCGAGACTCAAGCCCATGAACACTTTGCCGATCGTGTCGATCCGCTCGGCGCGAACCTCATGAGCCAAGCCTTCTTGGCTGCCGACGGGAAGAAAACCGAGCGCCGCGAGATCGCGTGGGTCGTTGAGTGGCAACTGGTCGGCGGCCAGTTGTTCGAGCACGAACCGATCGTACGGTTTGTCTGCGTTGAGGGCGCGGATCACGTAGTCGCGATAGGTATAGGCGTTGAGAAGACGCGTCTCGCGGGCGCGGTTGGCCGCCCCGCCCGACACCTCGGCGTAACGCGCCAAGTCCAGCCAATGTCGCCCCCAACGCTCGCCATAATGGGGCGAGGCGAGCAATTTATCGACGACCTGCGCCACCGCCTTGTCGGCATCGACCGACGAATCGTGCTCGAAGCGGCGAACTTGTTCCAGCGTCGGCGGCAAGCCGATCAGGTCGAAGTAGAGCCGGCGGATCAGATCGCGCGGCCGAGCATCGCGGGCGGGTTGCAACCCTTGTTCACGCTGCTTCACGAGGACGAAATCGTCGATCGAATTCCTCCGCCAGTCAGCGTCGACCGGCGTGGGAGGTGTCGGCTTCACAAGCGGCTGCAGCGACCAATGCGTCTGTGCCTTGTGCATGATGTTCGCAAACGGATCGATCGTCGCGGACCCTTTACGCGGGTCGGGCGCTCCGCGGCGAATCCAGGTTTCGAGAATCTTGATCTCTGCCGCTGGCAATGCATTGTCGGGAGGCATGGGGCTGACGGAACCGCCTCGCCGCACCGCCGCGATCAGCAGGCTCTTGTCCGGCTCACCCGCCGTGATCGCCGGTCCCGAATCGCCCCCTACCAGCAAGCCATTTTTCGAGTCGACGACCAAGCCCCCTTTGTTTTTGCCCGACTCGTGACTGTGACACGCATAGCAACGGATCTTGAGTATCGGCAGCACATCCGATTGAAAGAAGGCGAGGTTCGCAGCGTCGTCGGCGCGCATCACGACATGGTTATGGAGCAACAAAGTAGCCGTCACGAGAGCGACCCTGAACCGCGCGGCACTCATGCGAGCACCCCGTTGACGACTTGGCCATGAACGTCGGTCAGCCGGAAATCGCGGCCGGCGTAGCGATATGTGAGCCGCTCGTGGTCGAAACCCATCAGGTGCAAAATCGTCGCGTGGAGATCGTGGACATGAACCCGATCGACGACCGCCTCGCGCCCCAAGTCGTCGGTCGAGCCGTGAACGTGGCCTCGCTTGACTCCGCCGCCGCACAACACTGCACTGAAACCGCGATGGTTATGATCGCGCCCCACGCCGTCGCCATCGCTGCCGGCTTGTCGCACCGGTGTGCGACCAAACTCGCCCGAGCAGAGGACGAGCGTGTCCTCAAAGAGTCCCGACCGTTTGAGATCCGCGAGAAAGGCGGCGATGCCGACGTCGAACGGCCCGGTATCGTCTTTCAACCTCGCGACGAGATTCGTATGATGATCCCAACTGCCGGCCTGCACACGCACCACGCGGACGCCCCGTTGCAGCACTCGCCGCGCGGTCAGCAGTTGATTTCCCCAAGCAGTCTCGCCGTATTCGGCTCGCATGGCGGCTGGCTCTTGCTTCAGATCGAATGCCTCGGGAGCGGCCGACTGCATACGATACGCCAGCTCGAAACTCCGCCGTCGGGCATCGAGCGCGGCCTCGTGAGGCGCCGGCACACCAAACTGGGTGTTCAGATCGCCGAGCAGATCGAGTTGCGCACGTTGCTCGTCGCGCGACAGGTCGGCGCTTCGCAGATTCGCGATCGGGTCTTGGTCGGGCCGCAGCGTGATGCCGGTCCCTTGATAGACCGGCGGAAGAAAGCCCGCGCCGATGGTCTTGTCGCTCGAACTGACTCCGAGCGCGACATAGGCCGGCAGGTCGGCATTGACCGTTCCCAGACCGTATGTGAGCCACGAACCGCAGCTCGGCCGCGTCAATCTCGAGTGGCCCGTCATCATCATCATGGTCGCTTGGCCGTGGGCCGGTATGTCGGTATGCATCGACCGAATGACGGTGAAGTCGTCGGCATGCTCACCCAATCGCGGCAACAGTTCGCTCAGTTCGATGCCGCTTCGGCCATGCTTCGTGAACTTGAACGGCGAGCCGAAGAGGACCCCTTTCCAAGCTTCGTGAATATCGCCGTCGTGTCGCTTGAGTTCCGGCTTGGGATCGAACAGGTCGAGGTGCGAAGCCCCGCCCGGCAGAAAAACATGCACCAATCGCTTGGCCTTGGGGGCGAAGTGCGAGGGCTTGGGGGAAAGGGGATCAACGGGATCAGCCGCGACGAGTTCGCCCGCCTGCGCCAAGGCGACCACGAAGCCGATCGCGCCGGTCCCCAAACCAATTTGCGAAAGGAAACCGCGACGGGAAAGAGCTGAGTGGGGCATGGTCGGGGGATGTTGAAAACGGTGAACTTGTTAGGGGCAATCGATTGACAAACTGGCGAGCGACGTTCCGCCGGTCGCCAGACCGAAAGAGCACTGCGTCGCGGGGCTGTCGATCGGCCGGGATACACAAGCCATCGTAGCTGGCCGTCGAGCGTGATAAAATCCGACAACCTGCGAGGGCACGGGCACGCAGTCGACCTCGCGATCAACTATAATTACGTTGCACGAATCGAGTCCAGTCTCTGCGGCGTTATGATACAGGACCGTTGCATTCTCCCACCGAGATATCAAATCGATGATACGCACGCTACTGTTGGTTGTCCTCGCCATCTTTGTGGCTACCGCTCGACTAACGGCCAATGACTTGGTCGTGGTCGAAGCTAGCCAAGCACGGGCTGAAATCGTGATCGCTGCCGAACGGCCTCGAATGGCAACGCTGGCGGCACTTGAGCTGCGACATTATGTACAGAAGATCAGCGGCGCTAAGTTGCCGATCGTTACGGCACCATCGGATTCAAAGACGCTCAAGGTTTACGTCGGCAGAAGTGACCGGACCGATCAGCTTGGCGTCGTGCCCGACAGCTTGCAATATGGCGCCTATCGCGTCGTCTCAGGAGCGAATTGGCTGGTATTGCTCGGCCACGATGCAGATTTCGACCACACGGAGATGCCGTGGCCGTTGAGTCGCAATGGCGTGCCTGCGGCAGAGGCGAAATGGTTGCAAGCGACTGGGGGACAGACCGACGCCGCTTGGGGATTTCCGTTCACGAGCGGTTTCAAGGCGCTCTGGAGCCCGCGAGACTTTACGGAGCAAATGACGGTTCGCTACGGCGAGGACTTCGCCGCGCTGTGGCCCAAGCGTCCCGGCACGCCCAACGGCTTTTGGGAACACGACCTCGGCGGTTCGTTGAACGCGGTCTGTGCATTGTTGAGCGGTTGGGGGGCTCGCTGGTACATGCCCGGTGAACTTGGTGAGGTGCTGCCGACGACGAAGACGCTCGTCGTCAAGCCGATCGACAAAACGGTTCGCCCCGACTACGCGATGCGTGATTGGAACTGGTACAACTTTTCGGGCTTCGACTACGACGACGTCATCTGGGCTCGTCGACTGGGAATCAACACGGGGCATGACCTCGTCGGGCCGCTCAAAGGTCCGCACGGCTTGGTGCACGTCATGTCGGCCACGGCGATGAAAGAGAAGCACGTCGATTACTATGCTTTGCTCGCCGGAAAACGCGATACCGAGCATCGTCGCGGCGGCACGCCATGCTTCACTTCGCCCGGTCTGGAGCGCGAGACGGTTCGTTATCTGCGCTATTTGTTCGACACCTACGATCTGCCCAGCGTCGACATTTGGCCGGGTGACGGGTTGAAAGTTTGCCAGTGCGACACCTGCCAGGGAAAGAGCGCTTCCGATCTCGTCTGGGGCTTCGCCGATCGCGTGGCCCGACAGATTCTCAAGTCCCATCCGACCAAGCGCGTGACCTGCGGGGCGTACACGTCGTATCGAGCTCCACCCGCGACCATCGACAATCTCAGTCCGAATCTGGCGGTGTGGATTTCCAATTGCGGCCGACCGCTGATGCTCGACGATGAACATTGGAACGAGTATCAAACGCTCATCACCGGCTGGCGATCGAAGGTCGCGCCCGGAAACATTCTGCGATTGGAAAACAATCGCTATCACATTTTTGGCGACGGCCCGATCAGTTATCCAGCCATCCATCCACGCAGCGTGGCCCGCGATCTGAAGGCGCTGAAGGGCATCTCGCACGGCGACACGGGGGAACAAAGTCAAGCGGACGGCAAGTGGCGCACCCCAGCGATCGAGCATATCACGCTATATGTCCAAACGCAGTTTCTCTGGGACGCCGATCAAGACGTCGACGCATTGCTCGAAGAGTATTGCCGCTTGTATTACGGGCCTGCCGCGTCGACGATGCAGGATGTCATTCATTTCGCAGAGCACAACTTGGCGGTGAAGGATCAGAGCCGCAGCCGCGGTCGGGCGAATCCGATGAATGTCCCGCTGACGGTCAGCCTGCGACTGCGCGACAAGCTAGAGCAAGCCCGGCAACAGGCGGGGCAGACGATTTACGGTCGTCGCATCGCGGCGATCCAGGCCGATCTGAAGTCGAAGGAGCAACTCATTGCCGACGATCACCAGAAACGGCAAGCGTTGGCCGCCGCCCGGGCAAAGGCCCCGCTCGCGCGGGCCGCCGCGGGTGATGATCTCTCGGCCGTGATGGAGTATGTGCTGAAGGACAATCTCACCAACGAACAACCCGCGGTCCTCACGAAGTTCCGCGTCGGTTGGACCGGCGCGGCGATCGTCTTCGACGTGGTTTGCAGCGAACCACAGATGAAGCAACTGCAAGCGACTCAAAACGTCTTCGACGGCGATAACATCGTCGTCTCGCTAGAGACGCCGCTTCACTCTTACTATCACCTTGAAATCAACCCGAACGGCGTGGTCGCCGATGGCAACCCCGGTCCCGACTGGCAATCGCTGGCCGAGGTAAAGACCGAGCGTGGCGACGACTTTTGGCGCGTGCGGGTCCGCATTCCAGTCGTCGGCGCCGACGAAGCGAACTCCGATCCGAGGCATCGGGTCGGAGGCGCCAAGCCGTCGGCAGACGCCCCTTGGTATTTCAATGTCGGTCGCTATCGCGTGGTCAATCTGGCCAAGCCGGAGTTACAAGCGTTCTCGCCGACGAAACAGGGCTGGCATCACCCCACCAAGTTCGGCAAGCTGTTGGCGGATTGATTTCGCACGGCGCACAATCTCATCGCTTGACCACGACGCGGGCCCCGAGCATGTAAACAATTCTTCCGTCCGGAAAGTTGCGTTGAAGACAAGCTAGGTTCGCACTCGCCGGGATTTACCTGCGAACGTGTCGGAACGGATACGACTTCACGATTTCCAGCACGATGCGATCGAAGCGGTATCCGTCGGCTTTGGCCGCATCTTCAATTTCAGACACGGTAGGAAGATCGCAGATCGTCAACCGGCGCGACAGAGCGTAACCGAGCAGGTGCTCGATGAATCCGCGTGTGAACTCGTCGGGTCGGCTCATTAAGGCGGCTTTGAATTCTGTCGGTCCATCGAACGAGCGACCGTTCCATTCGCCGCGGGCATCGACCCCTTGCGAGCCGTCGCGATCGCGCCACGCCCCGATCGCGTCGAAGCGTTCCAACGCGAAACCGGGCGGGTCGAGCCGAATGTGGCACGAATAGCACGCAGGCTGCGAATGGTGCTGTTCGAAACGTTGCCGAATGCTTTGTACCGCGGCCGCCTCTTT
>CAYLYE010000294.1:0-6418 GCA_964387325.1 uncultured Planctomycetaceae bacterium
AAAATACCGGGCTTCCGTTGGTCGCCCTGGCTCATTCGCCGCGCAGTCGTCAATAGGAAGATTGATATGGAACCGATACCAGATCGGCATCGACCCCAGAAGCTAACAACACTGGACGTACTTCCTCGGAGCCATCAATAATGATAACGAGCTTCGCATCCGTGAACGGAAGAATATCGGCAGGCTCACGCAGGATCAACGATCCCCCGCCGATTTGCGCAACATCGTAACGGACATGATCTACAAGTAAGTAGATTTCGATGTTGGCTGAATAACCATCAAACCAGCGTTGTCCCATGACAGAACCAATCCTTGAGCAGCGAGCGTTGGAGTACGCAAGGTTATCCAATATCTCGCTCGACTTGAAAACACCACTTGGCCACGGTACCGATGGGAGCGTCTGGAAAACCAGTCGCGATTCCGCAGTTAAGTCACTCAACCTCAAAAAGCTCTACGACACAGAACTCGAATGCTACCAGAGATTAAAAGCGAGCGCAATTACCAAAATCAGGAATTGCTCTGTTCCCCGGCTTCTAGGGAGCAGCGACTCCTTGATGGTTATCGAGTTGACGATTGTCACTCCTCCATTCATTTTGGATTTTGCAAAATCGTACATCGACAAGCGATCGGATTATCCAGAGGATTCGCGTGCGCAATGGGAGAGTGATGGAGTTGAGCTGTTTGGTTCCGATTGGAAGGAAGTTCGCTTAATCATGGCAGCGTTGCAGCGGTATGGAATCTACTATTACGACGCCAAGCCGCAGAACATCCAATTGTCGGCATCTCAGCGAAGCTGAGCTTATCCACCCCAGCAACACAACCTTGAGACACGACCTCATGTCAGGCACGGAGTGCCTGACCTACAAAACTGCGCCGAGTACACGTCCGGCGGGTCGTAGCGCCCAGGAGGCGGCGACGATGCCGAGGATCACGAGCGGCGTGACGATCTCGCCCACCCCATCACCGCAGGCGGCGTGCGAGGCCGAGGCGCTGGTGAGATTGAAGGCCATGCCGGCATAGGCCCATTCCTTGAGTCGTGGCGTTCCCGGCAACAACACCGCGATGCCGCCAAGCACCTTCCACACGCCCAAGATCACCATGAAGTAGACGGGGTAGCCGAGATGCACGATCCCTTCGACAGCAAAACCCGGCCGCGCGATATCGACCGCTCCGCCCGAGAGATAAACAAAGGCCGTGAGAGCGGTCGCGATCCAATAGCTGATCGTGCGTGTGTTCATGGGTGTCATGGCGTACAGCATTTTGAACAATGCATTGCTTGTGCGGGAGTATCAATGAAAGAAACGATTGTTCGCTAGTGAAGCGATTCTCATATCTGGGGCATTTTAATCGGCGGATATTTGGATGCAGTTCGATCAGAACCCCTGTTTTTGAATGTTTTCATAATGCACCGAATTAACGCATCACTACACTAGCTGTCCGATACTAAATCGGCGAAGTCTTTAAACGGAAGTTGTTTTCGTCCAGCATAAGCCAGGCCATTAACATCTTTAGCCACCTTACAAAGAGCTCCATCTTGCGCAAGTAATTCAACAATCTTATCAGCCTGAATTTGCGTAACGACCAAGCTGAGCATGGTGTCAACAATTGGACTCCATGCCGCTGCAAGTTCGAGACATGTCATTCTTGAGGATTCTGGTGTAAAAGCAACAGTATCGAGCGATACTTTCTTACCAACGACTGTCTCGAGGCATTTGGCAATTACAGCGATGAAAAAATTCTTAAATCGCAAATATCGCATGAGTTCCAGCTGACGCATCTCAATATCGATTATAGTTCCAGCGTCCGATTTGCGTTTAAGCTCAAGCCGTCTCTCATCAATAGACATGGCAAGTGTGTATACCAATAGTATATGACGTGCTTTTTTCTGCGAGAACGTGCTCTTGTACATTGATTCGCTATCGAACAATCGATTTTTGCCTGCGATAGCTTCTGAAAACTTTCCCTGAAAGGCCAATAATGGAACCCCCACCTGTTCGATGCCTATTTCACTGCCATCGCCTTGAAAACCTCTCTTGCGAGAATATTTATGGCCAAGGTCATGAAATTCCTGTTCAATGCGGAACTGATCGCCATCGTTGCTGTATTGATCCCAGGATGTAATGGCGTTCTGAGTGTTGTTGTACTTGACAATATCTCGAATTGTCTGTGGATCTGCACTTTGAATTATCCTGCACAGAACAGACACTTTAGATAAATCATGCTTTTGAATGTCGATCGACCCGATTGAACCCGTTGTTTGTGCGCCGTTGATGATCGATATTCCAGTTAGCACTACCGTGCTGTCCGTGCAAGAATATGATGTCGTTAGAATTGTAACACCGTTATTAAATACCCAAAAATTCTCAGGGCTGCTTTCTGCTGTTGTTCTAATGCCGCTGTTAATCTTCTTGCGTTTATTTACTCCAAGAAACCCGCGATAGTTTGCTGAAAACAATGCGTGCCCATGATCAACGTAAAGCTTGTTTAGCCAGCTTCCAGGTACGCTAACGATTACAGATCGCCATTTAGGTCCTTCGTTTTCCATTAACTTGGCAACAGGGCATGTAATCTTCTGTCTGACCTGTATATGCGATTCGAATTTCGCAAAAAGGTTTTCGATTTCCGCCATCCCCATTTCTTTTGCGTATACGGTAATTTGGTTGTTTTCACCAAGCGCCCGCTTTACGTGGGACTGAACAGTATTTAGTTCTTTTGCAACGTTGAACGACTCTGGCCTGTTGTGCACGTAAAGCAAGTCAATGGCTTCTACGTCGCCGTCTGATAGTGCAACTCGGCACTCTTGAATAATCGGCCTTAGTGGATCAGGTATGTGCTTTTGATCTCCCGAGAATAACCACGCAGCAGCAGTATTTAAATCCGAGGCCTTGTTTGCTGGAGCAGCGTCTCTTTGGTTTTGGGCGTAATATCCCTGACAGAAGACTATGCGCTTTAGGTCTCGATCGTATTTTATAAAATCAATCTTTTTATCATTTGATCCATCTGTCAAAGATTCTGATGCTAATGCCTCAAGATCTGCTTCCTCTAAATACATTCCCATTACCCAGACTAGGAATGCATTGTCTTCGCCAATTCGAGATATTAGCTTTTGATTATTCGCGTGGAATGTTTCGGCAAATGACATAAGTATTAACCTGCAATGACGGACGTGTGCCAAACGAGGATGAGTCAGTAAAGCAATGGTCTGAACAATTCTAAACGCAAATACCGCTTTATTAATATGCTATTCATTAATATGGCGGTCTTCTGTGATCGGCTGCATTCCAATGGCTTAATCTGCCCAATAAGCAGGCAAGGCATTCAGTGTGTAAGATAGCGTATTGATTAAAAATCGTGCAAGGCCTTGAACTGTTCGCTCATCTGGCGGCGAATTTTTTGCCGCAACTCGAGTGTCATCAAACTCGAATGGTCGGCGCCGTCGACGATCTCGACATGGGCGTCGCTGCCGAGCTGCTTGAGCGTGTCGGCCAATTGCACGACGGCCCCTTCCAGATAGAACGTGTCGAGCGTCCCCATGAAGACATGCAGTTTGCCGGCGAGTTTCGGTCCGCTCGTGGGCCACTCGCGCTGCAATTTCAGATTGATATCATAGGCCTGCCAGGTCTTGGCCACCACGGGATCGACGAGCCCCGTGCGTCGGTCGTACATGCGGAGCGGTTCGCCCCGCGCGTCGAGTGGACTGAACACCGCCTCGAATGATCGCAACTGACCTCCTCGAAACAGCACGTCGTCCATCCGCGTGAAGTCATCGTACCAAATCACCGGTGTCGTACCGCGACGGGCAATCGGTCGGCGCTCCCCTTGCGCCGTGCGATACATGTTCTGCGGCGGTTCGGCGTATAGGTGTACCTGTTGATAGTCCCGAAAGTCGACCGGGTCGGGAGCCGTGCTCCAGACGCCGCCAAAGGCGTCGGGGTAATTCACCTGGAGCCAGAGGCTCGACCAGCCGCCGCTACTGTGACCCGTTACGTAACGCGCGCCGGTCGCGGCAATCGTGCGGTACTGGCTGTCGACGTGCGGGATCAACTCGGCCAGCAATGCCGCGCCGCGCGGACCGTTCGTCGCACTGTCGGCAAAGACGTGATGGCCCCATAGACAGCGGCCGCTCAAAAAGACGCGGATGAAATCCGTCTCCCCCTCGCCAGCCGCGATGGGTTCTTTAAGTCGTTCGGCCTCGCGATGGCTGCCGCCAAAGCCGGGGATGACATACAGCACCGGGTAGCGACGCTGCGGTTGCTGCTCGTAATTCGCCGGCAGCACGACGGCCGCCTGGTGAAACACGTCCTGGCGATGAAAATTCGAGAGCAGCTCGCTGCGCAAGATCACCTCGCGTCGCCAGTCGGTCTCGGCCATCTTCGTCGGCTCAATGCGTTGATCGAGCGCGAGCTTCAGCGGCGGATCATCGCCGGCAGTGATCTGCAACTCGGCGACGCTGCTGTAGTAGTTGCCGACCCCCTGGCCCGGAAAGGGATTATCGAGCGCGTGATGCAGCACGGCCTGGACGTAGTACTTGCCCGGCGGAAGCTTACCGAGCGGGCCAGGGAAGCCGTCGGCCTCGGCGTCGATCGCGCGCGACTGTCCGGCGGCGAATTGCTCGACGTCGCGGCCAAAGAACGGCTCGGGCGAGAACCAGTTGGGACCCAATCGCGGCTCGGGCGAGTTGTTCTTGCTCGTGAACACGAACAGTCGTCCCTTGGCGATCGGCTTGGCCTGATCGTGCGTGAGCGTGACCGTGATCTGCTGGATGGCCGCCGAGGCGGTCGAGCCAAGCAGCAGCAGCCAAACCATGAGTGTCGTAGCGGACCGAAGCATGCGTAAGTCTCGTGAGTGGGTCGGAGTGGGTGTCGACGATTGTAACGCAAGGCGGCGGGGAAGTGCACAGTGCACAGTGCTAAGTGCAAAGTGATAAATGTCGGAGCGCTGACGCGAAAGCGTTCCATTTTTTCCCTAGCCTCTAGCCCCTAACCTCTAGTCCCTCCTTCTTCCTCGCCCCCTTTCCTGCTCTGCGCCCCTCGGCTAAGTTGAGCGAGTCAGAGCACAACGAGTTCAAGCGAAGGTCACACGTCATGAGCGAGCGGGTCTGTCGGTGGGGCATTCTGAGCGCGGCCGGAATTGCGAAGAAGAACTGGCAGGCGATCCGGCTCGCCGGTAATGCTCAACTCATGGCCGTCGCCAGCCGCGACATTGCCAAGAGCCGGCAGTTCATTGCCGAGTGCCAGTCGCATGTCCCCCATCCGCAAGTGCCCGTCGCGCTCGGCTCGTACGAAGAGCTGCTCGCCTCGAAAGAGATTGACGCGGTCTACATTCCACTGCCAACGGGCGTTCGCAAGAACTGGGTGGTTCGAGCCGCACACTCAGGCAAGCATGTGCTGTGCGAGAAGCCGGTCGGCTGCAACGCGCAGGACGTCGCCGAGATGGTCGCCGCCTGCCGCGCCAACAACGTGCAGTTCATGGACGGCGTGATGTTCATGCACAGCGGCCGGATGGCCAAGATGCGCGAGGCACTCGACGACGGCACGAGCGTCGGCCAGATTCGCCGCATCACCTCGCAGTTCAGCTTTCATGCCCCCGAGGAGTTTCTCCGCGATAACATTCGCATGAGCTACGAACTCGAGCCACTCGGCTGCCTCGGCGATCTCGGCTGGTACAACACGCGGTTCACGCTCTGGACGATGCAGGAGCAACTGCCCGAGAAGGTCAGTGGCCGGTTGCTGGCTCAACTGGGCCGATCGGACAGCACCGCGCCGGTGCCGATGGAGTTCTCGGGCGAGATGTGGTTTGCGGGGGGCGTATCGGCCAGCTTCTTCTGCTCGTTCCAGACCAACCATCAGCAGTGGGCTCACGTGAGCGGCACGAAAGGGCTGCTGCGGCTCAGCGACTTCGTGTTGCCCGACTGCGGGGCCGAGGTCGGCTTCGAGGTGGCCAACTCGCTGTTCGCGATCGATGGCTGCCAGTTCACGATGGAGCCTCGAGCGCGGCGCGTGACGCTCAACGAGTACAGCAGCAACGCGCGTCATGCTCAGGAGACGAATTTGTTCCGCACGTTCTCGCAGTTGGCGTTGGGCGGCAAGCCCGACGACCGTTGGGCCCAGCAGGCACTCAACACGCAGCGGGTGCTCGACGCGTTCGTTGCTTCGTCGCGCCAGGATGGTAAGCTGGTAGCGTTATAAGCACCTTTTCTTCAGAGGGTCTCGCCCGATGTCCTTGCGCCCGCTCAATGATCGCCAGCGTGAGTGGCTCGGCGCCGAGTTGACGGCCTGGCAGCAGTCGGGCATTGTGACCGCGGAGCAAGCCCAGCGGGTACTCGCCGAGTACGAAAGCGTCGAAACCTCGCGGCAGCAACACAGCTCGCGCGGTGTGATGGCCTTGCAGTCGATCGCCGCCTTGTTCGCATGTTTAG
>CAYLYE010000295.1:0-6340 GCA_964387325.1 uncultured Planctomycetaceae bacterium
GGCGCGTTCGCCGCGCTGCCGGCGATGAGCGCGGTCGGCGTCGCCGGGCTCGATAGCCTTGCCGAAGTCGCCCCCGGCCAAGGCAGCCTGGCGCTGATCGAGCCGGAAACTGCTCCGTTGCTTGTCGGGACCGTGGCACGCATAGCAGGCGCGTCGCAAAATCGGCTCGACGTCTTGCGTAAAGTCGACTGCCGCGGCGCGCGACGCGACTCCCGCCAGTAACCAGATCGTCACGCCCAATCGTTTCATGCAGTTCATGAGCGTGTTCCTCGCGCTGACGAAAATAGCTTATTCAAATCGCGAGCCGAGCCGTTGACGTGAGCACGCATCGTGTCGAAGGCCGCCTGGCCGTTGCGCTGCTCGACCGCTCGCAGGATGAGCGCGTGGTGCTCGTGGGCTCGGGCAATTCCTGTGGCCGCGATGGTCGCCTGCCGGCTGCTGCGTCCCAGTTCGCCGAGCGACTCGAGGACCAGTTCGAGGATTTGATTGCCCGCCGCTTTGGCGAGTTGGCGATGAAACTCCAAGTCGGCCTCGATGGCCTCAGCCGTCTCGACGGCCACGGCCAGCCGGTCTTGCGCGGCGTGCAATGCCGCGTGATGCTCCGTAGTCCCCCGCTCGGCCGCAAGCCGCGCCACCTCAGGCTCGATTACCTGTCGTGACTCGGCCAACTGCCTGAGCCGTTCGGCCATCTCGGGCAGCAGCAACTCGACTGAGCCCGATAGCGGAACATATCGTCGATTGACGAACCGCGTGCCGATACCGTGTTGCACCTCAAGCAGTCCTTGCAGCTCAAGCCGCTTGGTCGCCTCACGGATCACGGTGCGACTGACCCCGAGCCGCTGGGCGAGTTGCCGCTCGGGTGGAAGCCAACCGTCGTCGTCAGCCAGCGATCGGCCCATTTCGTGCGTGAGCTGCGTGCAGGTCTGAGCGACGAGGTTCTGCTGCGAGGCTAAGCGGGTCATGGCTTCTTACGCGATCGATTAGAATGCTAACCACCGTGGAACCGAGGGGGGGTAAGGTGAGATAATCATTGATTTCCTCTCCTTAGATCTGCTCTGTGTTCTCTGCGCCTCGGTGGTTAGCTTGTTTTGGTCGAGAGACGGAGACGTCACGGTCAGTCACAAACCACTGTGGTATGACCACTGCTGAATCCGGTATATCAATCGCAACCCTTGGGAGTCAAGGTTTTTCCGTGAGATCGTGTGCCGTGGGGGGGAGCTCGGGGGACGACCCCCTGGTTGACGATTTGGCTCTAAGGTGCTACCATGCCGTGCTTTGCGAGACTGAAGCGGTCCAGGCCTCGCGCGACTGCCACAAAACTGACCGTAATGATTTAACCCAACGCCGGACGCCCGGTCTTTCTGCCTCACTTCGAGGCGGAACGGGACTTTTGCCGGTGTGCCTTAGTCAACTCGAAGGAGAACTCGTGTCCGCATTGGTCAAGCAGCTGATTGAAGCCGGCGTTCATTTCGGTCACCGTGCCAGCCGGTGGAATCCCAAGATGCGTCCTTATATCTACGGACGCCGCAACCTGATTCACATTGTCGACGTTCGCGAGACGGTTCGCGGCCTGCTTCGGGCTCGCAAGTACCTGTCGCAAGTCGCCGCGGGTGGCTCGCTCATTCTGTTTGTCGGCACCAAGCGTCAAGCGGCCGAGACGGTCGATCGAGAAGCCTCGCGCTGCGGCATGCCGTTCGTCACCGAGCGTTGGCTGGGTGGCACGTTGACCAACTTCCGCACCATTCGCAGCCGTCTCGCTCGACTCGAAGAGCTTGAGATGTTGCGTAACACGAACGAGATCGCCACCTACTCGAAGAAGATGCAGTCGGCGCTCAATCGCGAGTACCGCAAGATGTACCGCAATTTGAACGGTATCCGCACGTTGAATCGCGTACCCGAGTGTCTGGTGGTTGTGGATCCGAAGAAGGAAAAGAACGCGATCAACGAGGCCCGCAAGTTGGGCGTCACGACCGTGGCCTTGATCGACACCGACAGCGATCCGGATATGGTCGACTTGCCGATTCCGGGCAATGACGACAGCATTCGCTCGATCGAAATTATCATGCAACAACTGGCCACCGCCGTGCTCGAAGGCAAGGGGGGTGGTTCGGAAGGTGCTATGACGGTGGGCTCGACCAGCGGTATGGCCGCGTACTCGGCGGGCTACGATAAGGACGCTGAGTAGTCGGGCAATCGTTCGATCCGCAGCGTAATAACCAGACTGTCTATTTTTGCCGCCTGCGGTCGCGTGGGCGGTACCGAGATAGCCCCCAGCACGACGCTGATTGTGCGGGGGCATGCCCTACAAATTCTTCGATGGAGATTTACCAACATGGCTGAAATTACTGCGGCACTGGTCAAGGAGTTGCGCGAGCTGACCGGCCAGCCGATGATGGATTGCAAGGCGGCGCTCAACGAGGCCGGCGGCGACAAAGACGCTGCGGTTCGACTGCTCCGCGAGCGGAACAAGAAAGTGCAGGAGACCCGACTAGGTCGCGACACCGAGTTTGGCCGCATCGGCATCTATGCGGACGACAAGGTCGGCGCGATCGTCGAGCTGCTGTGCGAAAGCGCTCCGGTGGCCGGTGGTCCCGACGTGCGTCAATTGGCCCAGGACTTGGCGACCCAGTTGGCCAAGGGGCCCGGTGCGACTACGGCCGACGACCTGCTCAAGCAACCTTCGCCGAGCCGCTCGGGAAGCACGCTGGCCGAGCAAAAGGACGACATGTTCAACCGCATTCGCGAAGTGTTCAACGTCGGCCGGATGCTCCGTATCGATGCCTCGTGCATCGGTTACGTACATGCGACGGGCGACTTGGCCGCGCTGCTGCAATATGAAGGGAGCGACACGAGCGCCGTTCGCGACGTCGCCATGCACATCGTGGCTCAGAACCCCAGCGCCGTGAGCCGTGAAGACCTTGACCCAGCCGCAGTGGCCAAGGAAAAGGAATTCCAGACCGATCAGGCACGCAAGGAAGGCAAACCGGACAACATCATCCAAAAGATGATCGAAGGCCGGATGCGCAACTTTTACGCCGCCCAGGTCCTGGTCGATCAGCCGTTTGTTAAGGACGAGACGCAATCGGTTGGCGACGTGCTCAAAAAGGCAGGCGTAAAAATCAAGAAGTTTGTAAACTGGCGATTAGGCAAAGCCTAGTCGTTGCCTGTTTATTCACCGCGCCGTCTGGAGCCGATTCTGGGCACAGACGAGCGCGGCGATGTATTGCCCACACGCGGGGCCATGACGACGTAAATCTTTTGTGCGGAGCAACCCAGAGATGGCTCAGACGACAACCGTGCGACGAGTGGTCTTGAAGTTGTCGGGCGAAAGCTTTTGCCGGCCCGGCGAGCGCGGCATCGCAATGGACACGGTCGTGCATACCGCGAACCAGATCAGTCGCGCGGCGCAGCATGGTGTGCAGATCGCGATTGTCGTGGGCGGGGGGAATATCCTCCGCGGCACGCAGTTCACCTCCGCCAGCACCAGCATTCAAGAAGCCACGGCCCATTACATGGGCATGCTGGCCACTGTGATCAATGGCCTGGCGCTGCAAGATGCTCTGGAATCGCTCGGCTGTCAAACGCGGCTCTCGACGGCCATTCGCATGGATGGCGTCGCCGAGCCGTATATTCGCCGCCGTGCGCGTCGTCACCTGGAGAAAGGCCGACTGGTCATTCTCGCTTGCGGTACCGGCAGCCCTTTCGTGACCACCGACACCGCGGCCGCTCAACGAGCACTCGAGCTCGAAGCCGACGTGTTGCTCAAGGCCACCAAGGTCGATGGCGTCTACAGCGACGACCCCGAAAAGAACCCCCACGCGATGCTCTACTCCGAACTGAGCTATACCGACATTCGTGAGCGGAATCTCCGCGTGATGGACTCGACCGCGATCACGCAGTGCATGGAACATGAATTGCCGATTCTGGTTTTCAACTACCGCAAGGAAGGAAACCTCGAACGAGCCGTCATCGGCGAACGGATCGGCACCCTGATCAGCAGCAATGTCGCGGCCACGCTGCAAAAATAACGCCGGGAAAAATTCAACCGGACAATAGCAAACTTAATACACTCACGATTTGGGTCATACCAACTATGAGCGCCGACGATATTCTCTTGGACGTTGAAGATCGCATGGAGAAAGCGGTCGACCACCTCAAGCACAGCCTCGCGGGCATCCGCACCGGTCGTGCCAACCCTGGCTTGGTCGACACGCTCAAGGTTGAGGTGTACGGTGCGCTCACGCCTATCAAGGGACTGGCGAGCGTCAGCGCTCCCGAGCCCACGCAGATCGTCATTCGCCCGTTCGATCCGTCGACCATCAAGGATATCGAGAAGGCAATTCAAGCGAGCGGTCTGGGGTTCAATCCTCTGAACGACGGCAAGCTGCTGCGGCTCATCGTGCCGCCGCTGACCGGCGAAGTGCGCAAGAAACTCGTCTCTCGCATCAAGGACCTCGCCGAAGAGACCCGTGTCTCGATCCGAAACGTGCGTCGCGATGGCAACAAAGCTGCCGAAGTAGAAGAAAAGGACGGCATCCTCACCGAGGACGACGCCGAACGGGTCCAGGAAGAGGTCCAAGAGTTGACCAAGAAATTCGAGACCAAGGTCAACGATCTCGCCCGCGCCAAAGAGTCTGAGGTGATGGATAACTAGCGAAATGCTGAATACGGAATGATGAGTGCAGAATCCAGACCGAGCGATTCATCGATTCCGAGTTTTTCGTGGAGCGAGGTCCAACCCCCGTCGCTTGTCGCGCATCGCGGACTGAGCAGCGAGGCGCCGGAGAATACGCTGCCGGCATTTCTCGCGGCGGTCGACCTCGGCTGCCATTTCATCGAACTCGACTACGTGCATAGCGCCGACGGCGTCCCGATCGTGTTTCATGACCTGCTCTTGGAACGCACGACCGACGCGGCCACACGCTGGGGAGCAACTCCGCACGGCACGCCGATCGCCTGGAAAACCTGGCCCGAGTTGCAACAGCTCGATGCGGGCGAGTGGTTCGCGCCGCAATTTCAGGGGACACGCCTCTCGTCTCTCGCCGAGGTCTTACAACGCACGCCCAAGCACGTCGGCATCATGATCGAACGCAAGGCCGGCGACGCTGCGACGCTCGTCGAATTGCTCGCAAGTTGCGACGCCGCCCGTCGCGTGATCGTGCAAGCCTTCGATTGGCACTTCCTGGCTGAGGTGCGGCGGCTCGCACCGGCGCTGACACTCGGCCTGCTCGGACATGGTCAACTCACGACCGCAGCTCTCGACGCGGCCCAAGCACTGGGGGCGGCCGTCATCGGCTGGGAACAAGAACCACTCACAGCCGACGACATCCGTCTGATCCATGCGCGCGGCCTGAAAGCCTGGGGCTGGACCGTCGACGAGCCCGACCGGGCCGACGAACTGCTCACCGCCGGACTCGATGGATTGATTACCAATGTGTCACGTCTAATGCTGCCGCTCGTCACCGCGCAACGTGCTCGTCGAGCAACGTGAAGTTTACTTCACCCGGGGATTCTTCAGATAGTAAAAGCGACCATCCTCGGCGCCTCCTAAAAAGTCGCTCACCCCATCACCATCGAAGTCGACAACCGTCGGACTCACATCGTGCCCTTCGATATTCTGAGTGGCCAGAGAACCGGCTCGCGCGAATCGCCAAAGCCCATCGGAATTGCCCAGTCCGCAATACAAATCGGCGTTCGACGAATTCAACAGCCAGTCGAGCTGCCCATCGCCATCCCAATCAACGACACACAACTTGCGCCGGCCACTTCTCCCGGCCGATTGTGTGTTGAGCCGCCACGCTTGCCCAGCCGTATCTTCAAACACACGTTGCGGCGCGAGCAGCACCAGCTTTTCGTTGCGCCGCTCACGTCGATACAGCGACAGATACCCTGCCGGGTCGAGCATCGCCAGGTCGAGCAACCCGTCGCCCGTGAAGTCATGTGTCACGGGTGTGGTGCGCCATTGTGTCACAAGCTCATGGCCCTGCGGCGTCCACCAAGTCCACTGTGGCTTGTTGAGTTGTACAGGAACATCGTCGCCCCACTCGACCTCGATCGGTTGTGGTGCAGCGAGCTTGGGGGCCGTGCGAGTGCCGACGTTTTGCAGCCATTGCACGCGTCCCCAGATCGAGTTGAACACGATATCCAGCCGGCCGTCGTGGTCCCAATCGGCGATATGGATCGTTGTGTAGCCCCACTTGGCTTCGGCCGGTCCTTGAATGCTGCCGTTCGGGCCCGCTACGATGCGAAACGGCTCGCCGTCGATCGTCATTCGCTGCGGAGCTGCCCATTTTGGCTCCGCCACGCGCGGACCACTGAGGTTCTCGAAGAACTCGATGTA
>CAYLYE010000296.1:0-6252 GCA_964387325.1 uncultured Planctomycetaceae bacterium
GAAGTCACTAATTGCACGCGATTTACTCGTCGGCTCGATTTCTTGACCATACGGGGACGGTCGATACCAGAAACGATCGGCATCTCCGACCGCAAATCGTAAGCATCTTCCAATGCGTTTATCTTGCTTTGTCAGAAGTACGCCGGTCAACTTTCTGACAACAGTGAATTCGTTCTAAGTGTGTTCCGATGGCAATTGCGATGGGCGATCGTTTGCTGCTTTAGAATAATTCACGAATAGGGCGACCTGTATTGACAATACTGGTGGGACGGCCTGTTGCATCGTTGAAATGAGTGTCTAGCGGAATGTCGAGCGCATGATACAGCGTGGCCAGCAGGTCGTGTGGCGAGACAGGACGCTCGACAACATTGCCACCGCGGTGTTCGCTGGCCCCGACGATTCGCCCCCCGTGCACTCCGCCCCCTCCCAACAATACCGAAAAGCAGTTCGACCAATGGTCGCGGCCGGCATGACCGTTGATCAGCGGAGTGCGACCAAATTCCCCCGCACAGTAAATCACGACATCATTGAGTCGTCCACGTGCTTCCAGATCTTCAACCAGTGCAGCGATGGCCACATCGAGCGGCGGCAGATGCTCTTCAAGCCCCTTTTCGATGTCGTTGTGATGATCCCAGTAGCCCGTATTGATTGTCACGCAGGTGGAACCGGCTTCGATCAAACGCCGCGCCAGCAGGGCACTTTGACCGTACATGTGTCGGCCATAACGATCACGTAGCTGCGGCGATTCTTGATTCAAGTCAAAGGCATCGCGCACCCGATCGCCGGTGACCATCTCGAGTGCCTGGGTCTTAAAGCTATTGAGAGCCTCGAGCGTGCCAGAGCGATCCACATCGCGCCGTAGCGTATCGAACTCCCGTAATAAGCGACCGCGATCTTGAATGATGTCGAGCGACAGATCCTTGGGAATCGCCAGATTCGGTACGCCAAAGTTTTTGGCGTTAGGATCGGCCCCCAACTCGAACGGCTGATACGCCGCGCCCAGATAGACCGAGCCTTGGTAACCGAACGCCTCGGCCTTCGGGATCGTGACGTAGGGCGGCATCTGTGCATCCTGTGCTCCGCGGCAACGGGCGATGACCGATCCGAACGACGGCTTCTGCGGGGCGTTACGCGCCAGTGTCGGGCCAAAGTAACCGGTTTGCATCCAGTGGGCCGAAGGAGCGTGAATGCCGTTCTGATGATTCACACTTCGTACGACCGAGAGCCGATGCATGAGCGGCGCCTGACGAGGAAACCGCTCGGAAACTTGCATGCCAGGCACCGAACTGGCAATGGGCATATAGGGACCGCGAAACTCAGCCGGCGCGTCAGGCTTCATGTCGTATGTGTCTTGTTGACTCATGCCACCATGCGTCCAGAATACGATCAACGACTTGTGGCTGTGTCGAGATGGGCTGGACGATGACTCAGCCGCCTGAGCCCGCAGACGCAGCACATCGGCTAGGCCAAGCCCGAGCGCAGTTGCCCCCAATTCTAACACGCGGCGTCGGTTGTAACGGACCGTGAACATTGAGGGAACTCACTTAGTGGTTAAACAAGAACTCATTGGTGGCCACGAGCGACCAAAGTAGCGATGCGTAAGCGATCTTAGGATTCGATTGAGTCTGAATAAAAGTCACAGCGGTTTGGCGTTCTTTTTCGCGCGGCAAACGGCCGAACACGCGCATAAAGATCTCTTCGACATTTTCACCTTCTGAACGCTCATTTTTTGCCAATCGCGCGACGAGGCCATTCTCTGCGGTCAGCTTTGTCTGCAAATCCGGCGAGTTTACCAACTCCAGGGTCTGGCCCAAGGCTGCGCCGTCCACACGTTCACATTCGCAGGCTGAATTGCGTGCCGGTCGACCAAAGACATCGAGAAAGTGGCTCGGCACGGCTTCATCAGGCAGGTCGATTGCTCTGGTCCCGGCTGGAAATTCTCCGGCTGCGGCGCGAAACTTAGTCGGTACTTCAAGCACCTGCGAAAGCGAGTCCAGCAGCACCTCGGCCGACAGCCGGCGCGGATAGTATCGTGCGTAGTTTTGCACGTCTTCGCCATTGGTGTCGTTGGGAATCGAACTGAGTTCATAGGCCGCCGAATTGCAGATCACTCGAATCAGATGCTTGACGTCATAGCGATGTGCGACAAAATCGGCAGCCAATTCATCAAGCAAGGGGGGATTGCTCGGCGGATTGGTGCTGCGGGCATCGTCGATCGGGTGAATGATGCCTCGCCCCAAAAAGTGTCCCCACATTCGATTGGCCATCGTACGAGCGAAGTAGGGATTGTCGACCGATGCCATCCAGTTCGCCAACGAGCGACGCGGATCGTCGAAGCGAGTGAGCTTGAACTCCGCGTCTCCCGGTGGTCGCGGCTGCATCAATTCGTTGGTGTGAGGGTGACGCACCTCACCCGAGTCTGCGAAGAAAATCGTCTCGCCAGTCGGAACTTCGGCATCGGCAAATCCACCTTTGCGACCAACTCGGCCAAAGACGGCCGCCAGTTGATAATAGTCGGTCTGACTCCAACGCTCGGCCGGGTGATGGTGACACTGGGCACATTGTATGCGGATGCCCAAGAATGCTTGCGCGACCGACTCGACATAATCAGCCTTGGTTCTCACTGTGCGATACCACACGGTCGGCGGATTTGTTTCCTGGCTGCCAGTGGCGGTCAGAATCAAAGTCACAAACTGATCGTAGGGCATATTCCTTGCCAGGCTGTCACGTATCCAACCGGCAAATAAGGTCGTTCCGGCACGCTGATAACGCGTGCTGTATCCTTGACCTCGATTGCGAAGGATATCAGCCCATTTGAGCGCAAAGAAGCTTGCATACTCAGGGCGATCGAGCAAGCGATCGATCAGCCGACTCCGTTTGTCGACTAGAGTGTCGGATACATACGCGTTTACTTCGTCGACCGTGGGGAGAGTACCGCAAATATCGAGCGAAGCTCGGCGAATAAACTCACGATCATCCGCCGGAGCTGATGGCAGGATCCCCAATCGACGCCATTGAGCTACAAGATGGTGATCGACGAACGACCGTGCCAACGTTTGTTCCCAATGGCTTAATTTCGTAGTCTGCTCAGCGGTGAGATTCGAATGGGGTGAGACGCCATGGAAGACGGCGATTTGTTCGCCAAATCGAGCCATCACCGCGAACGAACCATGGCGTGCGTGAACTTGTACCACACCTGCATCATCAATGTCAGCGAGATCAGGTTCGTTCGATAAATACACAGCCCGGCGTGTTACATTTCGTGCGGTACCATCTGAAAAGTGCGCCTGCACTCGCAGCGACAATTTGCGATTCGAGTCGAAGACAAATTCAGCTGGAGTTACAGAGATCCGTTGAAGTCGCGGTTCGTCGTCTCGACTTGCCGGCGCGCCTTGCTGCAGCCAAGAGAGCAGCGTGCGGTAATCGTCTGTATGCTCTTGTAGTCTTACTCCTCCACCGTGAGGCAGTACCCCCGTGGCCTTGAGGAGCAGCAGCGAACGCGCTGGGCTCGCCGGAAACCAACGCCGCCCTCGCGACTCGTGAACGATCGATTCATAATCGTGATCGGGCTCAAAACCCAGCAGCGACAACTTAAACCCGTTTTGCCCCGATGACTTGCCGTGGCAACCTCCGCCGTTACACCCCAACTTCGTGAGCATGGGCATGATGTCGGTTGTAAACGACACGCTGGCCACTTGCTCCTCGGCAGAAACGCTCAGGACAAGGCTGCTGAGCATCACGGCCATCAAGCTGCACCCGATGATACCTCGAACCATCATTCGACGATCTCCAAGTCGACATATCGGCTGGCACGATACACGGGCTGATCTTCGACCGTACCGACTGCGTCGAGCCGCAGTTGGGGGTGTTTGCCCAGTGGAGCGGTGTCGGTGGCAATAACCTGCAACGAACCGGAGTCGCCTTGACCCGTCAATGTGACGCCCCGTGCACGCAAGCCTACGACGCCGTCAGGCGCCACCAATTCGACATGCACTTTGCCTAAAAATCCATTCACACGCTGAGCATTAAACTTCAACTGCGAAATCTTGCCGCGACCAATTTTGGTGGGCGTCGTGGGATCGATACCCAACGTGATGTGAGCAGGTTTGAGCTCAATCGTGATCGAGTTGCTGATCAGCGTTAAAGAGTTCTTGGCGGGTTTACCTTTCGGCGTGGGGGCGATGTTTGCCTCGACCTCGGCTTGGATCGCGAACGAGTATCGTCCGGGCAATAATGAATTGGGCAGGAAAAAGCTCATCGAACCGCGTTGCATTTCAGGTGACAGCACGACCATACCGCGATCGACGCCGCGCGGCGCGCCAACGGCCGACAAACGAACAGGGGACATCGACTGATTGCCGCGCCCTTCGAGCGTTACATCCACGACCAGCACGCTTTCTTGATCGAGCGACGAGACGCGCGGCGTAGCGGTGAGCACAAACGGAGCGACTAACCCATTGGCCAGGGGGATCTCTTGAGTTTGGCGTCCCGACGGCATCGGGCGACCGGGCCAGATCATGGTTCCACCAATGGCATGACGCGACCAACGTAAGCCAGGCTGTTCGCTGTGTCCGATGATGTCGATCACACCAGCGAAGATCCCACTATCGGATGTTGCACTTATAATCAAGGGAACACGATCTTGCCCCGGACCAATCCACGTCTCGGGACATTCAAAACCCGGCGGTAAATGTTCGGCGGTCACGCGAATTGCGTCGTTCATGCCTCGTTGCCGCAAAGCGATAACCTCGACCCATTCACGTCCGCCACGCGGAATATTCCACGCCGAGGGTTGATCCTGCCGACGCGAGACCACCGCCAATTCAAAGTCGGGCTCTTCACGCCGTACGCTGAATCGATAGATACGTCGCGGGTCGCGATCGGCGCCGCCAATCACATTTCGCACCAGAACGAGATATCGACCGTCCTGCGGTGCAACCCAACGTCCGCTTGGATCGGTGTGTTGTGTGGAGTAACGATAGCCGCCCAAGTTTTGCAGTTCGTCGGAGAAAGTCGTCAGCACACGTTGATTTTCCCCATCGAGGATCGAAATTTCTAAATCGAGCAGTGAACCGATTCGCTCGCCCCAAGCTTCAAACCACACGACCTCGCCACGTTTGACATTCAGGCTGTACCAATGTTGGGCAAAGCCATCAGTTAGTTGAGCGCTGACCTCGGCTGGCACGTCCAACTTCAAGGCTTTGTCGGCTTGCTCATGTCCCGAATAGTTCTCAACGACTGGTATGTCTGTGACGCTCAGGGTGATCGGTGCGTGAGCACCGGGAAGATAGTAAGCGAACGTATCTTGCGAGCGTTGTGGTGGACGCTGCATGAGCGGCATCCTTGATGCAAGTGACGACGGTGGTGTGATCTCGACATCAAGCCAGTCGGTATCTTTTGTCGTTTTCTGTGACGAGAGATTTCGCCCCCAGACTCGCACCGGCGTCAGACGACCGCGCTGCACGACACAGGGCAAGGCGAAGTCTGGTCGTGGCTGGTTATCGATATCAAGACGATAAAAGTGATTGCTGCTGCCGAGATAGCTGAGGTCGAACAGTCGCACGGTGTAATCGCCGTCGGCTGGCACACGAAAATCCACGCGTGGGTCAAGTCCGGTGTAGCCTCGATTCGACGCCCATTGCCGTCCCTGTGCATCGTACACTTCAATCACGCTGCGCAACTGTGAATCGATACGCTCGGCCCAACATTCGATCACAACTAGCTCACCGGCTCGGGCCGAAAAGCGGCAGCAATCAATATCACCCGGCTTCTCGATCCGCCCATTCACGACACTGTTCAACTCAACATGGGTTGCATTTTCTGGCGCGTCGTTGCTGGCACCTTCAAGCACCTCGGTCAACCGGCTCACCACAAATGCCCGCGGCGAACTGAGTCCATGGGGCGTAATTGCCCGCAGATCGTAAATCCCCGGTGGTGTGGTTGTCGGCACCGAAATAGCGAACTGATTTCCAGTCGCGAGCGAGGCCGAGAAACCCGGTGCGGAACACTGTAAGTCGCGTGCTCCATCGAAGGGTCCGCCTTCGATGACCAGCTGAGTGGAACCCCCGGCTTGTACGCCAGGTGGAAATATAGCTTGCAGTACAGGGTTGGGGAGTTCGGCTTGTAACTCAACTGTAGACACCAATGCCGCTACGAACACAACACACACAGTGCGAATGATTCGCAGCGACAATGTCATGCCCGTGATCGACGAAGATGGCAATTAGGTGGGGACGAGAGGATGCAGTTGGT
>CAYLYE010000297.1:0-6099 GCA_964387325.1 uncultured Planctomycetaceae bacterium
GCCCAACGGAGCGGTAATCACGCTGATTATGACGATTTTATCGCTGCGGCGAAAGATTCCCGACGATCCGTGTAGATCAGGGGGTGCAACACGCTGGGCAAAGCTACAATAACTTGCAGGGGTGCGCGCGGCGACCGTGGAGTTGTTGCGCGCCCTTGCTTATCGTCAGGACGCCGTTTCATGGCCGACGTTCGCGCCTCCACCGACGCAATTATTCCCACGGCGGAAAGTCCTCCGCCTCTGGCTGCGGTGCCTGCGTCGATCCCTGGGGCACCACGCGCTCCTCAACGCACACCGGCCAGGGTACGGATCGAGACCAACTCGGGCGGAGTGCGACCGACCCGACTGCGGCAGCTCATGGGGGCGGCCGCCAGCAGCGCGCTGCTGCATGGTCTGGCGATGGTGCTGCTCGGCTGTTGGCTCATCGATGTCGAGCGTCACGACGAGCCGCGCGTGCTCATCGTGACCCGCTACGACAATACGCCGCCGCGGATCGAGACGATTAAGCTCGAGACGCCGCGCGACGTGCCGGTCACACTGCATACCCAAGACGCGGTCGCATCGCCGTTCAAGGAGCCATTGGCAGTCACGATCGACGCGCCCCGGCCCGACACGGCGGCGCCCAAAGAGACGCTTCAACTCCCCACGACGCTCGTGACCGAAGTGCCGGCCGCGACGACCGCTGCCCCGGGCGATTATGCCAGCGCCGTCTCGGCGGGCATCAATGGCTTGCGTAGCGCCGGTGGTCGGCGTCTCGCGGTGGTTGCGCGTGGCGGTACGGCCGCGAGTGAGTCGGCCGTCGATCGCGCCTTGCAGTGGCTCGTGCAACATCAACTCGGCGATGGGAGTTGGAATTTCGATCATCGCGGCGGCAAATGCAAAGGCCAGTGTGCCGACCCCGGTGTGATGGTCGCCGCGCGCGTGGCAGCCACCTCGCTGGCGCTACTGCCCATGTTGGGTGCCGGTCATACGCACAAAGACGGTCCTTACAAGAAACAGGTGCAAGCCGGGCTCAGCTTCCTCTACCGGCAACTCGAACGCGATCCGCATGGCGATCTGACCGCCGGCGGCACGATGTACTCGCATGCCCTGGCGACCATCGTGATCTGCGAAGCCTACACCATGACGCGCGATCGCTGGTTGCAGATCCCTGCCCAGCGGGCTCTCAATTTCATCACGGCGGCGCAAGACCCGCTCGGTGGTGGCTGGCGCTATTCGCCGGGCCAACCGGGCGACACATCCGTCGTCGGCTGGCAAGTCATGGCGCTCAAGAGTGGTCAGAACGCTTACCTGAACGTTCCGCTGGCAACCTTGGGTGGGGCGAGCCGGTTCCTCGACAGCGTGCAAATCGAAGACGGCGCCGGCTATCTCTACATCGAGTCGCATCGCGAGCCGCGCATCAGCACCTCGGCTATCGGGTTGCTCACGCGCATGTACCTGGGCTGGTCGCGAGACAATCGAGGGCTCGACCAAGGGGTCAAACGCCTCGCGCTCGCGGGCCCCTCGGCGAACGACTACTACTACAACTACTACGCCACTCAGGTCCTCTATCACTACGATGGCCCGTTGTGGGATGACTGGAATGCCAAGACTCGCGATCTGCTCGTGAGTCAGCAAGTTCGGCAAGGACACGCCTCGGGAAGCTGGTACACCGCCGGTGGACAAGACGAGCACAACGAAGTGGGCGGGCGGCTCTACTGCACCGCCATGGCCACGTTGACGCTCGAAGTCTACTACCGGCATCTGCCACTCTATCGGCAGCAGAAAGCTGACAAGCCGCAGCCCTGATCGCGCGTATGAATTCGTCCGAACCATCCTTTGTGTCGAGCCGTGAGTTGCCCGTCGAGCGCGAGTCGCTCGTCGCGCCACCCATTCAGACGCCGCGCGCCACGAGTGCCGCACCGCCGATACAAGTCCCCCGGGCTAGCGCCGCCGCGCCGCCGCGCGTGGTGCTGCAGGCAGAGGAGTTGCAGCTCGCTTTCGAGCAGTCGCTGGCGCCACCACCGGCTCCCCTGTGGCGACAGCGGATTGGTGCCGCGCTCGACTATTGCAGCGGTCGCCGCGCGCCCTGGACCAGCTTCGCGATCAGTACCGTCGTTCATCTGTTGCTCATGCTCGTCCTCGGCTGGCTCATGTTGCCCCGCGACTTGGCGCCTCGCTCGCTCCGGATCGAAGCCCGCTGGGGACAGAACCTTCAGGGGGTCGAGTCGATCGCGTCGCTTCTCACCCCCGCCTCCACCGCCGGAGCGATGAACGCGGTTCAGGTGCAGACCGACAACTCGGTCGTGATCGTCGCCCCGCACGAGGCGCGTCCTTCGCCGAAACACAATCCCCTCTCGCCGCACTTGGGCTTCGACGATGCGCTCAGCCGCGGTCTCACCGAGACGGTCGACGCGAATCCCTACGGCGACTTGGGGAGCCGCGAGCCGACATATCGGCAACGCATCTTGGGCACCAGCGGCGGACCCACGCTCCAGAGCGAGAAGGCTGTCGATCATGGACTCAAGTGGCTCGCCTTGCATCAGCTCCCCGACGGTAGTTGGAACTTCGACTTCGCACGCTGTCCGGCGTGCAACGGTCTGTGCCGCAACTCAGGCGCGATCAGCTCGACCACCGGCGCGACCGGCCTGGCGCTGCTCTGCTTTCTCGGCCGAGGCAACACGCACCGCAGCGGCGAGTATCACGAAGTCGTCAACAAGGGCATCTATTATTTGCAGCGCCGACTGCAAGTGACCGAGCGCGGCGGCGACCTGCGTGAAGGCACGATGTACGCGCAGGGCATCGCCACGCTCGCGCTGTGCGAGGCCCGGATCATGTCCGGCGACACGTCCCTCGATCGTTACGCGCAGTCGACCCTCGACTTCATTATGTATTCGCAAGATCCCAACGGCGGCGGCTGGCGTTACGACCCCGGCCAGCCCGGCGATACGACCGTAACTGGCTGGCAAATCATGGCGCTCAAGAGCGGTCGGGCCGCCGACCTGCGCGTCCCTTCGAGCGTGATCTATCACGCGAACAAGTTCTTCGACTATGTGCAGAGCGAGCAAGGTGCCTACTATGGTTATCTGGCCAGCGGCAAGGAGCCGACCTGCACCGCCGTCGGTCTCATGTCGCGCATGTTGCTCGGCTGGCGACGCGATCGGCCCGAGCTGTATCGCGGCGTGCGCTACCTGACGGGGCTCGGCCCATCGAAAGGGGACATGTATTTCAACTACTACACGACCGCCGTGCTGCACCATCTCGGCGGCGACGATTGGCTGCTCTGGAATCAAAAGATGCGTCAGTACCTGATCGACACTCAGAGCCAATCGGGCCACGAGAACGGCAGTTGGTACTTCGAAGACGCTCACGAGAGCGGTCCGCAAGGTGGCCGGCTCTACAACACCTGCATGGCGTTGATGACGCTCGAGGTCTATTATCGGTTTCTGCCCCTCTATCAGCCGCAGACGTTGAAGTTGAAATAGGTTTTCGGTTTTCCGTTTTCGGTTGAATGAGCAGTGGTCGTCAGGCCCCCGATTTCTTCACCCCAGCCGGCGGCTTTGTCGCCGGTCCGTTCGGCGATCGTGGCACATCTCTCAACATCGCATCAACACCCTTAGCCCCCGGCGATAGCGACGCTTCGTCGCGTACGCCGGGGGTTCTGCAACCAGCGCAGTGCGAGTGACCGTCACCACCTTCTCCACGTCGAACTCGTCACACCGTCAAAGAGCGGGAACCGTCAGGTTCCCGATAGCATCGCGAAGAGACCCGCCCACCACCATCACCTCCTCCGGTCATCGACAAACGTGTCGCCGCGATGGTGACCGCGGACCTAGCCGCCGCATATCGGGAGACTGACGTCTCCCGCTCTTTATGACCCATGCGATCATGCCGCCCCTCTCTCGAACGCGGGTGTCTGATCGATCGCGCCGCGCAGAATAGCACAACGCGGCAGCGCGCGACCTATCACCCCTGAGTACACCTGCATTCAAACCATAACGCCATGCGGTGAAACGTAAAACAGCTTTTCCGTTCCTCCGACGAGTGTTACCATGCCTGCAATGCAAATCTAATAACAATGTAAGGCTAAAATTCCACAACGTGCCGGTACATCCCCAACTCCAGACGAGCGACCCGTGCCTATTATCGTAAGCCTCTTCAACAACAAAGGTGGTGTCGGAAAAACGACATTCCTTTTTCACGTTGCCCATCGGCTTGCGGAAATTGGCAAGACCGTCTTGATGGTGGATTGCGACAGCCAGTGTAATCTCACGGCGTATTCGCTCGCTGAAGTCGCAATCGACCAAGCATGGCAACCCGCTGGCAATAGTATCTACCGTCAAATCGAACCAGTTCATCGAACAATCGGCGATATTCGTAATCGTGCGCCATCGACTGTCTCGACTCGGCTCCATCTTGTACCCGGCGATCTATCACTCAGCGAATTTGAAGACCGTCTTGGAGACAGTTGGAGTTCTGCGCGTGGTGGAAATGAGGCCGCACTTCGAGCCCAGTCCGCTATTTACCGCGTCATTCTCCAATCAATTCAGAAATCAAACGCTCAGATTGTTCTACTCGATCTTGGCCCAAATCTTGGGGCCATCAATCGCGCCGTGCTTGCGGGCAGCGATTACATCATCACGCCCGTGTCTCCCGATCTGTTCTCGATACGCGGCACTGAAAATCTCGGGAATAAGCTCGTTACATGGCGTAGTGAATGGGATCAGTGCAACGCCGCATGGGCTGGCAATGGAATCGAAATTCCTGCTGGCCATCCGAAATTTCTTGGGTACATCACTCAGCAACATAACATTCGAAACAACGCTGCCGGAATGACGCAAGGCTGGCAATTATTCGGCAATAAGGTTGCAGCTGCGATTCAGAATAATATCGTGGCAAAGCTTACGCCGCTTGATCAGGTTGCGCCACCGACTGCAGGCGGGTACGATCTCGGTATGATTCCGAATCTTCACAGTTTGATCCCGTATTCACTTGCCGCTCGCAAGCCGGTGTTTCATTGCACGTCTTCTGATGGTCTTCGGGGTGCTCACACCACATCAGCCCGCGACAGTCGGGCCCTGTTCGATCCAGTCGCGAGAGTACTCGCAGAAATGGCCTAACCATTATCTGGCAGTGACTGTCAATAGGGCGCACCTTGAGTGGTCTCGTTGAGTTTTTTACGTCTCAGCGAGTTTGCTTCGTGACAGGCTGCTACTGGTCCGGGCGGGCGTGCTCATTCGGCATCAAACGTCCTATCCGACGTTGTGCTTGTCGGTGAGTTGAAGGTCGTGTCCCATTCGTTCGGAGGTATCCAATGGATAAACCCCTGATCACAACCGACCCGGCGGTAATGCTTGGAAAACCGGTCGTCGTCGGCACTCGCATCACCGTTGAACTTATCCTCCGTAAACTCGGCGCCGGAGAAAGCATCGAGCAACTCCTGGACGCACATCCCCGGTTGACTCGTGAAGCCGTTTTGGCTGCGCTGGAGTTTGCTGCTGAGTCTCTGGGGGCTGAGGTGGTGAAGCCCCTCCCACGACAATCGGCATGAACCTCGTGGCGGATGAGAATATCGACCGGCAGCAACCGTAGGGTACGCACCCCGTGCGTACCAACGTTCAAATCGTCTCAAACATGGTACGCACGGGGTGCGTACCCTACTGATCGCTCGTCTTAACAAGCGATTCCATGAACCATTCTCTCCGACGCAACCAGCGGAGCGTGGAACGATGGTATGCCGGTTGGATATTGCGACAGTTACGCGCTCCGCTCCGCGTCGCGGCTAACGTGATACACTCTCGCGTCACGCGCTCACCCCTTCAAGTCGCCCGCCAGGTGCTCGACGATCAATTTCCCCACGTTGAGCGCGGCGGTCGCGGCGGGCGAAGGGGCGTTTTCCACGTTCACCACGCGGCCGTTGCGCTGAATGAGGAAGTCGTCCACGAGTGACCCGTCGCGCGACAAGGCCTGCGCACGAACGCCGGACGGCGCGGTCTCGAGGTCCGACTCCTTGACCTCGGGGATCAACCGTTGCAAGGCCCGCACAAACGCCTTCTTGCTGACGCTCCGCCACATCTCGTCGAGCCCCTTGCGCCAGTGCTTCGCGGCCAGCCGCAAAAA
>CAYLYE010000298.1:0-6063 GCA_964387325.1 uncultured Planctomycetaceae bacterium
GGCGTGATTCGCATGTTGCACACACTGTTCTTGCCCATCCACTTGGCCTGCGGCGTGGCGATGTTCTGCATCGGCTATTTTGGTTGGGACCTGTACACGGGGATCTCGATGGTCGTGTGGGGCATGTTTGTTCGGGTGACGTATGTGTTCCATATCACGTGGCTCGTGAACTCAGCCACGCACCTGTGGGGGTATCGCAATTACGAGACGACCGACAACAGCCGCAATCTGTGGTGGGTCGGCCTGCTCGCTTTTGGCGAGGGCTGGCACAATAACCATCATGCCTACCAACGCATGGCCGTGCATGGCCATAAGTGGTGGGAGTTCGACATGACCTACAAAGTCATTCAGCTGATGGAAAAGCTCGGTCTGGCTTGGAAGGTGGTCAAAGAAGTTCCGGCCAAAGAACGACCCGCCTAAGCGGCGGCCAGCGATCCACTGCAAAAAACATACGGCGGGGGACACGTCCACGAGGATGAGTCCCCCGCCTGTTTTTATGTTCATGACCGTCACGTGAGTTTTGATCGGATGCCAGTGCTTGCTCCGGGGGTGCTCTGCGGGAATACGCCCCGTTAGGGTCCGGGAGCGATGGGATGGGTGGCCTGGAGTGCGTCTCTTGCTTGCCTTCGTCGCGCGCGATACAAAACACGCGTGGTGCAGCGTCATTTTCAGCGGGGCCACGGGGCACTCTCGGACGCAATACATCACGCGCCTCGGAGCGTGGGTTGTATCATGGTTGACTCAGCCGCTACTGCCGTGCCGGTTGCTCGGCGTTCGCCACTCATCCAAGTGGCTTCGTTCGTGGACATCGCCCAGGCCGATACGGCCCAGGCGATTCTAGGCCTGAACGGAATCGAGTCGTGGCAGGAAAACGCGACGGTCGTGCATTTACAGTGGCTGTACAGCAATGCCGTCGGGGGCATCAAGCTGTTCGTGGCGAACGAAGATGCCGAGAGCGCTCGAACACTATTGACTGAACAAACAGCAACTCCGGAACAAGCGATTGAGTCGCACTGCGAATCGTGCGGCGAGACGCTGCCGCCAGGATGGGACGTCTGTTGGCGGTGTTCGTTCACGGCCGAGCCTGTTGTTCAGTCCGAAGTAACCCTCCCTGAGAGTGCTAATAAAGGGGACCCGTTCGTTGTCGCGATCAGTGTTGTGGTCGCTCTCTTGTTGGTCTTGTACTTATCCGGACCCTGGGTGTTTCTGCTCGTCACGTTGGCCGTGCTCGGAATCCGTCTCGCGACCTTCGGGCATAATCTGCTCGAACCTCTCCTGCATGAGAATTCCTGTCCGATTGAAAATCTTACGCCTGACTCAGGTGAATCAAAGGATGATGGCCCAGATTACACGATCGCGGCGGCTCGCGCGGCGATGTTCAGTATGCTTAGCTTCTTCTGTGTTCCATTTCTAATCAGAAGCACCCGCGAACTCTACCTTCATCGAACGACAAAGGGCCGATTAAATCGAACACTAGTATGGTTGCTGATTTGGATTGTAGCACCTCCGTATCTCTTTCTAGGGTGGGCGATCAGTTACTATCTGGATGCAATCATCATAGGCGATTATCGCGGGCGATGAAGCAGCAACACTCGATCTCATCCAAGCTCGCCGAACGCTTTCACTTGGTGTCGACCGCCGTCTCGCTCGGCGCGCGGACGTTTGTCGTGCAGCACCCGCGCGACGTGGATGAATTGCTCGACGAAGCGGCGTTTAATCGCGATGGTCGCATCCCCTACTGGGCACAAATCTGGCCGGCCGCTCGGGTGCTCGCGGAAAAATTACTCGCGCAACAGGACGACGGCTTGAACTTGCTCGACCTCGGCTGCGGCGTTGGGCTGACGTCGCTCGCCGCCGTGGCGAGCGGATATCGCGTGCTGGCAACCGACTACTACGACGACGCACTCGAGTTCGTGCAACTCAACGCGCTCGCAAATGAACTACAACCCCCGATGACGCGACTGCTCGACTGGCGCGATTGGCCAGCCGATTTGGGACGGTTCGACCGGGTCGTGGCAGCCGACGTGCTCTATGAACCGCCGATGACCGAGCTGATTGTGCAGGTGCTCGCTCGATCGTTGGCGCCTGACGGTGAAGCGTGGGTCACTGATCCGCAACGTCGACACGCGGCCGAGTTGGCCGAGCGCTGCCAGGCCCATTCGCTGCGCGTGGTCGAGCGCGCGACGACACCGTGCGTGTGGGGCACAACGACCACGCTGGTCGACACTTATACGATTCGCACGGCCTGAGCTAGCGGTGCTAGTGGCAGCAAAGTGGAATTGACTCGGCGCAGCGTCGAGTGATACAAAATGCGCCCCTGAGTGGGCTCGTTGAGCACACCGCTGCACACAGAGTTTCATCGCGTCGGGTGAAGCGGCCCCATGTATCGCCGACATGGTCAAAAACTGGGTTGGGTTTTTTTGTTCGGCGACCTGTTGGTCACGAGCACGGCGTGGTTCGTTGCCTACTTTGCACGCTATGCCTTGTGGCCCGCTCCGTACGGGGTACCCGAGCTGACCCTGGTCGCCCAGGGATTGCCGATGGTGCTGCTGCTGGCCGTGATCGCGTATCGACAAGCTGGCTTTTACGAGGTCCATCGTCTGCGCGAGATGCCGCGTGAGCTGGGGGTCGTCTGTCAGGCGAGTGGTTTGTTGTTCTTGATGAGTATCGCCGCGATGTTCTATCGTCGCGATGTGTACGAATCGCGGCTCGGACTGGCGCTGTTCCTGTTGATCAACGCCTTGATGTTGACGGTCGTGCGGCGCGCCGTCTGGCGTGTGTTGAAATTGTTGCGATCGCGGGGTTTGAACTACGGCCGCGCGCTGATTGTTGGCATGGGACGCACGGGGCGGCAAACCTACGAGGCGATCTGCCGCAATAGCTGGACCGGTCTTGAGCCGGTCGGCTTCGTCGAGCAGCCGGCGAAGGTCGAGCCACTCGGCTTGCCGCGGCTGGGTACGATCGACGAGCTGGCCAAGGTCGTCGAACAACACGAAATCGATCATGTGTTCGTGGCGTTGCCGTTGGCGCGCAGCAGCGAACTACCCGCCGTGTATCGAGCCCTCGAGAATGTGCTGGTTGAAGTGCAGTTAGTGCCCGATCTGCCCCAACTGGCTGGGATGAAAATTCGTTCGTTGGAAATGGATGGTGTGACGTTCTTGAGCTTGCGAGGCGACCCGCACCGGGGTTGGGCGTGTGTCGCGAAGCGCTCGATGGACTTGGCGCTAGGCAGCGTGGCCTGCGTGTTAACCGCACCATTGATGCTGCTACTGGCGGTGCTTGTGAAGTTGAGTGGTCCAGGTCCCGTGCTGCTGAGACAACCGCGCACCGGCTTGGCAGGGCGAACGTTTGAAATGTTCAAATTCCGCAGCATGCGGCTCGACGCCGAACAGCACACCGGGCCCGTCTGGGCGCGACAGAACGACGATCGCTGCACAACCATCGGCCGATTCATGCGGCGCTGGAGCTTGGATGAATTGCCGCAACTGTTCAACGTGTTGCTAGGGGACATGAGCCTCGTCGGGCCACGTCCCGAGCGCGGCGTGTTTGTCGACAAGTTCAAGCACCAGATTCCCTATTATACTCAGCGGCATCAGGTGAAGTCGGGCATGACCGGCTGGGCGCAGGTCAACGGCTGGCGCGGCAATACCTCGTTGCGCCGACGGGTCGAGTGCGACCTGTATTACATCAGCAACTGGTCACTCGCGCTGGATCTGAAAATCCTTTGGCTCACCGTGTGGTGCGGATTTCGGCATCGTAACGCGTATTGATCGTGCGTCGCGCTCAAGCACTGCGGCGCAACGGCCGCGAGGCGCCGCTCGTCGACTCGCGACGACCACGCAGACGATGGGCCGAGTCGAGCCGCAGACTGCTGGGGAGCTCGCGCACGGTGCGTTCTTCGCGCGGGGTGGGGCTGCGCGTGGGCTTGGCCGCAGCGCGGCCGCGTCCGAGCAGAGCATCGATGGCACCAAGCATGCGTCCCTTGACCGTGGCGAAGAGTTGCCGACGCACCAGGGCCGAGAGGGCTTCGAAGCCGAGCAGCACGGCATGTGCGGCGAGGCTTTGCGCAAGCGGCGATTGTCCTCGATGACGCCAGAAGAGCCGTTCTAACTCGCGGCTCGCTTGTTGCGTATCGACACGGGTGTGATCGAGTTGCGTGGAGTTGATCGAGACGACCGATTCGATGGCGAAAGCGCTTTTGAACCCGGCGGCTTGTAATCGCAAGGCCAGATCAACATCGGCGAGTGTCGCTCCGACATAAGGATCAAAAGCTCCACGTAGCGACTCGATCGCGGTCGCACGATAGAAGCCAGCCAGCAGGCTGGGGCCAACCGGGTGTTGCCGCGCCGTGTCGAGCTTGGCCAATGATCGGCCGCGATGGAGCGAGAGCACTTGACCGCCGGCCGATAGCTTCACACCGGTCGAGAGGACCCGTTCACCCTGAGATGCCTGATCAACGATCAACGGCACAACGCAACCGACCGTTGAGTCGTCGAATGCCTGCAAGGCGAGGTCGGCCCAGTTCTCGGCGACTTCGGCTCCGCAGGCAAGCGTATGGATGATCTCTCCCTGAGCGAGCGACAGGCCGCGATTGATTGCATCGAGGCGTGATGCCCCGGCCGCCAGTTCGCAGTACCGTACCCCTTCGTCACGAAGGTTGTAGGGATCGTCGTATGCTTGGTCGAGCAGAACGATGATTTCGCAGTCGGCGGGGCGGTATTGCAGGACCGAGACCAAGCCCTGCTCGAGTAAATCGACATTGCCCAAGGCCGTTATGATGATCGACAACCGAGGCACGGCAAACCTTCCTTGGCTTGGCAGGTCAAGCATTCCTCGATGCTCGTTCCATCGTAGGTACGGTGAAACGCATCGAAACACGAGCGGCACTGCAACTCAGCCTACCTGTCGAGCACAGCACCTGTTTCGATTTACTCGACCAAATGAGGCCGACAAATTGACCGTAAGCTGGCAGAATTAAAACAGTGTCTGCTAGCAAGGCTCGCCCCAGACACGTGCCAACTCGATGACAATTTCTGCGGCTTGGGCAATTTCTTCCAAGCAACTCCACTCGATCGGGGCGTGCGCATTGTGTTCCCCCGTCGAGAGATTCGGTGTCGGCAGCCCCAACTCGGTGAGCCGCGAACCGTCGGTCCCGCCGCGCACAATCGTCAGTTGCGGCTCGCGTCCCAGGCGGCGATGTGCTGTCATCGCATGCGCGACGGCCCGCGGCTCACGCTGCAAGCCGTCGGCCAAATTGCGATACTGTTCGGTGATCTGCACGTCAATCTGCAGGCCGGGAAAATCGGCCATTACGGTCGATGCGATTTGTCGCAGTAACTCGGCGCTCTCGGCCAGCTTGGGTGTGTCGAAGTCGCGCAAGAGAATCTGTACGGTCGTTTGCGCGACACCGCCATCGATGTGATAAGGATGCAAAAAGCCTTGCCGATCGCAGGTCGTTTCCGGCGAGCGCGCCGTACGCGGCAAGCGATCAAGAAAGACCCCCACCGCACGGACGGCATTGATCATGCGTCCGTAGGCAATCGCCGGGTGAATGTTGACGCCGCGAAACACGACGGTCGCCAAGTCAGCCGAAAAAGTCTCGTTGGCAATCTGATCGGTTCCGCTGCCGTCGAGCGTGTAGCAGACCGTGGCCCCCAGGCCAGGGACATCGATATAATCGACCCCGTGACCAATCTCCTCATCACAGGTGAAGCACGCCCGAATCGCTCCGTGCGGGATTTCAGGATGCTCCGCCAAATAGGCCAGCGCTTCGACAATCGCTGCCAAGCCGGCTTTGTCATCGGCGCCGAGCAACGTGGTGCCGTCGCTGGTGATGATCGTTTGCCCGACGAGTTTGGCCAACTCAGGACTATCGGCCACGCGAATGACCTGCTGGCTCGCGGCGCTCAGCGCCAGATCGCCACCGGGGTATTTACGCCACACCTGGGGTTTAACCCCCTGGCCCGAGGTCTCGGGCGACGTATCGAGATGAGCGCAGAACGCGATGGTCGGCGCGTTGTGCGACACGTTGGACGGGAGCGTGGCCGTCACGATGCCATGCGC
>CAYLYE010000299.1:0-6045 GCA_964387325.1 uncultured Planctomycetaceae bacterium
GCTTCCGGGTAGTCGTTCGCTTGCTCGTGTTCGTCAGTCGTCGAGGGCCACTTTTCATCGTTCGATCTCCTGGTTGTTTTCCGGCAACCGCTCCGACTCGTGCCAGAACTGCGGTCGTCTGACAACATAGAGTCCACAATTGCACCTGGGTTCATTTGCGCAGTAAGTCGCTACTGCAAAGCGATTTACAGCGTGCTAAAATCAATGTCTGTCAAAAACTGAACGGCTTGTTTTAGGCTGTCTAAACATGAACCTGCTTGAAGCGTTTACTGGCGATCCACAGGGAAAGAAGTTTGCCGACCTATACGGTGAGGAGATTTTTCCCCGTCTGATCGAGTTTTTCTCTGATCCAGATCGGCAGCGCCGAATGATCGAAAGTGAGGAACACCATCGACGCCCGCCACTGGCTGGAGTTATCGTCGAACTCGACCGACAGATGTTTCCGCAGCAACCGAAGACACGAGTTCGGCAATGCGTCGGTGTTCTTGTTCGGATCGTTATGGGGCACCACAACTGGCGACCAACAGGAGAGCGTGGATCGCTGACAGGGAGAAAGCTATCTCGCTGGTTTAAGCGATCAGAGCATTACGCTGATGTCTTGGAGATACTGACGCCGGAAGCAACCGACCCTGGTTCTCGTGGTCGATTCGCCCAATTGCTTAGAGCGAGAGTCGAGGCATTGCAAATGAACCCGGAGAAACGACACGTGTGGCTAGAACGCATCTCGAAGGCGAAGAAGAGCAATAAGCTGTTGAAACAGGTAGCGAAGGAGTTGCAGGAAGCGTAAGTGATGTCGGGGCCGCAATTGAAGAGTAGGGTACAATCCGCCTAATCCGCCGACATGCACCGGCGTCGTCTACGCCACTGCCGCCGTGGCGTCGTCAACTTCGCTCTCAGGTGTCGGGCGGGAAAAAGACAGGATGTAGTCCGTGGCTTTTGAGGCAGCCGCCGCTGCTCGGAAAACGTATTTTGGATCGTTCTGAAGTGCTTCGAGCCACGATTGGATGTACGAAGCATGATTCGTCAGATCGTTGGACTCTGGGATGTTGAGCGCAGCGACCGTGAAGACTGCACTGAGTTCCGCTCGAAGCTCGCCCTCGGCATAGTTGCCTTGCCAAGCCAATCGCCATTCCGTCCAATGCGCCAATTCGTGCGCCATCGTCTCGGCAAAAGCTGGGAAGCTCACGAAGTCTTCTTCCGGTGGAAGCTGGATGCGATCTTCGGGAAAGCGATAGTAAACCGCTTTTGACCCGCCGTAAGCCACTTGGGCATTCGTCGCAGCCACGACCTTCTCAAATTCTGCCCGCTGTTCATGCTCGAAAACCGGGTGTGCAGGCCGATCCAATAACGCTTCGACCGCAGCACCGGATACCTGATGGATTGAAAAGACCGGGAATACCCGAAGCAGTGGAAAACTTTCCAGACTTTCGCTGCCATCTTCCTTTCGCACCGTTTTCTTGATGGGCCGAAAGAACACGATCTGCGTGGCCTTCTCGCCCTTTCTCACGTTGGCCCCGATGGACTTCCACTGCGAAAACGTCGCCCAATAATCGACCGAGTAACCACGTTCCTGACCGGCGAGCCACAGGATCGGGATGTTCATACCCGAATAGCGGCGCTTCGTGACGAAGTTTGTCGGCGTCCGGGGGCCATCAACGCCGGTCCACGGTCGTCGCCACGGTATGCGACCTTGCTTCAAAGATTCGACGATCTTGTTCGTGATTGCAGTTCTGATTTCGTTTTGCGTAGGCATCTTTTTTCTCCTGATGCCTTGCAGGGTACTATCGCTCTAACGGTGATCGCTGCGAGTCGTCCACGAACACAGAGTCGCAACTGCCCGGTCAGTTCATTTCCGCCTTCACATTTTCACCAAACGTCAGTCGTCGATTAGTACCCTGATGCTCATGAGATACCGCATACGCATCAACTCTTTGACCGAAGACTTATACATAGATCGCCACGGTCGTTGGACCGAGTGGCATCTGGCGGCGATCTTCAGCAGCCACGACGCTGCCGAGAAGTTTGCCGCCACGCACGGCATACTGGTCTATGGCATTTTTTGAGCGGTGAGGATGACAACGTGAATGCTCAGGCCGTGATCGCCGAATCAGCGATCAAGAAAGCGGAGGAGGCGGGGCCGGATGGAATTGTGCGGCTTATGGTCGCCTTGACGGTGCCGTGGTTCACGGACGACGAGGTTGAATTTCTGCGGAACGAACTCGGCATGTCGAGCTACTTGCGCACTTGTAGACTGGCACGAGTCGGGATTCCAGCGAAACACTTGCTGCTATTAGCCGAGATGGAGTCGGTCATACGTGTCGGGTAATAACGCTATTAAGTGGTCGTAGCTGCGTGGTCAAAATCACAAGCTGCGTTAATAGCCGTCTGCTGCTTTTGGTAAACGAACTCGGCAAACGGCTGATAGCGAGGCCGGACTTACTAACCCGTGTGCGTCCCTGGGGCAATCGGCGACACACTGGCACGCAAAAGAAGACTGGCTAGGCCCATGCGGGTAATAACCTCCCGCATGTCTCACACGACGGTCGTCATTCTGGTGTAGGCATTGCACTTGTGTCGTCCATGCTGAATCGGGGCAACGTCGCCTTACTCACTCGGTTACTGGCCTATTATCCGTTCTGGCTTGTTCGCACAGCACGGGTCGCTGTCCCGGCAACGTCGCCGACAATGACGCTAATAGTCGTTGGTCGATCTCGATCACGTCAGCGGTTACGGTTCTGGAGAGTTCTGCTGCACTCCCCTGGTGAATAACCCGGCGATTTTTGCACGCAGCCGTCTGACATCACTCTTGCTGGCCCGTGTAGTCAGGCAGCAGTCACCAGCACCATGAGGCTGGACTGCCCGCCCGCTGTACAGCCAGACTGAAACAAGTCATAGGCTTCGACTACTGCGATTATGGTGTCCACGCCAGCACCAACTAACCGAGATCAGTTCCATGCGTAGGGGGCGCAGCCCCTACGCTGTGGCGAGCGTAGCGAGCCACATACAACGACATGCCTAACTCACCTGGGCAACACTTGGTAGCGGCCACAGCCAATCATCCGTTACTGCACAGCCAGACTGCAACAATCGGCAACCCCGCTTTCTCCAGCACCGACCCGTCACTGCATCGCTAACGGGTTTGATCTTTTGTTTGGTTGTGGTTTCAAAACCTATTTCCTTTATTTCCGTGGGAAAAAGTCATCACCTTTCGGGGAAAATTCATCACTTCGTAGGAAAAAAATCATCACCTGCGAAGGGAAAAAATCATCACCCCAACGGGAAGAATTCATCACCGTATAATACCTACAGTAACGGCCATCCTCGGATGGCGGATCGAACAGGAAACGAACAACCGAATGGGTCAGAACAAATTCAAAATCCTCAAAGGCCACTTCGCCGACAAGAAGCTGGTCAGATTTATCGCCACCACTCGCCACTGCAAGTTGACGCTCAAGGAACGCTGGGTCTACAGTGCATTGCTGTGGCGATTCAAGAACCACCCCGTCACCAAGAACCGGATCGCCCGATGGACCGGCGTAGATCGCACCAGGACGCTGCCACGGGTGCTTGTCCGATTGGCAAACCTGCGTCTGGTCGTGAAGGACGGCCAGAAGTTCAAAGCGGTCCAGCCGCCCGAAGACCTGATGCCCTGGTTTGCGACCTGGGACAACGGCAAGGAAGACGAACGGCTCGTCATCTCAAACAATTGGGCGGTGTACGATCTGGACAGGGACATCATAGATAACCTCGTCGCCTGCGATGATGTCCTCGGCTACCACAAGGCAGCTAAACTCGCTAGACGGTACGGCGTATGCGGAAAGACGATTACGGCTGCACGTCGGCGGTTAGCGAGCCAACCAATTGCAGCTTCGCCAACACCGACTCAGCCGGTCGCTGAACCGCAACGATCTGCTACTCCGGTTGCGACCAATAGACCGGAAGAACAACCCGCCGATCCAGCCCAGCAGTTTGTCGATCAACTTGCCCGGTATCACTGCCTTGAGACTGATGCGACTAAAGAGATCGCTCGGCTCTGCCGGTTGCTGCGTGGCCTCGCCCGCAAGGAGATCGGGCAGATCGTGGGAGCGTTAGTTAGCAAGTTCGGACGTGGTGAAGGACTGGAGGATGCCGTCTACCATCTTATCCAAACGCACTACCTGACTTACTTCCGAGGCGCTACGTTGGAGCGGGTCATGGCTGACATCGGCATGGGGTGTCCAAGTGACGACGATGATCTCAGTTTGACGGGTACGGAGTTCGAGGAGGAGATCGCCGTGTGATTCTGCTCGCAGTCAGAATCGGAACTTGGGTTGGGGCGACTAAATAGACCATGCTTCGTTCCCTTGCTACATGGCGTCGAGATCGAGAGACGATCCCGCACGCCGACAGAATTCTGCCGATCATCGCCCAAGCTGGACCACAGGGAATGTCACGAGGCGAGCTTGGCCGTGCCATTGAGCTTGAGCGAGACACGCTCGATAGCTTGCTCGACGGACTTGTTCAATTTGGCCTGTTGACGATGGCCGACGTGAACGGCGTGCGGTTCTATCGACAAGCACGTTGAAGCTCTAGCTTGTAATATGCCAGATCGTCCCAATCGTTGCAGATTTGCAGTTTTTGCAGTGCGTGATTGTAATGGTCATTTCAATCGCCTGTAGTATGAGTCAATCGTCTTGTGGCCTGTCCGCTTCTCCCACTCGACTCGAAGAGGTACGCCCGTAAGGCCCTTCTTCTTCAACTCCAAGGCGATGTCTCGCTCTTTGGCAGTACGTTGAAGGCGAGTGAGCGGTTGCTGGCTTTCCGTAGACTGCTGGATCGCTCGGTCCACCAAGTTCTGCCACGTCGTCGTCAGCTTGAGCTTGTTGATACCCAGCCGCAGCTTGATCGCCCGGTTCAGCACACGGAGATCAATCTTGGTGTCAGCCTCAAGATGGGTTGAGTAATAGCGAAAGACTTCAAGGCAATCCTCCGGCGACACGAAGCCTTTGTCGGTCTTCTTGCCCTGAAGGCAGATACTCTTCATCACGGCCAACATTTCGTCACGAGTGACTTCCGGGTGTTCGACCTCGATGCGAGTGCTAACCGCCTCCAACTCCGGGATCGCCTCCAGCGGCTTATTGCCCGTGAAGAGCATTTGTCCGGTGAACAAAACTCGGCGTTCTTCGCCGGGCTTGAGTAAGTTTTTGATCCCGTAGGTGATGATGCGTTCCTGTTGGCCGTTCTCATCTTCTTGGCCCCACATGGCACTTCGCATCATGTTGAGCGCCGTGTTCTCGGTGAAGAGATTTTCGATGTCCTCGTGCATGTGGGCGTGCGATGGGAACTTGTCGATACTGTCAAACCATGCGGCGGAACTGAGACGGGTGTTATGCAGCACCCAATCCTTGTCCAGCACCAATCCCATCGCCTTGAGTTCGGCGATCATGTGGTATGACTTTCCGATCCCGCCGTCGCCCCAACAGTAGTAGCCGTTGCTGTAGCCGCTGGCGACCAGCCGAGTCGTATCTCGAACTCGCTGGAGCTTCTTGTTGTAAGATTCAAGGGCAGCTTGCTCATCCTTGGTGAGCTTCTGATTAGTCATTTTGGTTCTCCGTCTTCCATGCCTCGTAGTCTTCTTTGGTTAAAAACGGTTCATCGCAAGTGTCACAAGTCGCTTCGAGTTCGGGAGTGCTTGCCCAGATCGGCGTCTCGCACTCCGGGCAGATGAACTTGGTTTTCTTTACTGTGGGCTTCTTGGGTTTCTCTTCCCCTTCGGTTGCGCCACTGACCCAAGGAAGCAGTGCTTGTTTGGGGAGCTTGGTGAACGCCTGCATGAACCGTCCTTCCGGCTCGATGTAGTGCGTCACCCTTTGGCCCGTGGGCTTGCCGCCCGGTTCACCTGTGTCAGTTGGAATGAGGCCGACTGCGACCATTTGCCTCGCCCATTCCATGTTGTGGTAGCCGTTGCGGCTGGGAGAGCCGAAGCACTGTTGCCAGTGATGAACCATTTCATGAACAAGGGTTGAGTAGTATTCGACGGGTGGGCGCAGCAGGAGGTCTGGGTTG
>CAYLYE010000300.1:0-6022 GCA_964387325.1 uncultured Planctomycetaceae bacterium
CGGTCTCACGCATCTCAGTGGTTCCGAGCCCTATGTGATTCGGCCCGAGACCAACTTCACGATGATCGGCGAGCGGACGAACGTCACCGGTAGCCGCAAGTTCGCCAAGCTCGTGCTGGCTAACGACTTTGAAGCGGCTGTGCAGGTGGCGCGCGAACAAGTCGACTCGGGAGCCAATGTCCTCGACGTGAACATGGACGAAGGGATGCTCGACGGCGTCGCCGCGATGACCCGTTTTATGAACCTGATTGCCACCGAGCCCGAGATCTGTCGCGTCCCGATTATGGTCGACAGCTCGAAATGGGAGATCCTCGAGGCGGGCCTGAAATGCCTGCAAGGCAAGGGGATCGTTAACTCGATCAGCCTTAAAGACGGCGAAGCGAAATTCCTCGAACGCGCTCGGATCATCCGCCGCTATGGCGCGGCCGTCGTGGTCATGGCCTTCGACGAACAAGGGCAGGCCGTCGGCATCGACGAGAAAGTCCGCATCTGCGAGCGGTCGTATCGCGCGCTCGTCGATCAGGCCGGCTTTCCGCCGCAAGATATTATCTTCGATCCCAATATTCTCACCGTGGCCACCGGCATCGAGGAACACAATCGCTACGCGATCAACTTCATCGAGGCCACGCGACTCATCAAGCAACGCTGTCCGGGCGCCAAAGTCTCCGGCGGCGTGAGCAACATCAGCTTCTCCTTCCGCGGCAACGAGGTGGTCCGCCAGGCGATGCACTCCGCCTTCCTCTACCATGCCATTCGCTCCGGCATGGACATGGGTATCGTCAACGCCGGGCAGCTCAGCGTCTACGAAGACATTCCCAAGGACCTGCTCGAACGGGTCGAGGACGTGCTCTTCGATCGCCGTGAGGACGCAACCGAGCGGCTCGTCGACTTTGCCGAGAGTGTCAAGCATCAGCAAGTCAAAGTCGCCGGCAGCGAGCAACTCTGGCGGCAAGAGAGTGTCGCCGAGCGACTCAAGCACGCGCTGATCCACGGCATCACCGAGTTTATCGATGGCGACGTCGAAGAGCTGCGCCGTAACAGCCCCTCGTGCTTGTCGATCATCGAAGGGCCGCTCATGGCCGGTATGCAGGTCGTCGGCGACTTGTTCGGCGCCGGAAAAATGTTTCTGCCGCAGGTCGTCAAAAGCGCCCGGGTCATGAAGAAGGCGGTCGCCTACCTTGAACCGTTCATGGAAGAGGAAAAACGACGCGGCGGTGGCGCGGCCGACGCCCCACGCGGGAAAATTCTCCTGGCGACCGTCAAAGGAGACGTACACGACATTGGCAAGAACATCGTCGGCGTCGTGCTGGGTTGCAACAACTACCAAGTCATCGACATGGGGGTGATGGTCCCCTGCGAACAGATTTTGGAACGCGCTATCAAAGAAGGGGTCGACATCATCGGCCTCTCGGGGCTCATCACCCCCAGCCTCGACGAGATGGTGCATGTCGCCAAGGAAATGCAACGCAATGGCGCCCGGGTCCCGCTGCTCATCGGCGGAGCGACGACCAGCGCCAAGCATACGGCCGTCAAGATTGCGCCCCATTACGAGCGTTCGACCGTCCACGTGATGGACGCCTCGCGCTGCGTGAATGTCGTCGAGTCACTGCTCAACCCCAAGAGCCGCGAGGAGTACGACCGCAAGAATCGTGAACAGCAATCGCAGTTGTTGGCCAGTTTTCAGCAGCGCTCCAATACGTCGCTCGTGTCCCTCTCGCAAGCGCGTGCTAAAAAACTCTCGACCGATTGGGCCACCGTCGATATTCCTACGCCCGAGTTCACCGGTCGCCGCGTGGTCGAGGTGCCGCTCGCGACATTGCGCGAGTACATCGATTGGTCGCCGTTCTTCATGGCCTGGGAGCTCAAGGGTAAATATCCGGCCATTCTCAAAGACCCCGTCGTGGGTGTCGAGGCAACTCGACTGTTCAACGACGCGCAGAAGTTGCTCGACGAGATCGTCGCTCGGCAGTTACTCGTGGCGCGCGGCGTGTACGGTTTCTGGCCGGCCTACAGCATCGGCGACGACATTGCGGTCTACACCGACGACACGCGGCAGCACGAGTTGTGTCGCTTCCACACCCTGCGTCAGCAGTGGCAACGACCGGGCCAGGACGTGTTCTACGCCCTGAGCGACTTCATCGCTCCGGGCGAGAGCCATCGTCGTGATTACCTCGGCGCGTTCGCCGTGACCACCGGTCTCGGCTGTGATGAGTTGGTCAAACGATTTGAGCGGAAACACGACGACTACCAAGCGATCTTGGTCAAGGCGCTCGCCGATCGGCTGGCAGAAGCGTTCGCCGAACACCTGCACCAGCGCGTGCGACGCGAATGGGGCTACGGACGCGACGAGCGGCTGAGCAACGAGCAGCTCATCGACGAGGCCTATCGCGGCATTCGTCCTGCCCCCGGCTATCCGGCGTGTCCCGACCATACCGAGAAGCGGACGCTATTCGATCTGCTGCAAGCCGAGAAGAACGCCGAGATCCGCTTGACCGAGTCGTTCGCGATGCTGCCCGCCGCCAGCGTGAGCGGCTGGTATTTTGCTCATCCCGAGTCGAGGTACTTCGCCGTTGATCGATTACTCAAGGATCAGGTTGAAGAGTACGCTCATCGCAAGCAACTCAGCGTGGCCGAGGTCGAGCGCTGGCTCTCGCCTAATTTAGGTTATGATGGGTGAGTTGTTTCAAACAACGAGCGGTCAACAACGAGCGGGGGTCGTTAGGCCCCCGATATTTCTGCGATGGTGTTGGGTTGGCGGACTTATCAGGAGGCTGACGCCTCCCGCTCGTTGTTGAAGATGCGTTGAGGCGTCAATCCCTTGCTTGTCAGATCGTAGAAGGAACGTAGCGCATGAGTAACCCAACTTCGCTTCAGTATCGTGGAGTGGTGCATGGCGACGTGATCAAGCTCGACCAACCGCTCAACGTGCCCGACGGTCAAGCTGTCGTGGTGACCGTGTCGGTGGCGCCTACTGTAGTCCGGCAACTCACAGCCGAACAAGAAGCTGACCTGCACGAGGCATGCGGATCGTGGAGCGACGACAAAAGGCTAGACGAGTATCTCGAGTACGTTCGCTAAAACCGTAAAGTCGGACGAAGTTTTAAGTTGGATCACGATTGAGGTGCGGAGACTTGTAAAATGTCCGACGAAATCACCGCCACGCCGATTTGTCCTGCCTGCTCGACTGAGTTGCCTGCAGGTGTGGAGAAGTGCCCGCATTGCGGACACGAACAAGGAGCGTTCGCGTCGCCGCGCACCTCCGGGGGAGCGATCAAGTCGAGCGGCTTGTCGGGGTTCGCGCGCTTCGGCATTGTTGTGCTCGGCATGGCGGTTGCGGCCGGTCTCGTGGCATTGCTCGCGATCGGTGATCCGAAGGGAGATATCGCGATTCCGTTCGCCCTGTTGTTACCGGGTGTGTGTGGCGTCGGTAGCGCGGTGGTCTTTCGCGGCTTGGGGATCGGCTGGGCCATCCTGATCGGCTTCGGCGTCGCGATCAGTTCGTTCGTCTGCTGCTTCATCTCGTGCGTGTCGTTCGTCTCGTTGAACTTTCATTGATTGGAAAGCCGCGAACGGCCGGCAACGCGCCCCCCGGCGTACGGATGTACCGTCTTATCGCCGGGGGCTAAATCGAAGAGGATGAGTTCCACACCATGATGCAGCTTCGCGATCATACGTTCCTCGGCACCACGCAGAGCTTATGTCCCGAATGCCTGACGCTCGTGAGCGCGAAGATCATCGCCAAGGACAATGGCCGAGTGTATTTTCGCAAACGCTGTCCGACACACGGCGTGCGCGAAGATTTTGTCTGTTCCGATGTGACGATGTACGACCGCATGGAGTTCAGCCTGCCAGGCAAACTGCCGCCACAATTGGGTATCGAGCCCGATAAAGGCTGCCCGTTCGATTGCGGCCTCTGTACCGAGCACGAGCAACACACCTGCATCGCGCTCGTCGAGCTGACCGACCATTGCAATCTGACCTGCCCGATGTGCTTTGCCAGCAGTGCCCCCGGCGGCAAACATCGTTCGCTGGACGAGTGCCGCGCGATGATCGACCGCGTGGTGCAGACCGAAGGGCGGCCCGAGGTTGTGCAACTGTCCGGAGGCGAGCCGACGTTGCATCCACAGTTTGCCGAGATATTGGCCTACGCCGTCTCGCAGCCGATCGACATCGTGATGATCAACACCAACGGCATTCGGCTGGCGCGCGATCCAGGGCTGGTCGAGACGATCGCGTCGCACGGCCCACGGGTCGAGGTGTACTTTCAATTCGACGGCTTCCGCGAGAGCACGTCACTCGCCCTGCGGGGCGAATCGCTCGTCGATATCAAGCTGCGGGCGATCGAAGCCCTCGGCAAGCGAAACATCAAAACAACGCTCGTTGTCACGGTGCAAGGGGGCGTGAACGATGACGAACTCGGCGCGATCGTTCGCTTTGCCCTAGAACGGCCGTGGATCACGGGGGTGAGTTTGCAGCCCGCCACGTACTCGGGCCGCCATGTGTTGCCCGAGCAGCTCGAGCGTCGCGCGACGTTCCCCGACGTGATCAAGGGGCTCGCGTCGCAGACCGACGGACAGTTCCAGATCGACGATTTTATGCCGCTGCCGTGTGCGCATCCGAATTGTCACAGCCTGTGCTATGTGTATCGTGCCGGTGGTCGCGTGGTGCCGCTGAATCGTTTCATCGACGCGCGTAGCCATCTCGATCTGCTCGCCAACGGAATCGTGTTCAATCGCGTGCAGGCCAGGTCACTGATCGAGACGTTCCTGGGGCGGCAGGGTTGCTGTAGCGGCGGGAGTTGCGCCCCGGCCGACGCGCCCGGCGTGGACCTGACGAGCCTGCCGGTGCTGACGACGGAGGACGAAGTCGCGAGCGCGGCCGAGGAGTTTTTCACGCGCGCGATCAACGAGACACTTTCGTCGGCTGACGTGCTGCGGATCACAATCACATCGTTCCTCGACGCGTACAACTTCGACGTGCGACGGCTGATGAAGTGCTGCACACATCACGTGCTCCCTAGCGGGCATATCATTCCGTTCTGCGCCTATAACGTGCTGTACCGCGAGGGGCACGTTACGCTGCCTGAGTTAGGGAGGAAGCCTAGAGACCGGAGACAAGAGACGAGCGTGGGAAAGGCGGGCTCGTGATGGCTGGCTGCGGTTATCAAGACGAGTCGCGGCGGCAAACTGTGTGCTAGCAGGGCGATGATCGAGAGGGTGGTTGGTCGATGGTGGAAGATACGGCTTCCTTTTCGAGCGACGTTCCCGCAGCACGACACGCATGTACCTGACTCCATCGCAACGCAAAGCCTGGTCGCGACGTTTCGTCGCCAGCGTCGCCACGAGCGCCACGCGGCTCGGGGGTTGGGAGACCGTCGGGATCGTGGCCGACGGGGCACTGTGCCGGGTGTACCGCGCCAAGCCGGCCGCGTCGTCGGTGCGTGAGTCGGCCCGGTACGCAATCAAGGTGTTGCACCCCCGTTGGGAAAATGTCCCCACGGCGATCGACACCATGCGGCGCGAAGCCGAGGTGCTTGGCTCCTTGCAGACCGAGCATTTGCCCTGCGTGCTCGACAGCCACCTCGGCGAGCCACCGTACTTTGTTGTGTTTCCTTGGCTCGCAGGCGAAACGCTCGCCGCGCGTTTGCAGCGAGGGCGGGTCGAAGTGCCCACAGTCGCCTGGCTGGGGCGACAAGTGGCCGAGGCGCTCGATGTGCTGTTCCTCGCCGGTTGGCAGCATGGAGACATAAAGCCCGCGAACGTTCATATCGGCACGAGCGGACACGTGACGCTGCTCGATCTGGGCTTTGCGCGACGTGCCGACGAGGAGACGCGCAGCGAGCAGGAGTGCGTGGTCGGTTCGCTGGCGTACTCGGCCCCCGAGACCTTCAGCTCGCGGCTGCGGCGTGACGTGCGCAGCGACCTGTACAGCCTTGGGGTGACCCTATACGAGGCGCTCAGTGGTCGGCTGCCGTTTCGCTCCGATGACTTGGCCAAGTTGGTCGAAGAACATCGCACCGCGA
>CAYLYE010000301.1:0-5989 GCA_964387325.1 uncultured Planctomycetaceae bacterium
TGTAGTCGTAAGGATCAAACTTAACCATCCTCATGCCCTTTTCTCGTGTTGATCGGTACCGACAACGCTGATCTCGCGTCCTTTTTCGATGAGCTTGCCTTGTTCCAGTCGAAGTTGCCGTGGGGCAAGCGTCGCAATCCGAATGGACTTCGATGCCTAGAAAAGACCGATTACAGTAAGAGAGACTGCATCGATAGACGGGGGCACAGCCCGCTTTCAAGGCCGTCTGGTGGCCCATGATCAAACGCGAATTGCTCGGCGTGATAAAGACCCATCCGAGCAGAGAGATCGCGGCAATCAATCCAACTGACGCATGCCGTAATTACGATCACGGTTGCCGTGAAAACTGCGCCATCGCAAACACAGACGCAGGAGTCCTCATCTTCAAGAGGCTGGCTCGGCAATTCACCGGGGATTGTCACACCACCCACATGCACTGGTAAGCACTTCGTCGCACAGCAAGAGCATCCCTGCTTCACCTGGGCTTGTGGTGCAGCCATAGCGCTGCGAACCGCGCACCGGTACGGGCAGATCAGCAAAGCAATCGTCGTTAGTAGGATGAACCCAACGCGAAACATCGAAATCGCTCTAGGAAAGTGGCCTAACAGCCCGTTGAAATATCGCCCCTTGACGTCCACCGCGTGATTCGGTTGATTATCACACATTCAACCGAAACGGAGGTGCTCCCCATGGCGATGGGCAAACGTAAATCACAACGTCAAGCAGCGCTCTTTGTCGCGACCGACGACTTGGCCCGATCGCCCGGCCATCCGTTCTATCAAAAACTGAACCGGCTACTCGCCACGGCCGAGTTCGACACTTGGCTCGAACGCCGCTGCCAGCAGTATTACGAAACGGAAGAGAAACGTGGCAAGCCATCGATTCCTCCCGGCGTCTACTTTCGCATGCTGCTTATCGGCTTCTTCGAAGGCATCGACAGCCAACGCGGCATCGCTTGGCGTTGTCACGACAGCCGTTCGCTCGCTGAGTTCCTCGGCTACGGCCCGACCGACGCTACGCCCGATCACTCGACACTCACGAACACCCGTCAACGTTTGCCGCTGGAAGTGTGCCAAGAAGTGTTTCAATTCGTGTTGCGACTGGCCGACCAGCATGGCCTGTTGCGTGGGAAGACCGTCGGCGTTGACAGCACGACGCTCGAAGCCAATGCGGCGATGAAGAGCATCGTGCGACGTGACACGGGCGAAGATTGGCAAGCGTATGTCACCCGCTTGATGCGCGAAGAAGGAGTGATCGACGCCGAGCATGAGCCGACTGCCGAAGAAGTGCGCCGCTTCGATAAAGCCCGGAAAAACAAGCGTGTTTCCAACGACGAGTGGAAGTCGGCCACCGACGATGACGCGCGGATCGCACAACTCAAAGATGGCCGCACGCATCTGGCATACAAGGCCGAACATGTGGTCGATCTCGAAACCGATTTGATTCTCGCGGCCGAGATTCGTCCGGCTGACGACGGTGATGCGCAAACGTTGGTCGATAGCGTGTTGTCGGCTCAAGCGAACTTGCAAGCGGCGGAGAGCGACGCGAAGATCGCCGAGGTGGTGGCTGACAAAGGTTATCACTCGGCCGAGACGATCGAGTTAGCGACGTCGCTCGAGATTCGCACGTACATTCCCGAGCCCCAGCGGCCGCATGATCGCTCTTGGAAAGACAAGCCGGCAGGTCAACAGCGAGCGGTGAATGAGAATCGGCGGCGCATGCAGCGTGACAAAGGCAAAGGTCTGAGTCGGCAGCGGAGCGAGTTGGTCGAGCGGAGTTTCGCGCATGTGTGCGACACCGGCGGAGCGCGGCGCAGTTGGTTGCGCGGCGAGGCAGACGTCACGAAGCGTTACTTGATCGCAGCGGCTGGTCGGAACCTGAGTCGCGTCCTGCGCAAGCTGTACGGCAACGGCAAGCCACGAGGCTTACAAGGTCTTCGCGCGTTGATTTGTCTTGTGCAGATTTACATCTGTGGGTTATGGGACTCATCCAAGCCATCCACAACGAGTTACCAGGCCACCTGAGCATTCGCGACGTGAAATAGCGCGAGCCCGCAAAAGTTGGTTACTTCAACGGGCTGCTAACATGGTGTTCAATTCTAGCTCGCTCGACTTTGTTCAGAGATAAGCCCTTCGACAAGAATGTCGAAGGGCTTTCTCATTTCAGGGACAAGACTTACGCCATCGAGCGTCCAGTTCAAACAAAGGATTTCGAGAATTCGGCGCTTGGCCACGAAATCGGCGGTAAGCCATTTGGCCCGCAGGTTTTGTGAAAGTTCAAACGCTTTGATGGCGATGTCGGCATTTTCGTCGTGAGTGCGGTCAGAAGCGTCGATCTGAAGCTTCAGTCGCGCGATGCGATCACGGAGTTCGGTCTGCTTGGCGGCAAACGTATCGGCATCCACTTCCTCGTGCAGCCGCAGGTTTAAGAGCCGGTCCTGCTGACTGATTGCCAAGGTCAGTTGACGATGAAGCTCGGCGCGCCACAACCGGGCTTGGTCTTGCTGATCTTTGGTCCGAGAACGAAGGGTCTTCACGACCCATTCCCGCAACTCGTTGTCGTTGATCCGCAAACGGTCGAAGATCGCAACGACTTGCTGATCGAGTTCCTTCTCGGTCATACGGACACGCGGGTGGTCCGTCGTCGAATACTTTGAACAGCGATAATAGAAGTATTCCCGCTCGCCGGCTTTGGTCTGCTTGACCTTTTTCTCGCCGGTAATTGCCCCGCCACAATGACCACAGGTAATCAGTTCGCTGGCGTAGGTCATTTCGTGCGAATTATAGACGTGGCCACCCAGCAAGACCTGAACTCGGTCCCAAGTCGAGAGATCAACCAGTGGCTCATGCTTTCCCGGATGCCAATGGCCACGAAAATAAATTTCGCCGATGTAGGAACGATCCCGCAGCATGGCGTGTAACTGGCTGTGCGGAAATTTCGCACTCGATGCCGAATAAAAGACACCTTCGGAGTAGAGCCGTTCAATCAGTCCATCAACCGTCAAATGGTGATAGGCATACAGAAAAAACAAACGGCGGATTTTCGGGCCGTTTTCTGGATGAATTTCAACGGTGCCACGCCCGTCACGGCGAACGTTGCGATAGCCGAAAGGGGGACGGCTTGGAAACCAACCTTCTTGAACGCGACGTGCAATGCCTTCCCGGACATCGACCGACTGCTGCTCAGTATAAAACGATGCCATATTTGCCAAGGTGCGGCGCATCATGCGACCAGCAGGGGTATTCTCCGTCGGCTGGGCAACCGAAAAGAACGGCAACCCCTGCTCGACTTCCAAACGCTCCAATTCGACATAATCGAATAGATTTCGAGAGGCACGGTCGATTTTGTAAAACAGAAGGCCATCCAACCGGTGAGAATTTTTTCGCGCGTAGTCAATCATCGCACGGAACGTCTTTCGCTCATCGCGTTTGGACGCTGTTTCAGCGATGCGAAACAGTTTCTCGATCTTTCCGCCAGCCTTTTCGGCGTAATTCAGAAGAGCATCCTCCTGAATTTCCAGGGAGTAACCTTCCCGCTCTTGCTCACGGCTGCTGACCCGAGCGAGTGCTATAAATTGTTTCATAGTGTTTCCCCTTCGACGAGCACGTCGAACAAGGCCGTGATATTCACCATGATGGCGACTGCATCTTCAACGGTCAATTTATCTTTATAATACGGCTGCCAGACCTTGATCGTGTCTTCGATCCCTTCAGCGGTGATCCACGCTGGCAACGCCGGTGGGACGGAAACATGGGCAGGTTGGGTACTGGTAGAATCGGGGACTGGTGACTTCGGGCGCATATCGCAAGCTCCAACTCGCAAGGCGAGTATTGGAACTTGCGAAGGGATGCGGACCCGTCTGCCCCCTCGGCAAGCTCAGAAAGTTTGAAGCTCCTGGCGACGATCAACATCACTGTTGGGTTTCGACGGCTGGCCTTAAATGGCCACCGCGGCGAATCGTCGCCTACGGGAACATGGGCATGGCGGGTTCGTAGTGGTCCGAGCAAATCAACGGACGTTCGCAGCGTGTTCGTCCTTCAGCCGCTCTAGCCCGAATTCATCGGGCATACGCTGCATGGGCCACCCTACTACTCGACCATGACCGAGCTTCTGTGATGTAACCCAATTCGAGCGACTTCTCAGAAAAGGTCAAGGGCAACTTTTCTGCGGATCGCTGCGCCTTTGATGCGCCTTGTGAAGTCGATAAATGGTCGATGCCAGGGCCGTTCGTTGCCATTAGATTTATTCTTTGATTGAGAAGCAATTTCTGAATCCCGAAGCCTTGCAGCGGTAAATGGCTATCCGGGGTCAAGATGGCAGGAACTCGTCTCAATTTTTTGTATTCAAGAATCTGACGCTTGGATTTTTTCCAAGAGATTGGCTGCGTGGGCACGCAGCCAATCCTCCGGGTCGTCCGTCAACTCACCCACCACCCGACGAACGACCAAGACATCGCTGCTGATGCTGAAAATTGCCGCCGCCGACCTTAGCCGCAACCATCGCCCTTCCTCGGGAAGTTTGGAATCGGGCCGCGTGCATTCGAGCAAGGCAGGGATCGCGTCTCGGGCGGCTGGTCCGATCTCGCCGAGCGCGTCGGCTGCCATGCCCTTGGCGTAGAAAGTGAACTCGGCGATGCGGCGGTCGAGGAGGAGTTCGATGAGTGCGGGCACGGCTGCTGCGGCAGCCGTGCCCATGTCCTTCACGTCGGATGCTGCGTCCCAACGTACTTCTTCGTCGTCGGACTTCAAGTCGGCGATCAGATCGGCAAGTCGGCGTTCGAGGAAAGCTTCGGGTTCTTCCACGTCACGTTGCCCCTTTGATGGCGAACGCAAAAGCGGTCACAATTGCCGACACGAAGAAAAACGACCAGGGCAACCAGCCGCCGTATGCGACCAGTCCAAGGAGGAACGTGAAGACCGACAATTTCGCACGCAGGTCTGCCGACATGAATTTGCTTTACCTGACGATGGAACCAGTCTTAGCCCAAGAATAAAAAACCCGGCGTAGTGCAGGAGTCCCTACCCGTGGGACTCCGACTCCCCAGGATTTTTCAAATTAGTTGTTCTAATTAAGGAAAAAATACTGCAACTCGGCTGGAAAAACGTCGCCCCGCTTCATTCACTCTGAAAAAAGTCGGAACGCTCTGCTTCGATACGCGCCGCATCCTGCTCAGCAAGATCACGATGGGCGTAGATCAGTCCAGAACGGATATGACCGAAGCCCTGGCCATTCCAAACCTCGTCATCCTCGTTCACGATGATGTAACGAGGGAACTCTTCGGGGCCGACTCGATTGATGTATGTCTTCATGGTTGACTGACAAGGGGGTGCTTCAATACGACTGAGTTCGGTGTGAGCAACAGACCGACAGGAGAACAGCTTGCCACATTCCAGCTTGCCCCAACCCTGAAGGCGGTCGTTGGCGATCACGCAGCGAGAACCGACTCCGATCACGTAAAGTTCCATGTCCACACCGGTACAAATAGACTTGAGAGCGTCGGGGCGAATCGACGGCTTCATTTTTCGGTCGTCATGCCGTAGCAATTCGCCAAGCCATCTGCTGCCGCTGTTCGTGCTGGCGTCGTGAAGCACGTCGCATCACCTTGAGTTGGTATCCGATGCGTCGTAATTCGGAAGCCAATGCTGCCGCTTCATCCTGACTGGCAGGCAGCGTGTACTGCACGACGCCGTAGTAGTCGGCACCACCGTGTTGGCCGACGTGCATATAGCTGTCGCAAAACCTACCGTTGGTGTCGGCGGGGCTCTCTGGAAACAAGGCGATGATTTGGCCGTTGTCTCTCCATTTGCGGAACACGACGGGGGTGGCTTCTGCGGGCATGACCATCTGCGCCTCAATAGTCCTCCGGGAGCAACAACGTCGTGACCGACCGACTGCCGTTGTCGTCAGTGGCCTCGGTGATGACCCATACCTTTACGCCCTTTGATGTGTGGTATGCGGACAAGATGCGACTGCCATCGACGAGAGCGCC
>CAYLYE010000302.1:0-4694 GCA_964387325.1 uncultured Planctomycetaceae bacterium
CTTCGCTACCGGCGCTAATGGCCGCGGTGAGTAGTTCATGGGCTGCGCTGTAACGACCGCGATGGAACGTATGAATGCCCCGGCTGAGCAAGTCTTCCGACGCATTTTGCGCCTCGACAGCAGCGGGCAACAACAAGGCAATCGCGACACACAGTCCACGCCAGACAGAGCGCACCATGACAGGCATACTCCCCAGATGAGAAAAGGGCTGTAATCCAGGTCTGTATCGTATGCCGAGAACCGGTCGGACTCAAGATGCGACGAGCGAGGGGGTATAGGGGCGCGGGGTGCGGGGCGAGTAAAATACCCGCTGGGCCACGTCCTATCGAGACTCGTTTTTCTAATCCAAGTCACTTCCCAGCGATGTAACTATGCGGATCGGCATCATTGGCCTCAAAGGGCATCAAGCGGTCGTGTTCGCTGGCGCTCGCGAACTGGGTAACTGCCGGATTGTGGCCGTGGCCGACGACGACCTTGCTGCGGTCGAGCAATTCATCGCGCACGAACCATTAGCCCGCGGGGCCGACGCCTACCAGAATTGGCGGCACCTGATCGAGCACGCCATGCTCGACGTGTGCGTGGTCTGCGACGAGAGCGGCGTCCGCGCCGAACAACTGCTCGCGCTGCTCGAACGGCACATTCACATCGTGACCGAAAAACCGCTGACGACCACGCTCGACGATTTGCAGCGAGTCCGTCGGGCCATGGATCGCTCGCGCAGTAAGCTGACGATGCTGCTCACCATGCGCAGCGATGGCAAGTACCGATTGATGCGCGAACTGGTCGCGGCAGGCAAGATCGGCACCGTGTGTCAGGTGACGGCGCAAAAGTCGTATCGGCTCGGCGAGCGGCCCGAGTGGCAAAAGTCGCGCGCACGACTCGGTGGCGTGATTCCGTTCGTCGGCATTCATAGCCTGGACCTGATTCGCTGGACCACGGGGCTCGACTTCACGCACGTGGCCGCGTTTCACAGCAACCTGGGGACGCCGGCGTTTGGCGAGAGCGAAGATCACGCTTCGTTGTTGCTCAAATTGAGCAATGGGGCCTCGGTCACGGCCCGGATCGATTATCTGCGGCCGGCCACGATGCCCACGCACGGCGACGATCGGCTGCGAATCGCCGGCAGCCGGGGGATTATCGAGGTACGCAACGATTTTCACGACGTGCTGTTGGCCACGGCCGACGAGCCGCCGCGCGAGCTAACGGCCAAACCGGGCCCAAATTTCTTCACGGCGTTCGTCCGTTCCCTGGACGGCAAGGCCGCGTCGCCGATGACGGCCGCCGAGTGCCTGAGTATTACCGAGGTCGTGTTGCGCGCCCGCGACGCCGCCGACCGCGGCGAGATGATCCAGTTCACGAGATAGTCGCCGAACCCCATCGAAGCCGGGCAGACCATTTCGATCTTGTCATGAATGGCGTATGATCGAGTCGGTCAAAACGATGCACCGTCACTCCCCTCGATCGTATTATGGAACGACTCATTAGCCTGCTCGGCCTGTTCGTGATGATTTTGCTCGCCTGGCTGCTGAGCACGCGGCGCGATCGAGTCAGCTTGCGGGTCATCGTCGGCGGACTGTGCTTGCAATTGGTCTTCGCGACACTGACGCTGAAGACGAAACCGGGCCTGTGGGCATTCGATCAGGCCGGCCAAGGGATCAACGCCCTGATGGAGTTTGTCAAGGCGGGAACACGATTCGTCTTCAACATGAATGGCTCGCCCGAGCAACTCGGCGGCGCCGCACCTGGAGCGCTGCTCAGTACGCTGGCCTTCGGCGTGTTGCCGACAATCATCTTCTTCTCGGCCCTGATGAGCGTGCTGTACTACATTGGCATCATGCCACGGATTGTCAAAGTGATGGCCTGGATCATGGCCCGCACGCTGGGGACTTCGGGGGCCGAGAGCCTGTCGGCCGCGTCGAATATCTTCGTCGGCCAGACCGAGGCGCCGCTGGTGATTCGCCCGTTCGTGGCCACGATGACACAATCGGAGTTGATGGCGGTGATGACGGGCGGCTTCGCGACGGTCGCCGGGGGCGTGATGGCCGTGTACGTCAATGCGGGCATCAATGCCACACACCTACTTACGGCCAGCGTGATTAGCGCTCCGGCCTCGCTGCTGATCGCCAAGGTCATGCAGCCCGAGGTCGAAACGCCCGTCACGCTCGGCAACGTCGAGATGTCGACCGAGCAGGGGGCCGCGAATGTGTTCGAGGCGCTGGCGATCGGCGCGAAAGACGGCATGTACCTGGCCATCAATGTGACCGCAATGCTGATCGCCTTCACGGCGATGGTGGCGTTGGTCAACGCGCTGCTCGGCTGGAGTGCCATGACCTTCTTGGGCTACGAAAAGCTGACCATGCAAACGCTGCTTGGCTACGCTTTTTACCCCTTCGCGTGGTTGATGGGGATCGAGAGCAACGACTGCTTCGAGGTCGGCAAGTTGCTCGGCACACGCACGGTGCTCAACGAACTGATGGCGTATGAAGAGTTGGGGGCGATGCTCAAGGAGCCCGACACAATTAGCCAGCGCTCGGCGGTGTTAACAACCTATGCCCTGTGTGGCTTTGCCAACTTCAGTTCAATCGGTATCCAGATTGGCGGCATCGGAGCGCTCGCGCCCAATCGGCAAGCCGACCTAGCTCGTCTCGGGTTGCGCGCGATGATCGCGGGGACGCTCGCCTGCTTTATGACCGCCTGTGTCGCCGGGCTGCTTATCTAACCAAAGCGGAACGCGGAGTGAGCCGGGTTTTGCTGACGCAAAACTCCAGCCACCCCGTCACAGTTCAGCATGCCTTTCCTTCATCATTCCGCATTCATCCTTTCTCCACAAACTTATCGAGCGCCGCTTGCTTCATCCCCTTCAAGTCAAGCTTGCCGGTCCCCAGGACCGGGATCGCCTCGACCTGCACGTAGCTGTCGGGTGCGGGGATCCACAGGTTGGGCAACCCCTCGGCCGCGAGCCGCTTGTTGATCTCGTCGGGCGAGACGGTTAGCGGCAGATGCAGTACGACCAGCCGCTCTCCCTTGCGCACGTCAGGGACGGCAGTCACGACCGCGAGCATCTCTTCTTCTCCCGAGCCGATCACTTTCTGAATCGTCTCTTCGATCTTGATGTGGGGCACCATCTCGCCGCCAATTTTTGAGAAGCGACTCTCGCGGCCGGTAATCGTGATAAACCCGTCGGAGTCGATCTTCGCAATATCGCCGGTGATGTACCAGCCATCGCGGATGACCTTGGCCGTCTTGTCCGGCAGGTTGAGATAGCCGAGCATCACGTTGAGCCCCTTGATCAGCAACATGCCCGGCTGGTCGATGCCTAGATCAGCAAACGATTCCGGATCGACGATCTTGGCGGCGGTACCGGGGATGGGGCGCCCGACGGTCCCCTCCTTGGCGACCACGATACCCTGGGCATCTGGCGCGCGATTCTTAGGAATGTTCACGCTCACCAGCGGCGAGCACTCGGTCGTGCCGTAGCCTTCGACCGGTCGCATGCCAAACTTCTTCTCGAAGGCGTCCGACAAGTCGACGGGCAACTTCTCCGCGCCGGCCACCACAACCTCGAGCGTTTTAAAGTCCTCGGCCTCGCAGCGACGCAAATACGATCGCAGAAAGGTGGGGGTGGCGATGATGATCGTGCCTCGATTCTCGCGGCACAGCGTGGCGACCTGCTGCGCCTCAAGTGGGCTAACATGGTACGCCCCCTTGATGTCGAGCATCAACACGGTCCACATCGTGGCCGTGTAGCCCAACGAGTGGAACAGCGGCAAAATGCCCAGCAGCACGTCGTCATGCCGCAAATGCACGATCTGATCGATCGCGTCGACGTTCGAGCCGACGTTGCTGTGCGTGAGCATGACCCCCTTGGGCTCACCGGTCGAGCCCGACGTAAAGATGATCGTCAACACGTCGTCGGGCTTTAGCTTGGTGAGCCCCAGCAGTCGCTCGAGCGCCCAGACCGGCGTGGCGTAAGTCATCGCGGCCGCGATCACCTTGTCGAGGGTCGAGACTTTGTCGCGTAAATCCTCGATGTAGACGATCTCGGCATCGAGCTTGGGCATATTCAGCTTACGCATCACGAGTCGCGAGGTCAGCACGTGTCGGATGCCGGCTTGCTTGATACACACATTCATCACGTCGGTCGTGACCGTGTAGTTCAAGTTCACGGCGATGCGTGAGTCGACGGCAAGCGCCGTGTTGACGAGCACCGCGCCTCCCGACGGTGGCAACAACACGCCGACGTATTTCTCGTCGGGCTTGAGCACCTCGCGCCTCAACAGCCGACGGAGGATAAAGACCCGCAGCAGCAGTGTGCCGCCGGTGAGTTTTTGTCCGAGCGAGTCGGTGACCTTCACTTCCGACATACGTCGGCGCGCGGCACGCAGGAACCGGCGAGGCGGAATGTCACGAGGATCTTTGCGGGCTTGCATGGCGGCGACTCCCAATTGCATGACACTGCGGCGGGCTTGGTCGGGCTCGGTGACTTCGGTCATCGCCGCGCCAAACTGAATGGTCACATGATACGGCCACTGTTTGGGCCACTTCCAAAAGTATCGCCGCCGCTCGGGGGGAGGGCCCGGCGCCGCGAGGCGCTACGGTTGGCGGAATGGACGGGACTTGAACCCGCAACCCCTAGCGTGACAATCTAGTACTCTAACCAATTGAGCTACCACTCCAAACAACAGACGACAAAC
>CAYLYE010000302.1:4704-5895 GCA_964387325.1 uncultured Planctomycetaceae bacterium
GGCCACTTCCAAAAGTATCGCCCCCGCTCGAAACTAAAAACACTCCCCCACAGCCCAGCTAGAAAGACCGGTACAATCGGCGCGCCGGTGTCTTTGACCATCGCCAGAAAACCGCTCTGAAAGCCCATCATCTGATTCGTGCGGGTCAGGCCCCCCTCGGGAAAAATGCACACCAGCTCTCCTTTCGACAACGACTCGCGGGCCGTGCGAATCGCCTCGATCACCGAGCGTTTGTTGCCCGGGCGGATCGGAATCGCCCCCATGAGTTTGCCCAGCGGGCGAAGCCAGCGATTCTCGAAATAGTCGGCGTACACGAGCATGCGAATCGGCCGCGAGCTGACCAGCAACAACAACACGCCGTCGATCCACGACACGTGATTGGCAATGATCAATGCGCCACCCGTCTCGGGAAGCCGCTCGCGATCGATGACCCGCACGCGGTAGATGGTCGTGCTCAGCAGCCAAGCCACGAAGCGAATCGTGGCTTGGGGTAGCAGGAACAAGGCATACAAGGCGACCGGCAGGGTCATCGCCCCGGCGAGCAAAAAGATGCCGGGCGGCGTGAGTAGCGGAACCCCGTTGTCGCCCATCGGTCGTTGCACAACTTCAAACAGTATCGACGCCAGCAGCATGCCACCAAACGTCAGCGTGTTGGCTGCGGCCAGGATGCGGCCACGCGATTCGACCGGACTGCGATGCTGGATGTAACTCGTCAGCGGCACGTCGAACATGCCGGCCGACATGCCCATCAGCAACAGCGCCAGTCCGACCCACACGGGCCCCCAGTCCTGCACGACGAACAGTGACGATGAACTCGTGGCTAGGCCGAGCGCGGCCAGCGGCACCAGCCCCAACTCGATCCGACCCCGCGAGCACAACCCGGCCAGCACATTACCCAGCGCCATCCCCAGCGCCAGCACGGCCAATAGATTGCCCACGTCACTCTGCGGCAATTTCAACACCTTGGTGCCATAGGCGTCGATAGCCAATTGTGCGAGCGAGGCGAGGCTCCAGAAGAACGCGCTCCCACCCGCCACGCGCAGTAACGCGCGATTGCTGGCCAACTCCCGCAGATCGCTCCACGACTGGGCGGCAAAGTTCCACGGAAACGGTCGCTGCAGCGCGGCCGCGTTCAACTTCTGTACAAGCAAGCTGAACAACCAACCCACGATCGCGACGCCGACCACGACG
>CAYLYE010000303.1:0-5788 GCA_964387325.1 uncultured Planctomycetaceae bacterium
AGTGGGCGAGCTTGGCCGCCGCGCGGACCTCGCGCTCGAACCGTTTCACGGCATCGGCATTTTTCATCGCCGAGGGGGACATCACCTTGAGGGCCACGAGCCGGTCCATACGTCGATGCCGGGCCTTGAAGACCTGTCCCATGCCGCCAGCCCCAATGCGATCGAGCACGACGTACTCGCCGAACACCAGACCGCGTGTCTTGTTCTGAAACAGTCCGGCCGCTTGCAATTTCGTCAGCACGTTCTGTTGCACGAGCACTCGGGCGAGTGCCGCGGCATCAACGGCCTGCGCCACCTGGGCCTGCTGCTCGATCGACTGCCACTGTTCGGCCGAGACGATGCCCGTATCGAGCATCAGCGTCACGAACCGTTCGCGCGTTACCCCTTGCGTGGCGCTCGGCTCGACAGGCATCGAGAGAGCGGCTCGCTCGGCCCCTTGCATGCGGGCCGCGGCCTGACTGATCGCCCGATCGCACTCGGGTTCCGACGGTGTCGGCGGCGGCGCGTTTTTTAGCCCTTCGAGGAGTGTGTCCTGCGCGGGCTCCAAGGCCCGAATCGTCTCTTGGCACGGCGGGCATGACTCCAGGTGCGACACGATCGAGTCGCACGCTTCGCCCGGGAGCTTGCCTTGGAGAAACTCGCTGAGTTCGTTCTTCGTCGGGTGCATGAGAGGAAATGCTGAATGCAGAGTGATGAATGATGAATGCGGAGTTCGATCCGCGACGTTTTTTTCACTTCATCAGGTATAACGCGGGGGTTTGACACTTATTTTTTCGCGGTCATTAACCCAAGCCGGCGGCTGGGCCGCGGGGGAGCCTTTTGAACACAACGCCGCAATGCTTCGCAGGGGTGTTAATCGAGCAAACCAGCTAACTCACTTCGTAGCCGCAACAACACACGCGACTTGGCTTTATAGACCGCCATCACACTCAGCCCCGCCTCGCGAGCCACGTCGGCCACGCTGTGTCCCTCGACCGTCGAGCGGAGGAACATCTGCCAGGTCTGGGGCTCAAAATCCGTCTGGATCAATTGCAGCGCGCGGTGCGCCAACTCCGAGGTCAACTGCCCGACGGGCTCGTCGACCGACTCCGGAAGCGGTAGCCGATTGACCAAATCCTGCCCCGCCTCGCCCCCGAGCGCCTGTGGCGCTGCTCCGCGCCGACGAAGCTGATCGCGCACCTTGTTACGTGTCACGGTCCAGAGCCAGCCGGAGAACGTATCGCTCGCCGACTGTCGACGAAAACGGGCAATATGCTCAGCCACAGCTTGGAAGACGTCCTGCACCACATCGGCCGCGTCGGTCGGCTGCAGCGAGCCACGTCGCGCCCAACGGTAGATCGTCGGTCCGTACAGACGCACAAAGCGCTGCCATGCCTCAGCATCGCGGAGCTTGACTCGCTCCAATAGCGACGCCGAGGTCGACGGCTCGGTGACCGAGATCGATTCGCTGAGCATGAGCGAGCGCTGCTCCTGGACAAATACCGGAACAAGTCCACTCATTCTAGCAAAGGCGAATCCCCCCGCACCTAGGGGAAGCTGCTTTTTTCGTAAATGGAGTCCCCATTCGTCGTTAGCCGATGGAGCGCAGCGACCAACAGGAGACAAAAGCAACCGTAATTACAGTCCTTCCAACACCCATTCGACGACCTGCACGATGCCGTCGGCGTCATGATGCGGAGCAATACGATCGGCCGCGGCTTTGGTCTCAGCCACCGCGTTGCCCATCGCGACCCCCAGTCCCGCCGCTTCGATCATGGGGATGTCGTTCACGTCGTCACCCACGGCGCAGATTTCGTCACCGGCGATGCCCCATTGCCGGGCCAACTGCAAGACGCCGGCCCATTTGGTGGCCCCCTCGGGAGCAATCTCGCACATGTAACCCTGATAGCGCGGCGAGCGGATCACGTGTGTGTATAGTTGGCCGGGCACTTTGGCCTGTAACTGCTCATGCAGCGCCAACATCGCTTCGCGCGTGCCGGTTGCGAACCCCGCGAAGATCCCCTCGGGCGGATCACGCATCAGGTTCGGAATGACCCGCGAGCACTCCGGATTGAGTTCCAGATACTCGGCCAGCGCCGGTTCGGTGATCGCGCGGCGCGGGATGTAGAAATCGAAACCCTGTCCATAAGTATCGCCATATAACACGGCGTCGAACCCGGCTTGCTCGACAATCGCGAGCAGCTCGTGCAGCAACCGACCCGCGAACTCCGCGCGGTAGAGCGTGCGGTGATCGCTCGGACGTTTGACGAGTGCTCCACTGGCGGTGACAAGCGGCGCGTCGATCCCCAGCGGCTCGACCAGCGGCAGTGTGCGACTATAGCGACGTCCGGTAGCCAGCACGATCCGCACTCCGGCCGCGGCTGCTCGATGCAGCGCAGCGCGTGTCGCCGGCGTCAATTCGTCGCGGCTATTGACGACCGTGCCATCGATATCGAGTGCAAGCAGGCGATAAGGCATAGGGGAAGTGCTAAATGCTGAGTGCTAAGTGATAAATGAAACATACCCAAGCCGGCGGCTCTGCCGCCGTCACCGAATCATGAGCGAACTACTCGACCGTCGCCAGCGCGGTCAGTTGATCGACGGCGCGGAGCTGTTCTTTTTCCAAGTACGCACGCCCTTTTTTGACATTGAGATGATCCCAGGGCAAGCGATCGAACAACTCGAAGGAGCGATGCAGCACCGCCTCGCGATCGACTCCGCTGTCGGCCATTGCCTGCCACCAGCGATCGACATCCAAATGCTCGTACCAACTGTCGAGCCGCGCGCCACGTCGCCACGCCAACTCGATGACCGGCGCCAACCGACGATCGCCTCGGCTTAATATCCCTTCCAGCATACTGGTGGGCACTTCATGGCACTTGATGTTCACGCTCTTGATGCGACGCCGCTGCCAAAGTCGCTTGTGCGCCCAGCGGAAGTAGTCGGGCGTTTGCATCGCGTTCCACTGGTAAGGCGTGTGCGACTTGGGCACAAAGTTCGATACGCTCGCCGTCACCTTCGCATAGCGGCCAAACTCTTCTTTGCCGATGCGGGCAATCGTCTCGGCCATGTCGACGATGCCGTCCAGATCGATGGGCCGCTCGCCCGGCAGCCCGCACAGAAAGTAAAGCTTCACTTGCTGCCAGCCGTGGCGGAAGGCTTGTCGGCACCCCTCGTACAAATCCTCGTTCTTGATCTTCTTACGAATCTGCTCACGCATGTCGTCGCGGGCCACCTCGGGGGCGAGTGTCAAGCCGCGGCGATCCTCGGCCATCAGCGCCGCCATGCTCCGCAACTGCTCATTCACCCGCAGACTCGGGAGCACGATCCGCACGCCCAGCGGATGAAACACCTCTTGCATCCGTCGCACGAGCGGCTCGAAGTACGGATAGTCACTCGACGAGAGCGACAGCAGCGAGATTTCATCGAACCCGGTATTACGGTACGACTCGAGCGCCGCGCTCACGATCGTCTCGACCGACCGGACCCGCAAGGGGCGCTTGATTACCGTGCTCTGACAGAACCGGCACTGCCACGGACAACCCCGCATGATCTCGATCGCAATCCGATCGTGGACACACTCGATGTTGGGAACGATCGGCCGCGTAGGCAACGGAATCTCGTCCAGGTCGCCGCTCACCGAGGGCTCGATCGTCGTCGGAATGTCGCCGTAGATCGGGTCCAAATTCTGAAACCGACCGTCGGACGTGTACACATCGCGATACAACCGAGGCACATACGCAAACGGCAGCCGCAACGCCAGTTGGTGCAGCAGTTCCTCGCGCTGTTGTTGAGCCGCGGCGAGCGACTGTGGCCGACCGAGCGAGCGGGCGTCGCGCTTCAGGTCGCGCCACAGATCGCAGATCAGCGGCAACGACGGTTCTCCGTCCCCCGTGACGAACACGTCGATAAATGGCGCGATCGGCTCGGGGTTCTGCGCGCAGGGGCCTCCGGCAATCACCAGCGGATGATCGAGCGTGCGTTCGTCGCTGTGCAACGGGATGCCGCCGAGGTCGAGCATCGTGAGGATGTTGACGTACGACATCTCGTATTGCAGCGTGAAGCCAAGCACGTCGAAGTCGACGAGCGGCGTGAAGGTTTCGAGGCTGTACAAAGGCTTGCCGTGCCGACGCAAGGCCGCTTCCATGTCGAGCAGCGGGGTGAAGGCTCGTTCGCAGGCCCAATCGCGATCGTTCATCAGCGTGTACAGCACTTGCAAGCCATGATGGCTCATGCCAATGCTGTAGGGGTCAGGAAAGGCCAGGCACAGGCTCCCCGAGACCTCGTGATGTCGTTTGACGACGCTATTCCACTCGCCACCCAAATACTGGGCCGGCGTCTGCACATGCGGCAAGATGCGACCAACGACATACTCGCGCAGGTTCGAACTCGACATAAACAGCACGCACTCGATGGGATATCGTGGTTCTCGTGTCACCATTATGTCAGCTACCGCCGTGGGGGAGTAGGGCGATTCGCGGTAGGCAATCGCTGGAAACTCGTGGTAAGGTGGATCAAGGACCGGCTGTACCTATTCGTCGGAGTTGTTCATCATGCGCTCGCTTGACGCTCGTCGGGGAACTATTTACTCAGCGCTCGCCCTTGTCGCGTCGACGCTCTGGGCCCCGACACCGAGCCCGGCTCAGGGACCAAATTTTCCCGAGATGCGACGCCACATGGTCGAGACCGAAATTGTCGGCGCGGGCATTACCAATCCGCGCGTCATTGATTCGATCCGCAACACCCAGCGGCACGAATTTGTCCCCTTCCGCGAGCGACTCAAGGCGTACTACGACATGGCGCTGCCGATCGGCGAGGGGCAGACGATTTCCCCGCCGTTCATCGTCGCGTATATGACCGAGCAAATTGATCCACAGCCGACCGACAAGGTGCTCGAGATCGGCACCGGCAGCGGCTATCAGGCGGCGGTGCTCAGCCCGTTGGCCAAGGAAGTGTACTCGATCGAGATCGTCGAGCCGCTGGGCAAGACCGCCGCGCAGGTGCTCAAAAAGCTGAAATACCCGAACGTGACGACGAAGATCGGCGATGGTTTTTTAGGTTGGCCCGAGCATGCGCCCTTCGACAAGATCATTGTCACCTGCTCGCCTGAAAACGTTCCTCAGCCGCTGGTCGATCAACTCAAGGAAGGGGGCCGCATGATTGTTCCCGTCGGCCAGCGCTATCAGCAGACCCTCTATTTGTTCAAGAAGAAAGACGGCCAACTTGAGAAGGAAGCCTTGCGTCCGACGCTGTTTGTTCCGATGACGGGCACGGCCGAGTCACAGCGTCAGGTGAAACCCGACCCGTTGCGACCCACGCTCGTCAACGGAAGTTTCGAGGAGACGGCTACCGAGGGGAATACGACGGTGCCGGTCGGCTGGCATTATGTGCGCCAGGCTCAAGTGATCGACGATCCGTTGTCGCCCGAGGGAAAACGCCACGTCGGCTTCAATAATCTCGAAGCCGGCCGAGGGAGCCAGATGCTTCAGGCATTCGCGATCGACGGCCGCAAGGTCTCGCTGCTCGACGTCTCGTTGCGGATCAAAGGAAACCTGATCCGTCCCGGTCAAGCAAGCACGCAACTTCCCGTCTTGGCGATCACCTTTTATGACGAGAACCAGAACACGGTCGGCGAGCGCTACATGGGCCCCTGGCGCGGCACGTTCGACTGGCAACTGGAGCGTGAGACGATCAACGTGCCCGTGAAGTCTGCCCATGCGATCGCCCGAGTGGGCCTGTTCGGGGCCACCGGCGAGCTGTTCGTCGACGACGTCCGCCTAGCCGCCAAGCGGCCCTAGACAGGGACCTT
>CAYLYE010000304.1:0-5733 GCA_964387325.1 uncultured Planctomycetaceae bacterium
GTGCTGTCGGTCTGCATGGCGGCGATCATGATGTCGTAGATGAGCTTAATTTCTTCCTTGCCGTTTACGTCGGGTTTTGGCTCGGCGAGCTGAGCTTTGGGTTGCGGCACTCCGATCCATTGTTCTTCTTTGGCAAGTCTGGTTTCAATATCGCGGATGCTTTGAAAATATTCTTCGAGCTTGGCGTGGTCGTTCTTCGCCAGACCGCGTTGCATGCTCTTGGCGTTGTCGATCACGGCATCCAGCACGCTCCGTTTTTGAGCGAGCATGGCTCGTTGCTGCGCGATCGGCGTCGTATCTTTGGCAAAGAGTCGATGAAAGGCGGCGACGGGGCCATTTTGCCCCCCCACAGGTTTGCCATTCACATCCCAGGCCATCGACAGGCCGGGACCGTGTCCGCTGAGATCGCCCGACTGACTGCCATTGAACTGCAACGAAGAAAATCGCGTGTGCAGTCCGAGTTGGGCGGCCGCGACTTGATCGGCGCTGATACCGTTGTGAAAGCTCTGTCCGGGCTGGGCGTAGCGGTTTGCTCCCGTCAGCCACATCGTGCTGCCCCAATGGCCTTCGTTCGAGTATTTGTTCCACAGCCCCTGCACGACCGAGATATCTTTTTTGTGGCGCTCGAGAGGCTTCAACCCCAGCGGCAACTCATAGTCGGGGCCCGTCGTTTTGATGTCCGGATACCAAGTGGGCTCGGTGACACCCCAGCCAAAGCCTAAAAACAACAAGCGCTTGGGCGGTGTCACGGGAGTCGCAGCGGCAGCAAAGCGACGAAAGCCGAGCGATTCGAGAATCGGCAACGCGATGAGCGAAGTACTGGACTGCAGAAAGTGGCGGCGGGTCTTCATGAGCATCTCGAACCGAGGGTTGAACGTCTTGTCGTGTCGCAATTACTTCGTGTGGAACTCGGGGCTGGCGACCAAGGCATGGATGAAGGCCCGGGAGCCGAGTTGCTGCTGTTTGGCTGTCTTAATCATACTAGCAATGAGCGGTTCGTCGCGGAAGCCGATGGGACGGCCCAATGCATACTCGACGAGCGCGATACTGAAACCTTTGGCAAAATCGTCCGACTTGCTCCGGATGATGTCGCGGAGCTCGAAGTAATTCTTGAACGTAGGCCCTTTGTGGAGTTGGGCCGTGGCTTCGATCGACCACGTGATGTTGGCTCCCTTCACGGGTTTGCCTTTCTCATCCATGACTTGATAGCTGTCTTCGGTGCGCCATTGGCCCACGGCGTCGAAGTTCTCAAGGCCGAAACCGATCGGATCGATCTTGCGGTGGCAGCTCGCGCACTGGGCGTCTTCCTGATGGGCTCGCAGCCGCTCACGGGTCGTGAGAACTTTACCGGCGAGGCGAGTGATTTGCGGGACGTTGGCGGGGGCAGGAGGAGGCGGATCGTTGAGCAACTTGCGCAGCACCCAAGCTCCACGCTCAACGGGGCTCGTGCGGTCGCCGTTGCCGCCCATGACGTTGATCGCGGCCATGCCAAGCAATCCACCCCGAGGAGAATCTTTCGGCAGCGAGACCTTGTGATACGCATCTCCCTGGACACCAGGTATGCCGTAATAATCGGCCAGCAGACGATTGATCACCACGTAGTCCGCCTGGAGCAAGTCGCTCAAGCTCGCGTTGTGTCGCAAAATGTACGCGAATGTTTCATACACTTCGTTCTTCGCCGCAAGGCGCGTGCTGTCGTCGAATCGCGGGAACTTGGGACGATTGACTTCAAAAAAGTCGAGCCGGTCCATGCCGAGCCATTGATAAATAAAACCTCGCACCAAGTCTTGCGAGCGCGGATCATCGAGCAGCCGAGTCGTCTGCTCCGCGAGTACCTCAGGTCTCGATAGTTCGCCCCGTTTGGCCAGATCGAGCAGAGTATCGTCCGGCGGAGCGCCCCACAAGAAATACGAAAGACGTGTGGCGAGTTCGGGACCCCCGAGCGGGCGTCGTTTTCCATCGTCGACCGGTTCAGCCAAATAGAGAAACATGGGGGACGACAATACGACACCAAGTGTTTCTTTGAGTGCCTCGCTGTGTTTGGCGCCGGCTTTGCGATGCGTGTCATAGATATCGACGAGCCGCGTCAGATAGCTCGATGTTGGCTCCGAACCACGAAAAGCCACACGGGCAAAACGCTCGATGGCGGAACGCAGCTCGGCCGACGTCGGTGCGGGGCTCTGGTCATCGAGCGGGATGCCGAGCGCGGCCAAGCCCGGTGCTTCGCTCTTGGCAGCGCCGCTCAGCCGCTCGATTTCCATGTAATCGATCCACAGCACGGCCTCGGGACCAATGCCGTTGCGCTTAACCGCAGCCTGCCGTTTGCGTCCTCCTTCCTCATTATTGTCCCACGCGCCTTTTTCGCGAATGAAGAGCGTGCGATCGCCCGGGTCATCCTGTACACGCGTCAGCGTGAAGGGCATCTCGACGATCTGCGGCGCGTCCATCGTGCCGGTAACTTCGAAGGTCGCGCGCACCTTGCCGTTGCGCGGATGCATGCCGACCTCTAAAAAACGCTGCTCGGGCTGCGCCTCGGGGGCTGCAGCCAGCCGAACGCGAAGCACATAATCGCCGCTGGCCCACTCGGCCGGCACGGGCAATTGCAGGAACCCCAGCGCCATCACGGCCGGATGCATCGTGGGCGTACCGAGATACGCACCACGATCGAGCGCGGGACGGCTCAGATAATACTCGTGATACTTCTGCCAGTTCTCGCCGAGTGCCGCGTTGGCCTTGTCGGCATTGTTCTCGGTCGTCTTGAAGCCGAACGACTCCGGAGAAGGTGCGCCGCGAATCTGCTCCCATGAGCGGCGGAAGATCGCATCGCTCTTGGCTGACTTGCGGAGCTCGGCAACGATCGCCGCGTTCTCGCCGCGCGCGGCGGCTTCCTCGACGGCCTTCACCCAGCGCTGTGCGCGATCACGCGCATCGATCTGCTCGGCAACATAGTTGGAGACTTTTGGGTTGGCGGTCTCGCACTCGAACCAGATCCGATTGAGCCCCCGCGCCGAGACCGAACCGACCTGACGATTGTTGCCGATGTTGAATTTTGCCTCTGCCGGAGCATTCGCGGGGGTGACGTTAACCTTGCGTTCGATTTCCATCCAATCGACCCAGAGAGCCAATTCAGGGCCGATGCCGTTTTTGCTTTTACCTTCGCCGAAGATGCGCCGCGTTTGGGTGTAGTGATCGTTGCTCCCTTTTTCGCGGATGAAGATCGTGCGATTGTCCCGATCGGAGTTGGCCTTCGTTAGCGTGAGTGGAATTTCAATGACCTGCGGAGCGACGATGGTCCCCGTGACCTCGTGTGTGCTCAACACTCGCCCATTGCGCGGATGAATGCCGAACTCGATAAAGCGACGCTCCGGCGGAGCTTGAGCCGTCGCCGCGATGCGGACGCGCACTGTGTACTCTCCCACGGGCCAGCTCGGCGGGACGTAGATGATAAGCGCGTCGTTGCCAAGTTCGGTGCCCGCCATGATGGTCAGATACGCACCGGTATCGAGATGCGGCTGGCTGAGGTATCGTTCATGATACGGTCGCATGTAGCCGGCGTTAATCGCGGTGCCGTAACCCAGGGCGCCGTTCGCTTTGTCCGCGTTGTTCTCGACGGTTTTGAAACCGAAATCCTCGGGCGCGGGCGCGCCTTGGATCTTGGCCCAAGAGCGGCGGAAAAAGTCGTCGTTTTTCGCCTCTTTACGCAGTTCGGCGACGATCGACGCATTCTCCGGTCGTGCTGCGGCTTCATCGACGGCCTTGACCCACTGCTGTGCACGTTTCAGGGCATCGAGCTTATCGTTGTAGCTCTTCGTGATGATCTTGAGCGACTCTTCCGCCTCGTAGCGGAGCTTGCGCTCCGCACCCATCGCCGCTTGCCACACAAATGCTTCTTCGAGCGCCTCGCGCCCGAGCGATTGGTATTGCTCGAACTGGTTGGCGGACATAAAGAGGTTCGATCCGACGGTATCGAAGCCACCGGTGCCGGTATCCGAGGGAAGGTCAGCCACGCTGATCTCGACCCCGAGCAACGCGCGCAGCGTGTTCTTATACTCGCGCCGGTTCAGCCGTCGCATCGTGATCTCGCCCTGCTGATCGTTGAGCGAACGCCGCGCGGCGACCATCGCATTCGATAAGTCATCCAGAAAATCAGCCTTCGCCTCGTTGGATGGCTGTCGGGCGTCTTCCGGGGGCATCTCGCCCGCGTTCATCACATTGAGCACCTTCTGCCAGCGTTCGGCTGTCTCGATGGTCGAAATCGCAAAGGGCAAATCATCCACGCGAAATTTGCCGTTCTGCTTCTCGCTCCCGTGGCACGCGACGCAGTGTTCCTTGAACACTGCGCGATGCTTCTCTCCCATCTGCGGCACTTGAGCAACGGCCGGAACAGCCGCTGAGAGAATCAGCCCCACAATCGACATAAATGGAATGGCATTCATGGAAGTCGCAGCGGATTCGATACGGACGATTGAGTGCGGACGGCCCAGTTCACAAATCAAAGGGCCCCAGGGAAAGCGCGACCGATACCGGCAGTGCGATGGTCGATCAAGCAGGAAAGCACCGTGGTTGCTGTCGGTCGCCTTGCTGCTTGAGCTGCGCGATCGGCCTTGAGCCGCATGAGCAACCGACCGTGGATGAGCGGCTGCGCTTTCGGCACAACACATCGGATGAGTCGGGGCGACAAGATTCGAACTTGCGACCTTCTGGTCCCAAACCAGACGCTCTAGCCAGGCTGAGCTACGCCCCGAGGCGATTTATTATCGTAACAAGCCGCGATCGTTTCGGGAACAGGGTTCTACGGTTTGCGAACCACACGGACAAAAAACGCTCCGCAGAGGTCTTTTCCGTCCGCATCGCTAAACCAAGCCTTGAGCTTGGTTTTACCGCGAGGCAAATTCGCCACGGTGACGACCGCCGCGAAATCCTGGGCTTTCGTCGGGGCCGTCCCCTGGGCTCCGGCAATCTCGACCGTGCCGCGAGCAATCGTGGGAAAACCAACCACCTTCGTCACCCCTTTGGTCCGCGGCGCGTTCGCAGGGTAATCGTATTTGTCTCCCAGGGCAACACGCGAACGTTCGGGCCAGCGACGCAACGTGAACTCGTAATTGCCCGGCTCTTCGATCTGAATGTGCCAATGACCGCCGTTGGCACCACCGACCGCTTCGCGAACATAGCCTGAATTGTCGGCGTAAATGCCTTCCCAATCGCCACTGGTTAACTCGACCACCGGCTCTTGCTTCGCGCCGATGCTAATCGGTACGAAGTCATTGATGATCGGTTCGAGACCGGCCCACCACGACTCGTAATAGTCGCGCATCGCTTGCACGATCGCCGGATTTGTGCCGGCGAGATCGTTGGCCTGCGCGCGGTCGGCGTCGGTATCGTACAACTCTTTGCCGCCGACGAGCCTCCATTTGCCCCAGATCACACAGGCCTCGAACTTCTTGGGAATCTGCCCGTACTGCACGACCAGCATGCGATCGGCGAGCGTGGTCTGCTTGCCACGCAAGAGCCCGGTGAGGCTGGTACCTTGATACCGTTTGTCGGCCGCGCCGCGCTGGGGTTGATCGACACCACACAACTCGCAGAGCGTGGGAAACAGATCGGTGTTTTGCGTCGGCACGCTAATGTCGCGCGGCGCGCCGAGTTGACCGTTCGGCCAGCGTACCCAACACGGCACGCGATGTCCGCCGTCGTAATAGGTTGTCTTGCCGGCTCGCAGCCCAGCATTAAAGG
>CAYLYE010000305.1:0-5713 GCA_964387325.1 uncultured Planctomycetaceae bacterium
AGTTGGGAGCTGAATGTGAGTCAGGACGTTTCAAAACCGCAACCCGCTGCGCCGGCCAAGACTGCTAGCGCAACTTCTGCCGCGCCTCAAACCCCGGCGTCGAAGCCTACGGCAGTGAATCCTGCTGCTGCAAAACCTGTAGTAGCCACTGCGACGCAACCGGCGACGACCACGAAGCCAGCGACTGCGCCGGCTCAAAAGGCACCTGTTGCCGCGACGATCGCCAAGGCTCAGCCTGTGGCCGCGACTCAACAACCCATACCGACTGCAACGACCACTGGGTCGGCATCGGCCACTACTTCGGCGACAACGACGCTAGATCCCGCTACTGAAAATGCCCGTGCCGAGGGGCAACCCGAGGGTGAAGAAGCTGCCGGCTCGGGCTTCCACATTCCGCGCTCCTATATCTACCTGGGCACGGCCACGATGAGTTCGCTGCTCGTCCACATGAGCGTGCTCATTGTGATGGGCCTATGGGTGCTGCCGATCGTCGACAAGACGGTCAAGCAAGAGATCGTGTCGTCGGTCGAGGAGCGTCCTCAAGAGGTTATCGATCAAAAGCTGGATGAAGAGATCAAGCCGTCGAAGGACTTGGCGCTCGTCTCGACCGCAGTGTCGGCGAATGCGGGCGCGATGGGTGCCGCGGCGAATACGCTCGCCCAACCTCAGATGGCCGTCCAACCAACAGCCAGCGAAGCCCCCACCTCCGTGAAAGTCGACGTGGGCGAGGTGAACGTTTTCAAAGCGAATGGCGCGGTGCTCAGTACCGAACTGCCTGAAGGGTCATTCGGCGAAGCGCAAGCCATTTCCGACAACTACCAAGAGGCGATGGATCGTGTCACGCAAGAAATCCTGAATCGGCTCGCCAAAGGCAAAGTCCTGGTGATCTGGATGTTCGACCGCAGCGGTTCGATGAAAGACGATCGCGAGGAAATTCGCGAGCGGGTCGACCGCGTGTATGCCGAATTGGGTATCGCCTCCACATCGAAGGGGGACTCGCTGTTCACTTCGGTATGCAGCTACGGTAAAGAGTGGGGAACCCATACGAAGCAGCCCACGTCCGATCTGGAAAAGATCCGCGCGGCGATCGACGAGGTCCCCGAGGACGAGTCTGGCGTGGAAAACATGTGTCAGGCGATCGAATATGCGATCACTTCGCATCGTCAGTTTGCCGGTCAACGGCAGACGGTGCTCATCTGCGTGACCGACGAAAGTGGCGATCCCATTACGAACGTTCAATATCTGGAGAGCACGATCGCGCTGGCCAAGTCGAGCCGGTGTCCGTTGTATTTCTTGGGTCGTGAAGCGGTCTTTGGCTACCCTTACGCTCGCATGCGTTGGGAAGATCCGGCGACCGGCGTGCCGTTCTGGCTCGAAATCGAGCGCGGCCCAGAGACCCCGTTCCCCGAGCAATTGCAGATCGATGGTTTGCATCGCCGCTGGGACGCGCATGGCAGCGGTTTCGGTCCTTACGAACAAACACGCATGGCGCGGCAGACCGGTGGCGTGTTCTTCCAGTTGCCCAGCCCCGAGGCCAATCTCGCCGGCCGCGATAATCGCAAATACGCGCTCGAGGCGATGCGTCCCTACTTGCCGGACTTGTCCTCGCGGGCCGACTATGCCGCGGAGCGCGACAAGAACGACCTTCGCAGGTTGATTTGGAAGATCATTCTCGATCTCAACCCGTATGACAAAAAGAATCAGCAGCCCGGCTCGCGGGTCGAGGTTCGCAACAACTATTCGATCAAGCACCCGGAATTTGTCAAAGAAGCGAAAGAGGAGATGCTCAACTGCCAACGGCTGATCACTTACATGAATGAAGCCGAGGCGGCGCTGCTCAAGGCCCGAGAGTTGCGAGACGTCGAAGCCAGCCCCCGTTGGCGCGCCAACTATGACATCATCTTGGCCCAATTGATGCTGTACCAGGTGCGCTTATGGCAGGTGGGCTTGTATCTCGACGCGTTCTCGCAAAACCCGTTGCCGATCAAGAACATTCATGGCCCCAAGCGGCCGACGATGCGTTGGGAGCTATTCACCCGCAAGCAATTAATCGATGACGAGAAGTTCGAACCACAAAAGGCCCGGCTCGAAAAAGCGACCGAAATCCTTAAGCAGGTGATGGTCGAACACAAGGGCACCCCCTACGAGGCGCGTGCCCAGTGGGAGCTCAACCGGGGTGTTGGCATCGAATTGAAAGAAGATTGGTGGGATGTCAATATTGCTCGCGGCATCAAGGTTCCCAAGCTCTAGTCGCAGCACGATTTCGGTAATACTCCACTAGGCCCACCTCGCGCCGGTACGTAAAATCATTGGCGTACCGTAACGATTGTGCCCGGGAGTGGAATGCCGTGGGTGTGTCCGATTCGCCGCCAAAAGAGCCCGCCGAAGAACCGTTGCTGCTGAAAGACCCGTGGCTTGCTGCGCTGCTTGCTTGGCTCATCCCGGGCCTGGGGCACTGGTATCAGGGGCGCCGTCATAAGGCGCTGATCTTCTCAATCTGCATCCTCAGCACATTCTTCTACGGCCTGTATCTCGGCGAAGGACGTGTCGTCTACGCTTCCTGGCGGCCGGGCGATCAGCGACTCCCGTACCTCTGCCAAGTGGTAACGGGTATTCCTGCCCTACCGGCCATTGTCCAAGCGCGACGGTTTCCCACGAACGAATCGCGTCGTGACCCACTCAGACGGATGCTCGATGGCCAGTCGAGATGGTCCGATTGGTTCATGACGCCTCCGTTTGTGTATGGCCCGAACGAGCCGCGTGGGGCCGACAACCCCGATGAACTCGATGCCCTCCATCGTCGCTTGCCGCGCTTCTTTGAACTGGGCACCGTCTACACCATGATCGCCGGACTATTAAATTTGCTGGCAATCTTTGACGCCTGGGGCGGACCCGCCTACGGCATCCGTTGGCGGCGCGGGCCACCTGCTTCGACCGATTCCAAACACCCCGCATAGGCTGCGGTCGCTTCGCGAGACTTATTCCTGCCGCTCAACTGACGCTTCACCCATGTACCCTGTGTTAATCAGTACGATCCTGTTCGCCACGCGTATCAACGATCTGTTGTATAGCGTTCCGCTTGTCGTGGCGATCAGCCTTGTCTACGCCGCCTCGCGCTACGAGGAGTTGGATTCCATCCTAGCCAAGGCTTGGTGGTTCGGAACGCGCTGCGCGTTTGCGATGATCGTGGCCTTTGCCCTGTTCTATGTGCTCACCGTGAACTTGTAATGCGAACGATTGGCCCTTTCTTGCTGGTCATGGCCTGGAGCGTGGGCCTCTCGGCCGCGCCGAGCGACGAGTTGCAGACTTCGCTCGCCGCGCTCGAACAAGCGATGCCGCGGAATGCCGAGCAATGCACCCTCGATCGTCAACGCGAAATCGACCGGTTCGCTCAAGGGGTCGATCGTGCTGCCGCTGAGCTGGGCCGTGTCAAAACGCAACTTCGTCTCGATGCGACGCTCCCCGTTGTCGAGCGGTTATTGCTAACACAGCAGAGCGTCGACCGTCTGGTCGAGCAAGTCGTTGCCGTGCGAAGCGAGTTCGCCGCGCGACGCGAGTTGCCCGGTTCACGCAGCGAAATACGGCACTATCTGGCGATCTCGACCACGATGCTCGACTTGAGTGGTCGAGTCCGACTGCAATCGGCCGACACGCTCCGCACGGTCGTGGGTCATCAAGCCCGCTCGACCAGCCAACGACAACGGCTCGTCGACCTGTTGAGCAAGCACAACACATCGATCGGCGCTGAGGCGGTGATCGATTACCTGTTCGACGATGCGCCGCCGATCGGCGTTCCGATGCGCGAACCGGCTCTCGAACGGCTGCACTCCAGTGTACTGAAGTTGATCGCCAAGAGCGGCGCCACAGCGACCATCCCTGATTTGGCCGAGTTCGTTGAGAATCCGCGGCTAATTCCCGAACTGGTCATTCAAACAGCTGAGACGCTCCGCGCGATTGGCCTGCCTCAAGAAGCTCGCCCTGGCAGTGGCTCGGACGTGCCGTTGCCAGCGATCCACGCCAAGTCGTTGCTGGCCCGGCTGCAACAAGTCCCGCGCGATCAAGTGCCCACCGACTATGTCGAGCGATACGAGGCGATTTCCGCCTGGCTCGACAAAGTTGCGACGCGGGGGCTGGCCGAGCAAAACTATCGCGTCGGCTCATTCGAGGTGCAAAGTGGCGACTGGTTGCTGATGCGCAATCCCTCGCCTTTCAATCTATTCACCGATTTATCGCCGGGGCTCTACACGCACGTTGGCGTCGTCACCGAGGAAACGCTCAACGACGGCTCGAAACGAATGGTGATTGTTGATCTGCCCGAACGAGGGCGAACGATGCCAGCCACGAACGTCGATGCATTCCTGCTCCGCACATTGAGCTACGCGTTCTTGCGTCATCCGGACGCGACCGTCGCACGGGCGATCGGCGCCGCGGCCCGGGACACGATTGGCAACCCCATCGAGTTTGATCTGAATTTTCGCACCCGCCGGGTCGAGGCTCTGCGCGGACAGTCGCTGCGCGGTCAAAAGGTCCAAACATACTGTGCGGGGTTGCTCTATTTATGTGCATTGCAGACATCATCGCCGCGCCACGACTTTTTCCCAATCCACGAGCAATTCGCGCCAGGGTTGACGGCCGAGAACGTCAAGCGCTTTGGCATGTCATTGGGTGACGACTTTGTTTCGCCGACCGGAGCAATGTTCTCGCCCGTGCTCCAGCTCGTCGGTCGCAACGAGCCGCTGTACGACCCGCGCCGCGAGGTCGAGGAAGGGATCTTCGATTACTTCGCTGAGCAGATGCGCGTTTCGCCACTCGAGGTCGCGCCCGACGCTGCTCAGGATTTGAAGCTCAAGCTGGCCGAGGCATCGAAGTCGAATCCACTGTTAGCGGCGGCGCTGGCACGCACGGCCGACGTGAGTGATGACCTCGACTTGGTCGCGGCCGCCAAGGCGTCAGCCCTGATCGACGCCCTCGATCAGGTCGCGTTCGGCACCAGTGGCGAGTTCACGCAGGCGGTCGATGCCCTGTCGGCCCTAAGTGTCGCCGAACAGCGTCGAGCGGGCGACACGGCCGATGTTATCTCTCGTCGAGAGAAATACTTAATGCAATTCGCCGAGTTACATCAGCGGCTCTCGACGGGGCAAATCGACTATCGACAATTGCATCATGAGCTAGAATTGCATTACCTGCGTGTCGGCAAGCAGCAAATCGATCGGCGATTCTTCGGCCGATGACCGTGAGCATCCGTAATGAGCAACCCTCGTAAATCACCTTCGCTGTGGCTGGTGTTGCTGGCGGGGGGTGGCGTTGTTGCCGGAATACTCTTTCGTGAACGGATCGAGCCCTATTGGGCCCCCTCGCCGGTCACGTCTACCGCCGCGGCAACTCATGCCCCTTCGGCAGCCGATCTCGCAGCGCCGCATTTGCGTTGGGCCCAGGAAGCTGGCGATCGAGCGCTCGACGAACAACTGCGCGACGTCGAGCGTTTTTTCATTGCTTCAAAAAGACACACACGCGCCTTCGCACAAGATGCCCTGGGCTGGGGCAGCAAGTGGCGACTGATGGTCGACTACGTGCCGTTCACGAAAGGAGGCCGACACGAGACGTTTCTGCGCAAGAAGTTCGAAGAACGCATCTTCACCGCGGCCGATTTTGAGCAAGCCATCAAACAAGTCGTCGCCGGCTATTTGACCGAACTCCGGAGTATTGACGCGCA
>CAYLYE010000306.1:0-5701 GCA_964387325.1 uncultured Planctomycetaceae bacterium
AGCGGAAGTCGCGCGTCGTCACCACGTCGTCGGCTCCGCTCGCCCGACGGATCGCGTAGCTGTTGCCCCCCAGGTCGCCACGCAAGTACCACCAGTATTCGTCCTCGTGTCTCAAGCCCAGCGTGCCGCCGAGTGGCGACTCGACAAAGTCACGCGCGGCCTGAGGGAGCGCGAGGCGTTGCATGAACTTCGGGCGAGGAAAGACCGCCTCGACACGAGTCCGCTCGCTCGGTTCCCAAATCGCCCCCACCACGGGCAGCACCGGATAATCGCGGCGGCCGAGGTAGGTGGCCCCCAGCACAACCTGCGTCGTCGGCGTCGCCGAGTAGTAACTGACCACGCGCCCCGTTACGCGAAAGGCATCGCTGCGGCTATTGTCAAAATCGCTAAACACGCTCGGAGCATACGCCGTCTCTAGCTGCCAGTGGGGCAACAGTTGATAGAGCCGGCCGAACTCGACGAAGGCGTGGAACAAATGGCCGGGCATGTCGGTCGTCTCGGGCCCATAAAGCAGCCGCGCGCCAAAGTGCGGCGTGATCAGCCACGGCGACCCGAGCACGGTCCACGGCACGGCGAGCGTCGCTTCGAGCGTCGGATCGTTCTCACCCATCTGCGAGCCGGTGCGACCCATGATGTCGGCTTCGAGGTACCGCAGCTGCTGCACCCAACTCGGCTTGTAGGCCGGAAACTGCCAGTCGTCGCGGTGCGGCAGATCGTCGTTCCAGAACACGACCTCGGGCTGGCGCGGAGTATCGAACGAGTTCGAGGGCGCAATCCGCTGTGGAGCCGGCAGCGGCTCGGCAGCGCCGAGTCCAATGAACAGAATCCAACCCAGCGCGAGAGTGGCGACTATGCAGCGTCGCATCGCTTAATACTGGAGCCCGAATCGCAGCAGCACACTATCGCCCGGGTTAACATTGGGCGTGCCGTTGCGATACAGGATCTCGCGGTTAAAGACGTAGCCGATGCTCATGTCGCCGCGGAAGCGCGCGGCTGTGATGTTCTCAATGCCCAGATAGAGTCGCATGTCGTTATAGTTGACCACGTCCGAGCTGCCATCGTCGTGTTTGACCGTCCACTGGCCGCCACCGTACTCGCCGGCGATGTAGCCCCAGTAGTTCGACACGCCGCGCGTGAATAGGCGATGCGCGAGCTTCGGGTTGGGGAAGAGTATCTCATAGCGGGTGTCGCCATTGGGATTCCAAATAAAACCGCCGGCGGGGAGGAGCTTCACGCGGTCGCGGTTCAGGTACCACACGCCGAGCGCGAAGACCGAGTTGGGGGTGAGCGTGACGAGCCCCACGCCGCGGCCGGTGACACGCAAGCTGTTGCTGTCGGTGTACTGAAAGTCGCTGTAGACGCCGACGCTCACCGAGAGATCGGCGCCAAAGATCGGCGTAAACTGAGGTCGCCAAGCAGTCTCGAGGTATGCGTCATACACGCGCGACGGCAAATCACGCGGCGGCGTGGGGGCCGGTATCGAGTCGGGTCCTTGCCACCAGTTGAAGTTGAAATGGGGCGTGATCAGGATCGGCTGCTGGATCTGACCAGCCGGAATACCGAAGGTCGCGCTCAACTCGAGCACATCAATGTCGAAATCGTTGCCACCGTTTCCCGCGATCCAGGTGTCGGTCGCGCGAACATTCTGCAACAGACGAACCGCCTCGCGATAGTAACCCTCGACCGCGCCAAAGGGACTGGGCTGGGCATACGGGTTACCGTAGTACGGGTTCGCTCCGTAAGGATTCGGCGCGTAGGGATTGGCACCGTACGGGACGGTGGGGTACGCCGGAGGGGCGGTCAACGACGGAGCGGCGAGCGAGCCCGGGTCGGCATACGGATCCCAGGCCGACACGCCGGGGACCGTCCCCGTCGGGGGCAGGTATCCGCCCGGGGCGGTCGGATTGTACGGAGTCGAGTAGATCGACGGAGCCTGAGCCACACCGTAAGACGGTGTCACGCCGTAGTTGGGGGCCGGAGTCGAGTAATACAGCCCGCTCGGATCGGGAGCCGCCGACGGAAAAATCACCCGCTGAGCCGCCGCGGGTGTCAGCTCGACAAGCAGCGCCAGCCAAACGAGCACCCACGGGAGCGTCGTTCGTCGCAGATTAAGGGGGCCTGCTGGCATGGCTTCAAGACGCAAGAGTCCAAGGGATCAGCATTTTGGGATGAGTGAAATATCAGTTGCCAAGGGTTGGGTCAATGTCGAATCGAATCGGGCCGGCGTGATGGGTTGCAGGAATGAGCAAGATAGGTACGATACGGACTCGTGCTAGCTCATATATGCATGATGCGCCCTCCCCCCTGCCCTGCCCCGAAGTTAATCACCGAAGGAGCGGTCTATGACCGAACAGCTCGTCGATCTACAGCAACGCAAGCAAGCGATCCGCTCGCAATCCCACGCGGCCCGCAATGCCTTGGCCGATAAAGATGCCCTGAGCCAAGTGATCCTGGACAAGTTTGTCGCGCTCAGTGAGTACACTCGGGCGCAGACCGTCATGTTCTACGTCGACGCCCGCAGCGAGGTGCGTACTCGGCATTACCTATCGACCGCGCTGTCGCATGGCAAGCGGATCGTGGTACCGTACTGCGTCGATGGCGAGTTGGAGCTGTTCCACTTGCAGAACATGGATGAACTGTCGTTGGGCATGTACAAAATCCTGGAACCCCAAGCCGAGCTGCGTGAGTTGAGCGAGAAGCGCGTGAGCGTGATCGATCTCGACTTGGTCATGGTGCCGGGCGTCGCGTTTGATCGTCGCGGGGCACGCATGGGACACGGCTTTGGTTACTACGACAAGTTGCTCGAACACGCGCGGCCCGACGCGCCGCTGATCGCCCTGGCCTTTGAGTGCCAACTCTTCCCCGAGATTCCCACGCAGGCCCATGATATTTTCATGGACAAGATCATCACGGAGTCGGCTGTCTACAACGGACTTGGACGCGAGCATCTCGGATCGTGAGCGAAGCAGAGATCGACGACACCTACGCCGAGGCGTTCAAGAGCTTGTACGCCGAAGTGCTGATCACCGCGCGCGATCGCACGTGGTTGGATCATGCCTTGTCGGCCGCGACAGGCAACGCCTCGAGCACGATCATGTGCGATTGCGAGGCGGGACTCGACCGCTACGTAGGCCCCGGCGGCGATGAGAGCTTCGCCACGCCCGACGGTCGCCCGGGAGCCGTGGTGCAGTTCCATGTGCCTCGCTTTCGCAAGGACCGAGTCGAGGCGCTCGAGCGTTCGTTGCTGACGCGCATCAGCCAGAACGTACTCACCTGTCCGACGGCTTGCTGCTACAACCTGCTCGATACCGAGGCGTACTACAAACTCGGCCGCAAGATCGCGTTCTTCGGCGATGGCTTTCAGTTCCGCGATGTGCGCCACGGGCGGCGTGTGTGGGTTATTCCAATCCTCGGCGGCGAGTTCATCCTCGATCGCCGGTTCGGTTATCGCGACGGGCTCATGGGAGGCAACCTCTGGTACTTCGGCCGCGATGCCGACTCGGCCCTGGCCGCGGCCGAGGCGGGTGTGCGCGCAGCGGCGCAAGTCCCCGGCGTGATCATGCCCTTTCCCGGCGGCATTGCCGGCAGCGGCTCGAAGGCCGGCAGCCGCTACTCGTTCTCGATCGCCAGTACGTATCAGGACTTTTGCCCAACCTTACGCGAGCAACTTGGAGACAAGTCGCGTTTGCCCGCCGGGGTCGGTTCGGTCATGGAGATCATTATCAACGGACGCGACCTAGAGACGATCAGTCAGGCGACTCAGGCCGCGATCGCCGCGTCGCGCTGTACGAGCGGCTTGTTAAAAATATCGGCCGGCAACTACGGTGGCCGACTGGGCAAGAGCTTTATTTACTTGCGTGGCGCGCCGGGCACGACGTAACGGACGAGTGGAACTTGCTTTAGGGACCTTGCCTGGGGCCGCGAGTGGGCTAAAATCCTCTTGTCGAAACGTCGATTTTAGACTAATTTAATAGGTCTACCCTGATCCCGAATAGCTCAGTTGGTAGAGCAAGCGGCTGTTAACCGCTGGGTCGTAGGTTCGAGTCCTACTTCGGGAGCTTTTCCGGTTTGCGAAATTGGCCGACCGACGGGTTTACGCAAAACCCTCGGATTGGCTCTCTCGAAAACGGCGACTTATCCGCAAGTCGGTCAAGCATTTACGACGCCGAGAGTTCTCGCGGGTTGTCGCCCGCGAGCGCGAGAATCCTGGGCGGCCGGTTTCTACCCAGCGACGGCGCCAAAACTCTCTCGCTCTCGGTTTAACAGACCCCTTGGGGTTAACAACCTGGTTGCTCTCGGACCCCGAAAGCAACCGTTCGCGAACGCTCTTTCATGGTCGACGTCCGCCCTGTGCCAAAAATAGATCGTGCTAAAAATGCCGCAGTGGATGTTGAAAAGTCGCCGCATGATTGAGACGCGATGCTCGCCCGTTGCTGCGGGCTGCGAGCATGGGCGTGAAAAATCCCCACCGCACCGGCGTGTTGCGGCGCGATGTTCATTTTCAGCGCAGCACGCGAGCGCGGTTGCTCGTCGCGAGGGTTGCTGGTGTCGTCGTTCGTCAGGCCGCTTGACGACGGTAGCTCTTCAGCAAGCCACCGAGCCGTTGCTGACAGCGGACTTCGCTCAGCGGTACGACCTGTTCAGCGAGCGGTCCGTGTTTTCTCTTGGGCCGACCCCGTTGTTTGGTCCGCTGGAGGAGTTGATTATCGATTCCGGCCCCTTGATGCGGCCTCTCTGTGAGATAATGGGCCAGATATTCGGCGCAGACGTGGTCCATGTGTCGCTCGCCGAAGATCACGAACCGATCGAGACACTCCTGTTGAATGGCTTGGATAAAGCGTTCGACGAAGGCATAGGCATTCTTGATCGCTTTAACGCGCAGACTTTTCAGCTTACGGTCAAACGATCGCGTGAATTTGCAGTCCCGATCACGCTGTACATACTTGACACGCAGACCCTGTTGGCGAGCTTGCTGCACGAACGACTCGGCTTGGGCCACGACCCACTCTTCATCCGGATGCAACGTGGCCGGGGACAGGATCACCTGTCGGGTTTTCACATTCAAGAAGGCCAGCACGAAGACGTCGCGAAACCCTTTGATTGTGAGGATGCGTTTGCTGAAGAAGTCGCACTGCCACAACGACGCCGCGTGCGTCTTGATAAACTCGTCCCAAGTGCCTTCGCCCCGTTGGGGCGCCGGATCGTAGCCGGCAGCTTGCAGGATGCGTTTGACCGTGTTGCGCGCGATCGAAACGATGCCGAGCTTTTTCAATTCACCCAGCATGCGAGTGAGCCCCCACTGATTCTCCTTGGCCAGCTTCACAACCAAACGGCGAATCTGCTCGGGAGTCCGTGGTCGGCCCCGTTTGACCGGAGTCTGCTTTCCCCCTTTCTTCTCAGCGCGAATCCACTTCAGCAGCGTGTCCGGGGCCACGATGGTCGTCAACTGCCGCAGCACCTTGGCGGTCAGCTTTTGGGCAAACCGGACCAGCCGGGACTTTTGTTTCGCCGTGATGGTGAGGCGTTTGGGCAACATGCCTCGCAGCAGTTCGTTCTCGACCTTCAGATATTTGACCTGTCTGGCCAATTCTTTTTGCGTCGCGGTGGCGATCACCAGCAACAGGGATTGAAACACGTTGGTCATGGAACTGAACTACCACCGGCTGGAAGCCGGTGGGTTGGCGGAATACGTGAGCGTCGG
>CAYLYE010000307.1:0-5688 GCA_964387325.1 uncultured Planctomycetaceae bacterium
CTACGATACGATGAAAATTGCCCGGGTTCGTGGTCAACGTCGAGAGGTGCGTCGCATGTTGGCGCAACGCTCAAAAGAACTGTTGAGCCAATATCGCCAGGACGCCGTCGTCAGAACCGAGTGCCCGCTCCTGAAGGCTTTGAAGCCCTCATCCTAAGGAAGTATGCGCAGCGAATGGGTCTAGGCGAGCAACGCGAAGCCGGGTAAGACCGGGCTTCCGCTGGTCGCCCTGGCTCATTCAACGCGCAGTCGTCAAAAATGTCCTCCGTCGTCGTTCACGGGGCTTGTGAGTAAATATCAAACCCACCTGCGCGGTTCGATACCCAAGTGAGTTGCCCTGACGGATGCCAAGTTGGGAACTGATCGATCGAGCGATGTTGTGACACATTGGTCAATGCTTGCGATTGCAAGTCGAGCACAAAGATCTCCCGATTCCCGGTGCGATTGCTTGTGAACGCCAACCGTCGACCGTCCGGGGACCAAGCCGGGTAGTCGTCGAGCCCTGGGCTGCTGGTGAGCCGGCTCAACAGGTCATTGCTCAAGTCGATCACGGCCAACTCCCAATCTCCCCAGCGGTTGGTGGCAATCGCCAAGCGTTTGCCGTCGGGAGACCAAGCGGGATGTGCATCCAGGGCCGGGTCGTTCGTCAGTCGTCGCTCATCGCCCCCTGGAGTGCGGCAAACATAAACCTCCTGATTGCCATGTCGAGTCGAGCTATAGGCAATCCATTGACCGTCCGGCGACCAACTCGGCCACTCTTCGTGTGACAGAGGGCCGGAATCACCGACAATCATCCGTGGCTGCGAGCCATCGGCCTGACAGACGTAGACTTCTTGATTCCCCTGGTTGGGCGAGGTCTTATCAAACGTGAAGGCAATCTGTTTGCCATCGGGCGACCAAGTGCCATCAAACTCGGGACCCAGTCGCTCCGATAGCGGCTGGGACTTGTTCGTGTCGCGACTCCAAATCTGCTGAGTGATGGTTGCTCCGCGATGCAGCGTGTAAAGCAACCGTGCGCCGTCGCTCGACCATTGTGGGCGTTCTTTGAAGAGCCCCTCGTGGGTGAGACGTTGCAGGGGAATGGTCTCCGCCTCGGCCAACTCGCTGGGAATCGATGCCAGCACGAGAACAAACCAAATCCCGATGGATCCAACGCCGGTGCGCAACGCGAAACAGCTCACAGGCAGAGTTCCTCGACGAATTGTCCGAGCGGAGTCAGACCGGCGGTCGTTAAGCGGGTCGTTGAAATTCCCAGTCGCTCGAAGGCGGTGGTGAATAAATCCGCGGGGGTCATCGGTCGGACGATCGGCGCCTCGGCGCGGGCATTGCTGCTGCCGACGATCACCCCCGGCTTGAAGCCGCCGCCGGCAACGAGCGCCGAGTAACATTGGTTCCAGTGGTCGCGGCCAGCCTTGGGGTTGATTTTCGGAGTCCGACCAAATTCGCCCATCGCGATCACTGCGGTCTCATCGAGCAAACGACGCTCGGCGAGATCATCGAGCAGGGCCGAGCACGCCTGATCGAGCATCCAAGAGTGTCGGTCTTGAAATTGTGGGAAATGTCGGTCGTGAGTGTCCCAGCCGCCGTCGCCCGTGTCTTCGATCGGCTCGACGTGGGAACTCCAATTCACCTGCACGAATCGAACACCCGTTTCGACCAATCGTCGGGCGAGTAAGCAGCACTGCCCGAATCGCTCGTTGCCGTAGCGATTGCGGATGTCCTCCGGCTCATTGCTCACATCAAATACGCGCCGGAATTCGAGCGATGATAACATCGAGAAGGCTTGGTCATACACGCTGTCACGTTGCGACACGACCGCCACTCGATCAACCGTTCGGGCCAACTCATCGAGCGTCCGCCACAGTTCACGGCGGGTCGAGATGCGCGGCCCGGTCAGCCCCTCCATCAAATCCAGTTGTGGAATTTTGACGCCGCTCAGGGGATCGTATTCGAGTCGGAAGGGGTCGAATTGAGGGCCCAGGGGACCGCCCCCTTCGCCCGTGATGCGTCGTTTGCCTTGGTGTAAATTGCCTCCGAGTGCCATGAACGGGGGCAACGTGCCGCTGGCGGATAAAAGTTTGGCCGCGATCGAGCCGTGAGCCGCTTTGAGTGCTCCGGGGATGGTTTGACCGCCCAGGCTTTGCGCGCCCGCGATCGAGCCGGTCAAGCCGATCGTTCCGGCAATCCCATGATCATTCGACTCGTGATGGAGTGAGCGGATTAGGGTGTAACGATCGGCACGCCGCGCCAATTCAGGGAGCAACTCGCAAATCTCGATGCCCGGCACGTTGGTGGCAATCGGTCGATACGGTCCGCGATACTCGACCGGCGCGGCGGGCTTGAGATCGAACGTGTCGATATGACTGGGACCACCCCAGAGCCAAAGCAGGATCAGCGATTTGGCCCGCGAGAGGTCACCCGTGGGGGCGGCGAGCAACTGCGCGGCACTTTGCCCCGCTCGACCGCAGGCGGCCAAAGCGCCGATGTGCAGCAGGGCGCGTCGCGATGGACGCAAATGCGGCAATAGCGATGACTGTGGCATGGCATCCCGCATCAGAAACTCGAAGTGAGCTGGAGAACGTTACAGCAGCACGTCCTCGATCAACTTGCCGTTGCGGACCAGCGGCATCGGGCGATTTTCGACGTCATGCACCATCGCCTCATTCGATATGCCCAGCAGATGCAATACCGTGGTCAGATAATCGGCCGGACGAACGATGTCTCCCAGCGGGTCAGCCGCCTGATTGTCGGTCGCGCCATGCACGACCCCGCCGCGAATGCCGCCGCCGGCCAAGGCAATCGAGAAGACCCGGCCCCAGTGGTCGCGGCCGGCTCTGGCATTGAACTTGGGTGTGTGACCAAACTCGGCTACCCAGCACACGAGCGTTTCATCTAACAGGCCGCGCTGATCGAGGTCTTCGATCAGTGCCGAGTAGGTCTGATCCATCATTGGCATCAGGAAGCCCTTGAGGCTCTCGCTGTGCTTTTCGTGCGTGTCCCAGCCACCACTGTTGGGGAGCTTTTTGTCGGGCGACGCCCAGTTGACTTGCACCAGCGACACGCCCGCCTCGACCAGCCGTCGCGCGAGCAACACACACTGGCCTTGCTTCGTGCGGCCATAACGATCGCGCACGCGGTCACTCTCGCGGGCCATATCAAAGGCCGTGCGGGCCTTGCCGCCGGCGATCAAGTCGAGCGATTGCTGTTTGTAGTTGTCGTAGTTGGCAATGGCGGCGCGATCGGCTGCCTCGCCCAAGTGTTGATCCAACTGATTGAGCAGCGACAACCGACCGTCGATTCGCAACGGCGAGACGTCCTCGGGCAACGCACAGCCGGGGGCCGTAAAATTCGCCGCCGAGGGGTCGCACTCCATCAACCAAGGATCAAACTTACGACCAAGCATGCCGGCATCCGTCCCCGGCCAGGGATAAAGTCCGTCGAAGTTTGCCAGCTTACGCGGCAACATGACCGACGCGGGCAAGCCGCCGCGCGGCGGACGCAATGCCTGCACCATCGCGTTGAGCGACGGATAGTCGTTGGGCTTGCCGGGCAGTGAGTTCTCGCGGCTCAGCGGAATGTGCGGCACGCCCGTGTGCATCTGATAGCCGCTCGTCGAATGCGAATTATCCCCTGTGACCATCGTGCGAATGACGGCAATTTTGTCGGTGAGCTGCGCCGTCTTGGGCATCAACTCTCCGACGTGCAGACCCGGCGTCCGCGTGGCGATCGTGCCAAACTCGCCACGCACTTCGCGCGGGGCATTCGGCTTCGGATCCCAACTCTCGTGCTGCGGCATGCCGCCGGTGTTAAAGAGGATAATCGCCGACTTGGCCTTGATCGGGAGCGAGCGCTCGTTGGCTTGGGCTCGCCTCTGCAAGAGTTGCGGCATCGTGAGGCCGCCGAGGCCAATGCCTCCGACACGCAACATCTCGCGGCGCGAAATGCCGTCGCACATACGATGACCAGGACCAAAGATCGAGAACATGCGAGCGATCTCTCGTTGGGGGCAGGCTCAGACCGGGGGCAGGCGAGCGTCCGTTACGACGCCCTAGGAATAGTATCGACCAATCTTCCGGTTGAATCAAGACTTGTTGATGATTCGATCGCCGACATCTATGCTTGAGGCTCCCAAGGCCGATTCACCCCTCACAGTTGAATAAATTATGTCTTTATCACGCCGGTTGGTGTTAGTGCTGACGCTGCTTCTCGGGACGAACAGCCTCGCGGCCCAGGTCACCGACTCGAAGCCAACGACAGCCGCTGCTGAGTTACAGCTCACGTTGCCACCCCATTGTTACGCCGTCATAGGTCAGCCGTTGAGCATCTACTACGACAATCTAATTCTCCAGCAGCAGCCGGGACCGTATCGCTTTGAGTTTCAAATTGGCGTCGATGGCAAGTCGCTTCCGATCGGCAAGCTTGAGGAACGTTGCTGGACATGGACTCCTGAGGAGCCGTCGCATCGTACCGTCCCCGTGCTCGTTCGTGTCTATCAACGTGAAACCAACGAGCGATTGACCTCGGCGACGACGACACTCCACGTCTCGCCCCAGGATGCTGGTGCAGCGCGAACGGTGTCGCTGCTGATCGTTGGCGACAGTTTGACTCATGGGACGATCTATCCCAATGAACTGGCCAAGCTCCTGTCGCAACCGGCGAACCCCCAGTGGCAGATGCTGGGGACGCATCGACCAGCGACTGCGGCCAAGGGAGTGGCTCACGAAGGCTACGGTGGCTGGACCTGGGAAGCATTCGTGAGTCGTTATATCGAACAGCCCGACCCATCCAAGCGGCTCATCAGCAGTCCGTTCGTGTTTGTCGATGCCAGCGGCAAACCGCAACTCGATATGGCCCGCTATTTCGATCAGCACTTTCAGGGCAAACGTCCAAGTGTCGTGACGTTTTTGTTGGGGATCAACGATTGTTTCTCCGCACCGAGCGACGACCCGACGAAGATCGACGAGCGGATCGATCGTGTGTTCGCGCAGGCCGACAAGCTGCTGGCCGAAACCCGTCGCGTGGCTCCAACCGCCGACTTGGGTATCTGTCTGGTGCCGCCACCCAATGTACGGCAGGAAGCCTTCACGGCCAATTATCAAGACCGCTACACACGCTGGGGTTGGAAACGCATTCAACATCAACTCGTGCAGCGGCAGATCAAGCACTTCGGCAATCGCGAAGCCGAGCGGATCTATCTGATCCCGACCGAGTTGAATGTCGATCCGGTCGATGGTTACCCAACCAACAACGCGGTCCATCCCAATGCCGTGGGCTATCGACAAATAGCCGAGTCGATCTATGCATGGCTCAAGTGGCGAATGGCGGACGACGGCAAGACCCCGTGATCGAAGCGGGCACTATGCATACCGCTGCTCAAAAACCTTGACGGCGGTTTGCACGACGAGCAAATGTTGCCGCACGCGTTCCTCGAACGGACATTGCATGCCGGTTTCGATCGTAAAGCCGGGGCCGTGATGCTTGGCGGCGAAGTCGACCAAGTTCAGGCCCTCGCCCCGTTTCTGAGCATCGAGCCAGAATACGCCCGGTTCGAGCCGCTCGAAAAACGAGCCGGGTGAGTAACTCTCTGGCGCGAGCGTTGAGCCCATCGCCGCAACGGCCCGCACCGCCTCGGCGGCCATCCGTCGCTCCCAAATCTCGTGCTCCTCGGTCTGTTGCCGTCGGGCCGAC
>CAYLYE010000308.1:0-5682 GCA_964387325.1 uncultured Planctomycetaceae bacterium
CATGGGCTACGGCCTCGAAGTCGACATGATTCGCACGGCACACGAGATGAACCTGCTCACGACGCCGTACAGCTTCAATCCGGACGAGGCCCGCGCGATGGCCGAGGCGGGCGCAGACGTATTGATACCGCACCTGGGGTTGACTACCAAAGGGACGATCGGCGCGAGCACCGCGGTGCAATTGGCCGATGCGCCACGCTTGGTGCAGGCCATGTGTGACGCGGCCAAAAAAGTGAACAGCGAGATCCTGGTGCTCTGTCATGGCGGCCCGATTGCCGAGCCGAGCGATGCGCAGTACGTACTCGATCGCACCGAAGGGGTCGTGGGGTTCTACGGTGCCAGCAGTATGGAACGCTTGCCGGTCGAGCCCGCCATTCGCGATCGGGTCGCCGAGTTCGTCCGCCTGCGCTTTCGCAAGTAAGTCAGCGCGTCGTCAGAAATTTAGCGTCGCGTTGGCATCGATTGCTGCGCAAACTCAACATTCGTGCCGGGCGAAAAGACGTGCCAGCTCTGCACTCGCACGAGCGCCAAGCCGATCACGGCGCAGCCAACGGCCACGTACCATGTGCGTCGCAGCCGCAGCCAGGCGTGTCGGTTGCTGGCCGAGAGCACGTTGGGGCCATCCCCCCAGGCGAAGAAACGTATCTGGGTCGCCGCGCTAATCGCTTGCAGGACAAACACGCCGCCGACGATGAGCCAAGCCCATTCGAGTCGCAGCGCGACGGCGACAAACCCTAATAAAGCGCCCAGCGGCAGTGTGCCGCTCATCCCCAGGTGTACTCGCGCCGGCGGGGCATTAAACCGCAGAAAGCCGACCGTCAATCCGGTCAATGCCAGCAGCGGCACGGCGAGCTCGCGGGCATCCACGATGTGAATGATGTCGAGTCGCTCGGACCAGTCCACGTCGCCGACCCAATAGGCGAGCACCGAGAGTGCGAGCGACGCGAGCGCCACGCAACCTGCGGACAGGCCGTCACTCCGATCGGTCGCGTTGCACGCGCTGGCGGAAATAATCAACACAAGCATGGCGATCGGGACGAACCAACCGCCCCAGTTCCACGTATCAAGCAGCGGCAGTTGAAAATCCCTCGCCGCGGGCCAAGCGTCGTAATGCAAATAGAGCAGCCACGTGATGGGGAGTGCGACGAGCGACTGGGCCAGCACGCGACTAAACGCTCCGATGCGCAAGCGTGGCGCCCGCAGCTTCGTAAGATCTTCGCCCGTGGCGAGTGTGCCGAGCATGACCAGCAGTGCCGTGGCGAGCCAGATGACTCGATTACGCCAATCGCAACAGAGGACGATGACGATGACCAATGCCGAGACGAGAAACATGCCCCCCATCGTCGGCGCGACGCGCTCGTGGGGTTGGAAGGGGCGCTCGCGATCCGCGGCGGCCAAGGACTGTCGTTGCAGCCAGTCGATGCACCGCTGTCCCGAGTTGAGCACCATCAGCAAGCCGATGAGCGCCGCGATGGCCATGCGAAACCAGAGTGCCTCGGAGCAGTCAGGATCGATCGGCACACCCCAGCTGGCGAGCAGTCGCAGTGCGTATTCGATCATGACAGAAAGGCCTTTGGTCTATCGAGCGACGTCAGCAACGGTGGTGCGATGAAACCAAATCGCGACCACCGTTGCTGCGGTGTTCCCTGAGACGCCGAGGCGATGTGTTCATCGCCCCGGCGCTCAGTCAAAGAGACTCCACCGAGAAGCACTTGACGGCGTGATTGACCCAGAAACCACAACCATCAAGCTCGATGCTCCGGCCCAGGAGGGAGGGCGGCATACGAGGGTCCCGCAACCCTGCATGCCTTCGGTGGAGCTCTCACATTAGTTTGGACAATAATTGGCGAGGACAGGCTCTCCTGATGTGTCTTATGCAACTAACCGTGGGGCGTGATCGGTCGTCAAGCATGCCGCCCGCAGTTCGTCGACGCAGCGTTGCATGGCGATCCCCCGGATGCCGAGGATCAACACGCTGTCACCGTTCCGCAAGATGCCGCCGAGCTGGCGTGCTGCGGCCTCGGGCGTATCGACCGCCATCGCGCACTCGCAACTCATGCCGGCCTCGCAGGCCGCGCCGGCCACACGCTGCGCTTGCGGCCCACATGCCAGCAGCAGATCGGCGCCAGCCACATGGACCACTTGTTGCCCCAACTCGTCTGCCGCATCGACCGCCGTTTGACCGTGGCAGGTCAAGCCGCCGCAGACCACCACTCGGCGGGCGGCCGACGGGAGGTCGTGGATCAATTCGAGTGCCACCGAAGCGGCCGTCGCGTCGGCATTGTATGTGTCGTCGATCAGCGTGATGCCGCCGAAATCCTCGACGTGGCAACACCCCTCGGGCGTGCGAAACTGTGCCAGCCCGGCCGCGACTTCATCCCAGTCGAGTCCAAAATGACGACCGACCACCACGGCAATGAGCGCCGCGGGCAGCAGATGCCGACCGCAGTCGCTGACACACAGTGTTTGTCCGTCGATCGTGAATTGTAGCATCCGTTGCTCGCAACGAATGTTCGTTACTTCCCAACTGCTGTCCATCGAGCGGCCGACCCAAATGATCCGGGCGCGACAGCCTTGCGCCGCGCGTCGGACTTGTAGGTCGTCGGCGTTGAGGATGGCTAGTCCGGTGTCTGGCAGCGAATTTAAGAGTGCGGTGAGTGTTGCTATCTGTTGCGTCGATCCCTCGGCATCATCGCATCGGGTAACACACACGAGCTGCGGCCGGCATTCACGCGACCAGCCGACGATCTCGTCGGGCTGTCCACCGGTGAATTCGACGACAGTCGTAGCGTAGTTGCTCAGGGTGGCTAGTTGACGTGCCGCAGTACCCCACGGCGACGCTTCCGGAGTGACCGTGGTCGGGCGAGCCCGTTGAGGGCCCAGCACGGCGCGAATCATGTCGCAGGTGGTCGACTTGCCGTGGCTGCCAGCGACAACGATGACCCGTTCGATGGGGGAACGGGTCTCGCCGATCGCGGTCAAGCGATCAAGGAGCGATTGGTCATCGCAGCGGTGAATGCTGAAGGTGGTTGTCATTGTGGTGTGGCTCAAGCTGCTCGTCGAATCGATCGTTGCCGGGCGGCCATTTGATACAGGCACGCCTCGACCACGCTACGATCAAGGTTGTCATCGGATGTGGAATGTTGAGCGGAGTACGCACAGGCGCGTTGACCGGCGATCAGAACGCAGTCGCCTGGCTCAGCCAGGTCGAGGGCCCAGCGAATGGCCGAGTGCCGTTGGTGGACAATGTGACAGCGGTTCGGGTCGTCGAAGCCGCTCTGCACATCCAACACCATCGCTTCGTGGTTCGTGCTTTGCCCATCGGCGGTCGTGAGCACCGCAACATCGGCGACGCTTTCGACGATGTGTCCCAGTTGTTGCCACTCGTGCGACGGTTGCTGTTGACCGGCAAAGACGCAAATCAATCGGCCTGTCGTGAGCGGCCGGAGCGTGTCCAGGCACGACTCGAGAGCCGTCGGCGTCGCCGCTTCATCGACGAATACGCTGAACGGTTGGCCGCACTCGATGCGATCGAGTCGACCGGCGATTCGTTGCACACGTTCCAGGCCGCGCACAATCGTCGGCAGCTCGATGCCGTAGACCAGTCCGACCGCCGCGGCCGTTACAAGGTGATACAGATTGGCGCGACCGACCAAGTTGGTTCGCACCGGGACGTTGTACCGTCCGTTGCAGAGCAGAAACAACTGTTCGTTCGCGTGCTGTTCGAGCGGAACGGCCTGCACTTCAGCCGGCTGATTGATGCCCACGGTCAGCACGGGCCCGTCCAACTCATGCAACAGCGAACGACACGTCGGATCGTCGGCATTGACGATCGCAAAGCCCTCGGGACGCAAGTGTTCGAGGACCGTGGAGGTCCAATCGCCGCACCGCGAAGCGCCCTCCTGCCGCATGGCGTTCAGGCACAGCACATCGAGTTCGATGCCCGACAAACGCGATTGAGCAAGTGCCGCGGCGGTCATTTCGAGCACCGCATGTGAGCAACCGTGGGCGAGCGAGCGTCGCAGCCATTGTGCAACGGGCAGCGAGTTCAACGAGGGGCTCGACCAGCCTGCGCCGTCGAAGCAGCCTCCTGAGCCGAGCGCGGCGGTGTCGTAACCGGCCTCGTTGAGGATTTCGGCGATGAGCCGGGCGGTCACGGTCTTGCCATTGGTCCCGGTGACACCGACGACGCGCAGATCGCGGCATGGGTATTGAACCAACGCTTGGCAGATTCGACCGAACGCGGCGCGGAGGTTGGGCACTTTGGCGACCGGCACACTCAGCCCACGCAGATTTTGTTCGCTGAGCACGGCGACCGCGCCGTGTGCAATCGCCTCGGCGACGTCGAGCGGATCGTTATCGAAGTCGACGAACAAATCGCCGCTGCGACAATGGGCCGCCTCGGTACAGCATCCCCGCACACGCACGTCGCCGCCGCTAATGACCGCGCTCGGCAATGCCTGACGCAGGCTGACTCCCGGAGCGAGAATGGTCCCATCCGCCATGGCAACAGGCCTCCATGCCTGTCTGGTGGTTCGTATGTAAACTGTGATTGGGGCCTGAGCCACGAAGGGGATTGCCGTACTGGGCAGCCGAGCGGCTCAAGGCAGGTGATCGGTCCTTGATCGTTGAAAGGCGGGCGGATGTTCGCCACTTCCGCCGTTTGTGTCAAGGCGTGTTCAAAACGACTTCACCCCTCGCGGATGACAGCAGCCATCGCCCGGTGCGCCAGCATGCTCGATGGGCCCGCGTATGGAGCGAAAATCTCAATACGCCCCACGCCGGCTCAGCACGCTGAGCGGAGTGCGGATCATGAGCCAAGCGTCGGTCCGCAGGCTCTGGTGCTCGACGTACCAAATGTCCATGCGGACCCAGTCGACGAAGCCTATTTCGCAGCGTCCGCTCACTTGCCACAGGCAAGTCAAGCCCGGTTTGACCGCCAGTCGCCGCCGCTGCCAAGCCTCGTACTTCGCAACCTCCTGCGGAATCGGTGGTCGCGGGCCTACGAGTGCCATATCGCCCAGTAGGATGTTGAACAACTGGGGCAATTCGTCGATGCTGGTCGAGCGGAGGATGCGCCCCAGCCGCGTGATGCGTGGGTCGCGGCGATTTTTGAACACCGGGCCATCTTTCTCGTTCTGTACCAAATGCCGCACCCGCTCTGCATCGAGCCGCATCGTGCGAAACTTGTACATCGTAAAACTTCGGCCGCACAACCCGACCCGCTCTTGAGCAAAGATCGGCCGTCCGCGCGTGGTCACCATCAGCACCAGCCAGGTCGTCAACAAGATCGGCGAAAAGGCCACGATCAGCGCCAGCGAGCCTGCGATATCGAGGCTCCGTTTCAGTGCGCGATACGCCAGTTGCAGGTTCCCTTCACGTTCGATCGAAGTGTCGGCCGCTAGCGGCTCGACGAACCGTGGCCGCTGACGACGTTCGATGAAAGGATAGCCAGCCGGAGGAGGCGAACCCGTGTGGGCTCGGTCAACATCGTTCGTAACGCTCGATGCTACGTCCAGCGTCGCGGTGTCGAGCTCGGTCGTGAGTGTGGCGGTCATCGATAGTCATCCACGCGGTGCATTAAATGGCTGAGTCAGATACTCACTCGCTTGTGAGCTCTGTGCCGCCAAGGGGGCAACCGACATGCCGACCGATGTTGACCTGTGATCGAGGCTCTGGTTT
>CAYLYE010000309.1:0-5665 GCA_964387325.1 uncultured Planctomycetaceae bacterium
AGCAGCCCGAGCCAGAGCATCGGGACGGGCCAACTCTCTTCGGTCCCCTTGGCTGACAGCGCGAAGGCCGCGAGGTTGTCGGCCAAGACGAACTTTTTCAGAAACCCGGTCACGATCCGATGCAATGACGGCAGCGGCGGCTCATCGTAGTGGCAGTCTTGCCCACGATGAAATTGCTCGAACCGCTCGTAACGCTCGATCGGGCCGGCCATCAATGTCGGAAAAAACAGCACGTAGTTAAAGAACGTCGGCAGATCGGCTTCCTCGAAGATCTCGCCATCCATCACAAACTGGATGCAGCGGAACACGATATACGAGATGCCGAACAACACGATCGGATAGCGATGAAACGGATTGATCCACGGCAGCAGGTCGGGATCTTTGACCAAAAACAGAAAGGCCCACAACAGCAGCACGCAGATCGTGGGGACCCAATCGTTCAGCCGCTCGCGGAGTAGGCCCGCCTTGCCGATCACGTACGAGCCGACGATCAGCCCTACGGTGACGAGCAGCGGCACCCAACCGGCGATGAACCAGGCGAGAAAGTACAGGTTAAATGCCGCCAGGCTCACGGTCCGCAGCGGACCGGCGCGAAACGTGCGCAGAGCGAGCACTGCGCAGGCTGACAAGAGCACAAAATGGAACGAGTTGAGGTCGAGCAACTGGTGGCTGCTCAACCGAAAACCATCACCCACGGGCGGTAAATCCTCACTCGAAGATGGATCGTTGGACAATTAACTCAGCGGGAGTGGCTTGCCTGCTCGACATCACAATCACAGACCGAGGAAATGAACCACAGAGCCACCGAGAACAAACAAAGAAGATGCTAGAGACGAATGGTGGAGTGCAGGGGCTGAGGAGTGGAGGAGAACAATGCTCTCGCGACAGCGCACCTCCTCCACTCCCCCGCCCCTCGGCTCCTCAGCCTGTCTTTATTAGCCTCTAGCCTCTCATCTTACTCTCTGTGCCCTCGGTGGCTCTGTGGTTCGTCTACTCGATGGCGAGATCGAGTAGACGATTGAACGCTTTCAATACGGTCCATCCCTATGCACGCCTCAGGCGGCTGCTGGTTTGTACTTGAGCACGAGTCGCTTCAAGTCGCCGATGCACTGGAGCCGGGCGATCTCGGCGTTCTTGAACTTCACGCCCAGCCCTTTCTCGACCTCGACAATGAAGCTGATGTGCGAGAGCGAGTCCCAACGCTCGACATCGTCGGCCGTCATGTCGTCTTGCAGCACGAGGTCGGCCTGTTGAAACACCTGTCGCGCGATCGATTCGATCTGCGCGTGGATGGCCTGCGCGTGGGCATCGTTGGCGATGGGAGCGGTCGTCGGTGGGGTCATGGTTCGGTTACTCGCAAGTTACTAGAGAAGAATGTCATGTCGTATAAAAGCCAACCGCGGTGCGGTCGACTAGGCCGATGGGGTCACGTGTTCGTAGCCGGCCCGTTTCGCCCCGGAGGCGGTTGCGCGCACCTTCTCGCGAACGTCCGCCGCGGTTGTCCGTTCAAACTCGACCTGTGCGGCGAATGCCGGATGCGCCTCGATCTCCATGAACCACCATTGCGGGATATTGTTCATGAAGGTGTGCGCCTGTGGGTCGATGCTGGCGTATTGCTCGTCGATCCGCGGTTCAATGACGCGCTTGAGTCGCACGCCGTTGTCGCACAAAAAGCCGGTCATCTCTTCGAGTGTGGGGATCACCTTGAGCCGCCGGTCGCGGTACTCGGTCAGTATGCCCACCGGGTTCGTGGGTCCTCCGATCCAGGGCGTGAGCCACAGCGGATGCGGGTCCATGACGAGCAACAGCCCGCCCGGCTTCACGAGCTTGCGAAGGTTGCTCATGATCGCCTCGCGATGTTCGTACAACGCGCCTTGATACTTCGTGTCGAACAGGAACAGGAATGTGTCGATGAGCACGACATAGTCGAACGCCTCACGCGCAAAGCTCGACGAGCTGCGCGACAGGTCGATGATGTCGCCGTGCTGAAATTCCAGATTCGGATATTGCTCGCGTGTCCAGTTACGCGCGGCAACGTCGAGGTATTCCTGATTGTAATCGATGCCGACGGCGCGCTCGGCGTGCTCGGCGATCTTGGCCGTGAAATAGCCCGTCCCGCAGCCAATCTCAAGCACCGACTTGCCCGCGAAGTGCTCCTGAAAATAGGAGGTGAGGAAGCGCTCTTCGATGAACTGATAAGGCGTGTCGCGAATGGCGAAGCGGTCGGCCGTGAATTTCTGATCGGTCCACCACGACGTGGGCGTCGTGCGATTGAACAGCGACTCGGTCGCGATCTGCTCGTAGAACGAGCCGCGGAAGCGATCGCCGTAGTGGCGCTTGTCGTAGTCGGTCGGTGGCGGCCAGTCGGTCAGCACGATCCGCGCGTCGCACAACACATCGCGGGCATCTTTCCAACACTGAGGTTGCACATCGGCCGCGGTCACCGTGCGATCGAAGAAATCGGAGTTCGAGTAGGCATGGTCCCAGAGCGAAAACGCGGTCGCGTCGGCCAGCGCGATGGGCGGGTCCGACTGCTCGAAGCGCTGCTGCGCCGCGGCGGCATCGCAACCGCCGATGAGCGTGTCGATCCACGTCAATGCGGCGGCGTTGACGAGCACGTTGCGACGGTCGTAGGCCTGGAACAGCCGGAAGATGCCACCCCCCAGCGGTAACACGAGCGTGCTGGGATTCCAATACAGTTGATCCGCCATGAGCGTACAAACTCCTTCTCTCTAGATGATCTCGATGCCAAATTTCTTGGCGGTCTCATCGAAGCCCAAGAAGTCGGCCGTGTCGATGCCTTGCTCGACCTGCCGGAACCACTCGGCCTCGGTGGCCATTTTTTGCTGGGCTTGAATCAGCGTTCGCTCGGCACGATCGAACGGCACGACGACGACACCGTCACCGTCGCCGACAATCAGATCGCCGGGGCTCACGAGCATGCCGCCACACGAGATGGGCAGGTTCACGCGGCCACCCCAGCCTTTATGCGGGCCGGCGGGCGACACGCCGCGGCAGTACACGCTCACGCCGTAACGGGGTATGTCGTCGGCGTCGCGGATCGCGCCGTCGATGATCACGGCGGCGACCCCCTTGCGCGAGGCGGCAAACGTTTGCAGGCCACCCCAACCGGCGCGACTCGTGACCCCTTTGCCGTCGATCACGAGCACATCGCCGCTCTGCACGTACTTGAGCGCCAAGTGGCTCATCAGGTTACCGGCCTCGATCTCCTCGACCGTGAAGGCCGAGCCGACGAACGACTTGCCGCTCAAGAGTGGTCGCAACGCGCTGCTCATCACGTTCATGCGATCCAGGCAGTCGCTCAGGATGCTCGTGGGGATGCCGCGGAACGACGCGATCAGTTCGGTGTCGAGCCGCGGAAAGTCACGCACGAGCGTGCCGCCTTGTACTTTGAATGCAATACTCATCGGAAGCGTGTGCCTGTTTGCAAGAGCGTGGTGGTGCCTAACCGTTGAGCGGATCGAGCTTTTCGATCAGCATCCGCTTGATGATGTTCTTTTGGATTTTTCCCGTCGCCCCCTTGGGTATCTCATCAATGATAAAGATGAACTTCGGACGCATGAAGTGGGCGATGTTCGCGTCGCAGAACCCTTGCAGGTCTTTGACCGTGACTTGCTGCCGGAAGGCGTCGTGCAGTTTGACGACGAGCGCCACCTCTTCGCCATACATCGGGTGCGGTACGCCAACCACGGCCGCCTCTTGTACCGTGTCGAGTCGGTAGACCGCGTTCTCGATCACCTTGGGGCTAATGTTCACGCCGCCGCGGATGATCAGGTCCTTGATGCGTCCGGTGACGAACAGTTCGCCGTCGGCGTCGAAGTAGCCGAGGTCGCCGGTCAAAAAATATCCGTTACTCTTGGCGAGCGACGCGGCGATATCACCCTCTTTTTCGTAACCGGCCATGAGGTACGGCGTCTGTGTGCCAATCTGACCTTCTCGTCCGGCGGGCAACGGTCGCAGATCGTTGTCGAGAATCCGCACGCTGACGCCTTCGAGCGGCTTGCCGACCGAGCCGGGTTTGTTCGCCAGCGACGGATGATCGGTACACAGAAACGTCGTCTCCGACAGGCCATAATTCTCGAACAGTCGGAAGCCATAGCGGCTCTCAAAACGCTTTTTCAAGTCGACCGGCAGCGGCGCCATGCCGACCAGCCCCAGTCGTACTTGGCTGCGTAAGAACGAGAGGTCCTCGTCATCCTCGAGCATCATCAGCATCGAGAGCATCGTGGGACTAAACCAGAGCGTGTTGATCTCGTACTGCCGCACCTGCTCCCAAAAGCCGAACACATTCGTCGGACCGAACACGCTGTCGAGCACGAGCGAGCCTTCGGCAAGAATCGGAATCAGCATCAGATTGTAAAGCCCGCCGAGGTAGGTCATGGCGAGCACATCGTAGAAGCGGCTCTCGCTGTCGATGTTCATGTGTTCGCAGAAGAGCTTGCCGTTGCCGACGAGTCCGCCGAGCCGCATGTTAATCCCCTTGGGGACTCCGGTGCTGCCCGAGGTGAACATCGTGAACGCGATATCGTTGTCGGTGGCGTCGGCGAGCGTGCTGCCGCACGGTTCGTGCTGGGCGATGACCTGCGCCAGATCGACATTCACCAGCGTGGCTTGGTCCGCCTTGAGCTTTTCGACCGTCGGCTGAAGGCAGAGCACCTGCAACTGGGGTCGCGGGCCGAGCACATCGACCAGCCGCGTGCGAATGGCCGGGCTGGTGAAAAAGAACCGCGCGCTAATGCCTTCGACAATGGCCGCGTAGTCGTGCGGATGATACGAGGGGTTCACGGGCACGACTCGCGCGCCGATCTGCAAGCAGGCGAAGTACAAGGTCGCCAGCTCGACGCAATTCTCCAACGAGAAGACGACGGGGTCCCCCTTTTTCACCCCCAACGATTGCAGGTACGAGGCCACCGCTAGGCTGTCGTTCCACAGTCGACCGTAGGTCACTTCGTCGCCGTTGCGTGCATCGATGATGACCGTCCGGTGAGCGTTGCGTTGAAAAATATCCTGCAAGCATTCGCCGCAGGGGGCCGACTTGGGCAAGTTCGTTGTGAGTGGGGTCATCCGTGAGCTCCCGGTGTCTATGGGTCGATGCCCAGGCTTTGAGCCGCGGGGCAAATGAATGTGAATCGAAATGAGTGTGGCGCGTCGGGGGTTGTTTAGGCAAGATCAGTCTTGCCGCATCGTGTTATCCGTGCTCTCTACAGGGTCAAGGGTGCCATGACCACGTTCGCGTGGCCATGCTTCTCTGGGAACTCTCATGCCCACGCGGACGTGGGCATGGCACCCGCAATGTTGTCTTTACTCCAGCTCAAATATGAAAACAAATCCGTGGGTGCCATGCTCACGTCTGCGTGAGCATGGGATGTATCAGGAAGCATGGCTACGAGGGCATGGCACCCATTGATTGTGTTCTACGGCGGAGATAACCATGCTAGCACTCGCCCTACGCCGCCTTGACCAGCGAGCGCGAGCGGCTTCAGCGTTCAGACGAGGGGCCGGCCCAGCACGCGCACCCCGTCCCAGGGGAGGACGGGCACTCCCCCGCCCCAGTCCTGCGGCTCCTCGTCGTCGGCCCTGTCCAGTACACGCGGCCCTTCGCCACCTGCACCCGGAGGGACCAGCCGGCACCGGCGTCTGCCAG
>CAYLYE010000310.1:0-5633 GCA_964387325.1 uncultured Planctomycetaceae bacterium
CCACCGTTCCAGTATCCCGAGAGCATGCGATGTACGAACGTATGGCGACAGGTGTAGCTCGAGTACTTGCTCTTCACCGGATCGAGGTCCCAGCCAAGCTTGTTCTTCAGCGTCAAAAACCGGACGACGCCTGTCATCCGTTTCCACGGCTCGTCGCGCGTATTACGGAACAACGGCTTGCCTGAACCCTTAGGAGCCGACGTCATTAACTGACGGACCAGCTTCGCGACCGCTTGGTGTACCGGAATCTTGCGGGTCTTTTTCGTCTTGGACGAATAGACACGCCACGTCATCCCACGATCCGTTACCTCAACGTGATCGGCGGTCAGTTTGGCAAGTTCGCAATACGGTCGCAGTCCGGTATGAATCGCCGCGAACAAGAAATTACGAAAGCACGCTTCGGTCGCTTCGTAAAGCGCCTGTTCGTCGTCCGGTGAAAACGATTGCAGTCGAGGCTGAGACGCCGGGCGTTTTAAGCTTTTGATGGGGTTAGCAACATCAAACATTTCCTCGGCTCGATTGAAGGCTGCCTGTACGATGGCAATCACGCTGCGGTGCGTGGCCGCCGAACGCCAACTGGCGTGTCCTTCGATCCATGACTGAATATGACTCTTCTTGAGTTCCGCGACACGTAACGCACCACAGAACTGACACAGGTCATTCAAGAAGGATACCGCACCATCCCGATGGCCACGGCTCATGTTGCCGGAGGCCAAGCCCCGTTCACAGTACTGGATGTATTCGGAACAGACCCGAGCCACGATCCAATCCTGCTCGGCGAAGGGTGCTGAGCCATTCGCTTCCCCCGCTAGCTTGGCGCGCGCCAATGCATGCTCGGCGACCGCGCGATTCTCACGGCCGCGAATGCGTTCACCGTTTTCATCGAATAAGGCGATGCGCTGTTTTGTCCCTGGCAGAGTGTAGTACCAGCAATCGGTCTGCTTCCAATGCCAAGCCGAACCGTGCGAATTTCGTCGTTGTTTGCGAGGCCGTCCCATCCGTTGATTCCGTGAAAAAGTTGACCCGCCCCCAGGGGCCGGAGATATTACAGTCGTTCACGCCACGCATATGCGTGCGGTGGAGTGTTGTGTTTTCAGCCGTGATGTTGTGTAGAGAGGCCACCATGCCGATTCAGCAAGACGTAACCGTGTTACCACACCCCCGTTTTTTACTAGGCCGATTACTACACTTAATTACTACACTCATCATTGTAGCAGCTAACCTTCAGCTCGGAATATGCCACGTATTTGCCGATAATTTAGAGGATACACGATGTAGACCAAATATTATACTCATACTTGCCGACGACTTGGGCTACGGCGATCTGGGGTGCTATGGTCATCCGCTCATCAAGACTCCGCATCTCGATCAGCTCGCCAAGCAGGGCATGCGATTCACCGATTGCCACAGTGCCGGTAGCGTCTGCTCGCCGTCGCGGAGTGCGATCCAGACCGGCCGGACACCGTTTCGCAACGGAGTCTTTACCTGGATCCCCGACGGGAGCCCGTTGCACTTGCGGCGCAGCGAGATCGCGCTGGCCACGCTGCTCAATCAAGCCGGTTACGACACCTGTCATGCGGGCAAGTGGCATCTCAACGGACAGTTCAACAAACCCGAGCAGCCTCAGCCCAACGATCATGGATATAACTGGTGGCTGGCCACACAGAACAACGCCGCTCCGAATCATCTGAACCCGACCAACTTTGTTCGCAACGGCAAGCCGACGGGCATGATGGAGGGCAACTCGTCGGGCTTGGTCGTCTCGGAGGCGGTCACTTGGCTCAAACAGCAACGCAATCCGCAGAAACCGTTTTTTATCACGGTCTGGACCCATGAGCCGCACGCGCCCATCGAGTCGGAATCGCGATTCATGGAGCCGTACAACGATTTGCCAGACCCCGACGTGCGGCAGCATCACGGCAACGTCACGCAACTCGATCATGCCTGCGGCACGCTGCTCGGCGCGCTCGATGAGCTGAAACTGACGGACAATACGCTGGTGATTTTTACCAGTGACAACGGACCCGAGGGAGATGGCGTCAGCAAACGGTTCCGCGGCTCGACCGGCGGACTGCGCGGCCGCAAGCGCGATATGTACGAAGGAGGGCATCGGGTGCCGGGCATCGTCCGCTGGCCCGGGCACATTCAGCCCGGCTCGCGTTGCGATCAACCGGTGATCGGCTCTGACTGGTTCACGACGATCTGTACGGTCACGGGCGTCAAGCCGCCGATGGATCGAACGATCGACGGTACGAGCCTTGTCCCGGTGTTCAGCGAGCAGCCGATCGATCGCAAAGTTCCCATGTACTGGCGTTATCATTTCATGCCTAGCCCGATGAAGATGGCGATGCGTGAGGGGGACTGGAAGATTCTTGCCAACGCCAAGCTCGATGCTTTCGAGCTGTATAATCTGCGGACTGACTTGCACGAGCGACACGATCTGAGCGAGTCGGAGCCGGCGAAGTTCGCCGCCATGAAGCAGCGGTTGATCGAACTGAACACGCAGATCGAGGCCGAGGGGCCGGGTTGGTGGCGCGACGCGGTCGAGCAGTCAGGCAAAGCCAAGGCGCCGGCAAAGTCCAAGGCTAAATCCTCTTAATTAAGGTGATTTGGGCCGATCTCTTCCGCTCCGCTGGACACGTCCGCAACGCTCGTTCAGAATGGGGCGAGCGTTGACGTCCGGCTCATCTTTTTTCCTTGGCTCTCGAAAGACGAACCTCATGGACTTGCAGAAGCGAATCGAGCAACTGGAGAAGGAACGCTGGCTGTATGTCATGCTTGGTGTGTTCGGCGCCTTGGCCGGTCTGGCCGGTGCGGGGGTCGCGGTACTCAAAAGCGGCGGTTCCTCCGGCGGGGTTATCAACGCTTCGCAAATCTCGCTCACCGACAGCAAAGGACTGCTTCGCGCCCGTTTGGCCGTCGATAGTCAAGGGCTCGCCGCGCTATCGTTCTACGATGAAAAGCTGAAGCCTTTGCAACTCATCGGGCTGAGCAAGACCGGCGAGGGGCAATTGCTCACCTACAATGGCGATGGCAAGCCGCAGATTGAGTTGCGTGTGACAAACACGGGCAAGCCTCGATTCGGCCTGTACGACATGCAAGGGAACGCCCGCGCGATGTTGGCGCTCGACAACGACCCCAACTTTGAACTGCGAACCTCCGATGGCAAGAAGGCCGTTGCGCTGCACGGAGCCGCCACAGGGCAGATCAGTGTGACAGATACCAAGACCGGCGCGGGGCAGAGCCTGACGACGACCGGTGTGAAGCCCGTCGCCGCGGTCGCCCCGACGAAGTAGCGATTTGCCATTACTTGTCGGCCTTGGGTAAGGCGCGAATCTGGATCTGCTTGGCGTCCCAGCCGAGCTTCGTGGCCGTGTCGGTCGCGTAATCCCAGCCGCTCTTGTCGGAGAGATACATGCGGACCTGCGATCGCTCAGCCGCCAGGGCCACAGCTTGCGGCAGGTCGAGGTACCGCAGCACATTCAGGTAACAAGGCCCATCGCGGTGCGAGGTCGGCAGATGCCACAGATCGAGCCGCTTGATGTTGGGTTCGAATAGCGACGCATACAGCGCGGTCCCCGCTGCCTGGCGTTGGCCTTGTAGCCATAGCGGCACGTCACGCGCCGCGTCGAGCGTCCGTAGCGACTGAATCGCCCGACGAGCGTCGTACACCTGCATGCCGTCGAGCGTTTCGCCCAACAGCATGAAGCGGCGGCGCAGCTGCACCTGCTTTTTCTCGCTGGGGTCGAAGGCCGTCGGACCGACGCCGCGCGGCGCGACGTAGGCCATGCCCCACTTGAACGATTGAAACATCTTGCGCGTCTGTTCATACGCTTTCGCGTCGGGTTCAACAGCCAATTCGTCCTTGAATTGCTCGGCAAAACCACCCCGCAACGTGGCGAGCAACTCGCGCCAGCCAGTGTCGTCGAGCACGTTGAGCACCAGCAGATCGTCGCGCTCCTGATTGGCGCGTCGCAGCATGTACAGTCGCAAGTCGATCGTCGGCTGACTGGTGAAGTCGTATGCGGCGAGCCGCATGCCGTCCTTCTCCACACTCCAGACAGGCCGAACATTCAACGCGCCGCCGTCTGCCGGCCAGGCGCGGAACGACTTCTCACGCAGTGCCGCGAGCCAGCCGTCGCGCTGCTGTTGCCAGTCACTCGCACTCGCCGGGAGCTTGGGCTCGGCCTGCGGCACGAACGTCTCGTGGATCGTGGTGTTCAACTGATCGGTCGGTAATTGCTTAAACACCTTGAGCAGCTCGGGCTCGAACAGCTTGCGGGCCGCGTGTTCGATCGGCGGATCCTCTTTCTTCAGAAAGCGATTGAACCAGCGGAAGGCGGCCACCTGCAACTCGGCCACGTCCCAGTGCGGACCTTCGCTGATCTGCAAGCCAAGCTGCTTATTCGCATCGTGCAGTCGATAGATGCCGCGCACCTTTTGATGCAGTCGTTCGACCCCTTCCAACGGAAAGATCGGATCCTTGTCCGTGTTCGTGATCAGCAGCGAGCGAGGTGCGACCATCGCCGCGACCTGCGGATAGTCCCAACGATACGTGTTGAGCATGTACATGCAATCGCAATGCCCATCGACGACACCGTCGACCACGTGATTTTGCAGATCGACAATGCCCGCCACGGGCACCGCCGCCTTGATCCGATCGTCGACCGACGCGATCCACCAACTGTACGAACCACCACCGCTCCGGCCGGTCACGCCGAGCCGCTCGGGATCGACCTCGCTGCGCGATTGCAGGTAATCGAGCGCGCGGATGCAGTTCCAAGCCTCGACGCCGGTCGGGGTGTAGCCCCGAGATAGCCACCACCACATGCCGTAACGATGCGTGCCGTGATGAATGCCCTCGATCTCGCCGAGTTGCAGCGTGTCGATCACGAGGCAGACATAGCCGTGTCGGGCAAACCAGCCCGCGTGATGCTGATAGTGGGTCTTGCCACCGTAAGCCACGCCATCTTTCTTCACCTGGGCATGACCACAAACATAGAGCACCGCGGGCGCTTTGGCTTTCAAGTTCTTCGGGATGTACAAGTTGCCGGTCACATACAATCGCGGCCGGGATTGAAAGTGTACATTCTCGACCGTGAACTCGTCGTGTTCGACACGACCGGTGATCTGGGCTTCGAGCGGCGTGCGCTCGGGCAGCGGATCGAGACCGAGCATCTCGCGTAGCTGCCGATGATATTCGGCCCGCCGTAGGGTCCAATCCTCGAGCGACTTGATATTCGTGAGGCTCGTGTCGGCAATCGCCTGAGTCCGGTTCTTAAAATACTCGACCAACAGGGCGTCACCGCGGCGCGTATCGATCGTCGGCTCCGCTGCCAGGAGCGAACCCACGATCAGGACCAACGAACCGCTCAGCATCGCTCGGACGAACATGGCGCACAACTCCGCAAGGGGCACGAACGGGACTTTTGTAGCTGCGCCGATCTTAGAGGATGTGAGATGTCAGAGCAAATTGGAAGAAAGGGATGAAGGATGAGGGATGAGGGATGAAAACGGAGCGCTGTCGCGTCAGCGTGCCTTCCCCCATTCATCATTCCGCATTCAGCATTCATCATTCGCGCAGCAGCGAACCGCACCACGCCTGACTCGCGTCGCGCGCATCGCATCCCTTC
>CAYLYE010000311.1:0-5472 GCA_964387325.1 uncultured Planctomycetaceae bacterium
TTGAGCAAGATCTGCTGCGCCGCGGGATCGACGATCCTCGGGTGCTGGCCGCAATGCGCGAAGTACCCCGCGAACGGTTCGTCGAATCGAGCTCGATCGAGCGGGCCTACGATGACACGGCCCTCCCCATCGGACTGGGGCAGACCATTTCACAGCCCTTTACGGTCGCGTTCATGGCGCAATCAGCGCAACTCAAGCCGAGCGATCGGGTACTGGAGATCGGCACCGGATCGGGTTATGGGGCGGCCATTTTGTCGCGGTTGGTCGAGCATGTCTGGAGCGTTGAACGATTGCCCGAACTGGCTGAATTGGCCCGACGTCGATTGCAAGACCTGGGTTACCAGCACATCAGCGTGGTGACTGCGGACGGCACTCTCGGCTTGCCAGAATACGCTCCATTTGATGCAATAGTGGTTACAGCGGCCGCCGAGTCGATACCATTGGCATATCAGGAACAATTAGCCGACAATGGCCGAATAGTTATCCCGGTCGGGCCCTCGCGGCGGCAGCAAATGCTACGCTTAACGAAGCGGGGTGACACGTGGACGACGACCGACTTGGGCCGTTTTGCATTTGTGCCGCTCGTTGGAACTCATCAAGCAGCGGGCTCTGAGGAAGGAGATCATCGCGAATGGTTGTAAATCTTGAAACACTGGATATTCCTCCCGATGAGTTGGAGATCGTTCGCGAAGTGGTTCGCCGCATGGCCTATCAACGCTGGCACGATGCAGGCTGCCCGAATTGCGACGGCACGCAATTTTGGTCCGACGCCGAGCAGGAATGGATCGCCCGCTATTACATCCCGCGGCGTATCGATCTGCGGCCGAGCGAGTCTTCCGGCGAGGATTGCGGCAACGATCGAGCATCTTCCTGCGACGACCTCAACGGCGACGACTGGGTCGACGCCCCAAGCTGCTCTGAGCCGGTGAGTCAATAATCGCCCGCGGTAGCACTCGATTTTGTGTTGTGCTCAACGCGCGCGCGGATGCGCTTTCTCATACACGGCCCGCAAGTTGGCGGTGCTCACGTGCGTATAGATTTGCGTGGTGAGCAGGCTCTTGTGTCCCAGCAGTTCTTGCACGCTGCGGATGTCGGCCCCGCGGTCCAGCAAATGCGTGGCAAAGCTGTGTCGCAACGTATGAGGTGAGGTCCGCTGATCGAGGCCGGCCTGCGTGATGTGCTTGTCAAGCAATCGGGCCACGCTGCGCGTCGTGAGCCGAGAACCGAACTTGTTCACGAACAAGGGGCGATGCGGGTTGGTCGCCAGTTTGGCAGCCACCTTGCGGACTCGCATCCAATGTCCGATCGCCTTTGCGGCGAACGAACCGATCGGGGCCAATCGCTCGCGCCGTCCTTTGCCGCGCACCAACACAATACCACTGGCGAGGTCGAGGTCGCTGTCGTTGAGCCCCACTAACTCGCTCACGCGCAGACCAGCCGAGTACAGCGTCTCGAGGATCGCCCGATCGCGCAGCCCGGGCGTCTCATGGGCCGGAGGCGTCTCGAGCAGTCGCTGCAATTCGTCGGTCGTGAGAAAGTGAGGCAGCGCGCGGGTCTTACGCGGACTGCGGAGCGGCTTGGCCGGGTTCTGTTTCGCCCAGCCTTCACGCTGTCCGAACTTGAAAAAGCTCCGCAGCGATGCGAGTCGTCGGGCGATCGACGCCTTCGAGTACTCGGCCTCGTGTAGTGCGGTCATGTAGCCGCGCAAGTCGAGCGTCGTAAGTGCGCCGGGCGCCGGGCACTCGCCACCGTAGGCTTCGTCGAAATACGCTGCCAACGAAAGCAGGTCTTCGCGATAGCTCTTGATCGTCAACGGCGACGCATTGCGCTCGACTTGCAGGTACTGCAGAAATCGCGCAATCGACTTACGCATTGTCCTGATCGGTGGGCAAGGGCAGCGTAAAGCGACGCTGGCCCGATTGGTTCTTGACGGCCGATTCCTGGCGAATCTTCTGGCTCAGCACGGCTGCATCGTACCAGGAGAAGCTCAGCTCCGGATTGCTGGCAAAGCGACCGAGCGTGCGCAGCGCCTCGGCCTGGCTCGAATCGTCGTACAAAAAGACATAGCGTTCGGTACCCTTCACCAGTGCCAGTACGTTGATATCCTGAGTCACGATCCTGCTTACTCCTCAGCTACGGAACCGAACGTTGATCGTTCCGCGAAGCCCCCCCTAACGTGAACGCGACTCCGTTGCGTTCGGGCCTGCGGCTAGGTGTATTTATCGGCCAGTTGGCCAGCGCCACACGACTCGTGTTTCACCAGCTCCACCGCGCGCCGTCAGCATCTCGGCTATGTGCATGTGACAGCAAAATCGGATGAAGTCATCGCTGCGCTGCAAGTACGACTGCCAGCCACCGAACCTCGCATCATCGCGATAATAGGCATAGGTTCTCAGCGCTTCGGTGACATCCGCATCATGACCGTTAAAAGTTCGCGTGTGGCTCAACACGGGCGACCGCGACTCTTGCAACGCTGGACGTTGCGGTCGCGGCTGGGGCGGGGTCAATCCGCTCGGATTGGGCCAATCCGGCGGCAAACCCGCCGCGCCGCTTTTGACGCCTGTAACGATTGTCTCGGCCGGTTCGGGCGTCGATTCCTCGGCGCTCGCAAGCTGCGTTTTATTTTTTTCGTCTTTCGATTGCGTTGGCATCGGCTGCGAGTTGTCCGCTTCGGGGACGCTGGCATCGAGCGGCGTGTAGCTCGGCTCCTGCGTTTTGAGCTGCTCACGCGCCAGTGCTAGTTGAGCTTCAAAAATCAACGCGGGAGGAATGTGCTCTTCCTCGGGCGTGCCCCACGGCAATCCGTAACCGGCCGGAATGGGATGGAAGCCCGGGTTGGCCGTGTACCACTCGACTTGCAGCGCACAGCGCGGCGGGTAGTACGGAGTAAAATCGGTCACCGCGCCGACAATGACGGCATCGACTTGTAATAGCTGCGCCAGCTTGCGCGCCTGATCGGGCCCATTGAGTGTCAGGCCGTGCGCTTTCATCTGCTGTTCGACAACCCCGACCGGCACGACCTCGAAACCCGGCGTGCTTTGCAGTTCGTTGTAATAGGCCAGCGCAAACTGCCGACCATCGACACTCGGCTCTGTGCTCAGGTTAAAAAACGGCGCCACGGCCACCCGATGCAATTGCGGGAAAGGGTTATGCACCTGCGGCCGACGGCTGGTTTCGGGCAGAAACACACAGCCTCCCAGCAGCAGCCATCCCAGCGACAGTAGGCGGATCCAACGCAGCGCCACGGCGGAACACCGAAGTTGATGAGACGAGGGACCTCGCGGCCGACCCGCGGTCGCCGCAACGCCAGCCTTATCGGCATAATCGGCACAGCCTCTCCAGTTTTTGGCGCATATTTAGCCGCTAGCAGTGTGAGCACTCCTCCTGCCTTCATCCGTCCCCCTTTAGCCGCCGGTCGATAGCGACGCTTCGTCGTGTACGCCGGTGGGCTACCGCATCAAAGTGTCATTCACGATCGCACGCACGGTGCTCCCCCGGCGTACGCCGCCGCGCGGCTATCGACCAGGGGCTAAATAGGGACGATTCAGCTCACCCCCCTCCGCTCGCTTGTGTCGCGGTGGTAAAGGGTCGCTCGCCGCGCGGCTCCGGGGTATGATAATTGCTCGGCTAGATACCCTTCGCGCCCACGTCGCGCGGTTCTGAATCAAGTTTTGCCCCATCACGAGAAACCGTCCCATGCCGCACGAATCGACCCACGCCCGCTACAGCCGCCGAGCGCTCTTGCAACACGCGACGCTCGCGGGAACCGCCGTCGCGCTGACCCAGCCGGGCTCACAGGTCCTCGCCGCCGATGCCAGCCCGCTCAAGGGGCGCATCAAGCAGTCGCTGGTCTTCTGGTGCTTCAATCTGATGGGCGAGAAATGGGACATGGAAAAGACCTGCCAGGTCGCCACCCAACTCGGTTGCAAGAGCATCGAGTTGGTGGGGCCCGAGCATTGGGACACGATCAAGAAGCATGGCCTGACCTGCGCCATCGCCGGCAATGGCGTGAGCGGACCGCCGTTCATGCGCGGGCTCAATAACCTCGACTATCATGACGAGGTGCTCGCGGCCACCTCGAAGCGGATCGAAGAGTGCGGCGCGGCCGGCATTCCCGCCGTGATCGCCTTCACCGGTTACAAATGGCGCAAAGCCGAGGATCCCAAGAGTGGCGAGATCAGCGCCGACGAGGGGTTCAAGAACTGCGTCGCCGGTTTGAAGAAGCTCATGCCGCTCGCTGAAAAACACAAAGTGAACGTCTGCATCGAGCACCTCAACTCACGCGATGACTCGCATCCGATGAAAGGGCACCCCGGCTACCAAGGTGACGATATCGACTACGTCTGCAATATCGCTCGGGCCGTGGGCTCGCCACGGATGAAAGTGCTGTTCGACATTTATCACGTGCAGATCATGAACGGCGATGTGATCCGCCGTATCGAACAGTGCAAAGACGTGATCGGTCACATTCACACGGCCGGTAACCCGGGCCGCTGTGAGTTGGACGAGAACCAAGAGATTCAGTACCCGCCCATCATGCGCAAGCTGCTCGACATTGGCTATCAAGGTTATGTTGGGCAGGAGTTTATCCCGACGCGCGATCCGCTCGCCGGCCTGCAACAGGCCGTCCGGCTCTGCGACGTGTAGGGGATCGCCGCTCAGCCCCAAGCCGGCGGCTCTGCCGCCGATCTCTCGGCGATCGAGATGCCGAGTTGTGGCGTGACATTCAGTTTGCGCTCGCAATTAGCGGCGCGGACGTTGTCCTTGCGCCACGTAATACGTCTTGGCGTGATAGACGATCACGTCGTCGTACCAATCGCTCATGCGATCGGCAAACCAGTTGGGCGATTTGGTCACAACCCAGATCATGCCACCCGGTCGCAAGGACTCGCGGGCCGCGAGCAAAAAATGCTCGGCGATCCGAAACGACGCATAGTACGGCGGATTGGCCAGCGCCACGTCATACTCGCCGCTGCCGACATACGGCCCGAACGCATTCAACTCGGTCGTGATATTCGTGATGCCGTTGAGTGCTGCCCCGCGCGTCGTACATTCGATCGCCCGGGCATTGCTGTCGACGGCATGCACGGTCACGCTCGGCTCGCGCATCGCGACGGCCAGCGACGCGGTACCGGAGCCGCAGCCGATGTCGATCACCCGAGCCCCGGGGCGTAGCTGCACCGCGGCAAGCAAATGTCGCGCGCCGGGATCGATTCGCCGATGGGCAAACACTCCCGGGCGGGTGAAGGCGCGGATCAAATGCTCGCCATCGCGAAACACAAACTCGCAGGAAAAATTCTTTTCCTTCTTGAGCGGCGCGGTCTTGATCGCCACATAGGCCGCGCCTTGCGGCGCGTCGTAGCGGCGTACCGAGGCAAACAACTTGTGCATTTCGTCTGCCAGCCAGCGATCGGCGCGATTGTCGGTCGAGACGAGCAGCGTGCCCCCCATCGCCAGCCGCTGATGACCTTG
>CAYLYE010000312.1:0-1672 GCA_964387325.1 uncultured Planctomycetaceae bacterium
ACAACCCTACCCTTATTGACCCCCGAAATCTGTCCAACCATCGGGGTCCACCTCACGTTCCGCGTTCATAAACGTGAAGATCACCAGCATTCCCCGAATGGCGCAAGTTCAACTCGGTATTCATTTACTTGACAAGATATCACATTACTCACTTGCAATCTGAGAAATCTTTATCTCTGCCAATTGCTCTCGTGCAACTGACGCAACTTCGCTAAGTGCCATTGCTAACTTACTGCGAGCATCACCTGGTATTCCACCATTGCTTACCATATCCCCCATCGGCCCCTCAACCGCTTCAATTACTTCGAGTATCGAGATTTCCGACGGACTACGACTTAACCAATACCCTCCGTCAACCCCTCTAGAACTCTCTAGAATTCGGTGAACGACCAAACTGCGCAACACATGCAGCAAGAATCTCTCTGGCATCTTTCCGGTTGCAGCAAGACGGCTGCACGGCACCGCGACCATGGGAGGAGATTGAGCAAGTTGTATCATTGCTTGTACAGCGTAAGAAAACGACTGAGTCAGTTTCATCATGATAATAATATCCCTGCTTAACGCTGCAGCATATTGCAAGTACTTATGACATATGCATTAGGATAACACTAGATTGCGAAATAGACGGAATATGGAGCAGATGCGAGCCCCCATGCATCTACTGCTGTAAAGGTGATCACTTGAGTGCCGATCGAGCCCACAGGTAATATGACGAAGAATCCTCCTTGGGCCTCGACAGTTGTTGAGCCAGTTGCGTAATCTTCGTAGTGAACAACACAAGATGATGAATCTTCGTCTTGTACAATCCCATCTAACAGCAATCTATCGCCATCGTATGTCAGAGTGACAGAAGCAATGTTAGGTGCATTGCTTTCAATAATGCCACATGTGGTATTACTTGTTCCCCAGGCATCCATCACCGTGGCTGTGACGACACCCAATCCAGAAGCCGTCATTGTGGAGTTGTAGTTGCCGCTACTATCACCCGTGGCGATACCACTGACCACGCCGTCGAAACTGACGCTTAGGCCCGCCGACACGGTTCCGAAAAGACTCACTTGATTGCCCTGATTAAGTAGAGATGCAGTCAAGGTCACCGTCGGGGCTGCCACGCTCAGCGTGGCATTGGCTGTGCCCACCTGCCCCCAGGCATCGGTCACCGTGGCATAGACCGTCCCCAACGCTGAACCATTGAGCGTCGTGTTGTAGTTGCCGCCGCTGTCGCTTGTGGTACTCCCATTCACCACGCCGCTGAAGCTCACCCCCAGCCCGGCCGTCGCGGTCCCCGCCAAGCCCACCTGCGTGCTCGCGTTATCGGCGGTCGTGCTCAAGGTCACCGTCGGGGCTGCCACGCTCAGCGTGGCATTGGCTGTGCCAACCTGCCCCCAGGCATCGGTCACCGTGGCATAGACCGTCCCCAACGCTGAACCATTGAGCGTCGTGTTGTAGTTGCCGCCGCTGTCGCTTGTGGTACTCCCATTCACCACGCCGCTGAAGCTCACCCCCAGCCCGGCCGTCGCGGTCCCCGCCAAGCCCACCTGCGTGCTCGCGTTATCGGCGGTCGTGCTCAAGGTCACCGTCGGGGCTGCCACGCTCAGCGTGGCATTGGCTGTGCCCACCTGCCCCCAGGCATCGGTCACCGTGGCATAGACCGTCCCCAACGCTGAACCAT
>CAYLYE010000312.1:1772-5466 GCA_964387325.1 uncultured Planctomycetaceae bacterium
GCCACGCTCAGCGTGGCATTGGCTGTGCCAACCTGCCCCCAGGCATCGGTCACCGCCCCCGTTACATTTCCCAGCCCCGAAGCTTCCGTATTTAGAGAAAACCCTCCTTGTTCATCAACTTCCACGACAACATCAGCGACACCCGAAAAATTGACAACCATCCCCGAGAAAAAATCATCGATCACATGCCCACTGATCTGAATTTCTCGTCCATTGCCAGTTGGAGTGGTGGTGAACTCCAAAGTCGGCGAGTCATTAACAATCGCCTTTGACTCGATACTAGAGGTTAATCCTTCACTGTTGCTGATCTGAGCAAAGACTGCACCCAACGAGGCAGTTGACACAAATTGAAAATGCCCGCTTGAGTCAACACTGGCATTTCCACTGGCAGCCCCGCTGAATGCTACAGATGCCATTTCTGGATTTTCATCGCAGATATACCCTGAGATCACCGCGCATTCATCGCCAAACGACTCAACTGACCAATCAACAAACATCGGAGACGTCACACAGAGTCGATTTTCAAGCGATTCAAGCCAACGCCGCTTGGGATATGGCTTGCGACGGATCCGCTTAAATAACCAAGAGAGCTGGCGACGTAACAGCGCGCACATTCCAGAGTCCTCAATTCAGCAAGTGACGATCAAGGCCGCGGGACGACCATGAACGCACATGACAAGCGTGTATAATTCACGCTAAAAAGCAGTAAACTGACTTCGTCATTCACCGCTATTCAGAGAAATCGAGAACTGCTCAGGAAACCGGCCAAACAATCTAATGAAATATTGGCGGAGAAATGAACCGCTGCTTGGGCGTGTATCGCGGATGGGAGTCGGGACCTGACAGGGGGGGCAATGCGAAGCTATATTTCTTGGCTAAGCGTTGAAAAACAGGCGAAGTAGTCTCCAGGCCGAGTTCATTCGCTTGCAAAAGACTCTCTTTTACTTGTCGCTGACGGGAAGTTTCGTCTGGATCACGATCCCACAGAATAGCCTGGATCAAGAAGTGGTCGGCATGAGGACCACCCAATTCAATCGATTTATCAATATCCTTGCGAGCTGCCTGCAACTTGTCCGAACTGACGAAGCCAGTGTCATATGCGGTACTGTCTGCTCGACAAAGGTAACTCAATGCGTTATCGGGATTGGCATTGATTGCTTGGGTGAGAGTTTCGAACGCTTCAGCAAATTGTCGCTGGCGCACAAGTACCACTCCCAGATCGTGAATCACCCAATCCTCATCCAAACCACTGGAGATTGCTTGGCGAAGGAGCTTCACTGCCGTCTCGTAGTCATTTAACATCGCACGACAATAGCCATGTCTTGCATAGATTTGCGGACGGGATGCTCGTGGCACTGAATGTTGCAAGGGTTCATAAGTGCCTGCTGCAGCAAGATAGCTCCCTTGAGTCGCCATGATTTGGGCTTGCAATATCTTCACGTCAATCGATGGCGGTGAGTCCTTAAGTAAATGACTGACGTGTAAAGACGCGTTTTCAAGATCGCCAGCCAATAAAGCGTCACGGCCGGCAACCAGTTCTTGAATCGTACGTGGCGGTTGAGTGATTAACCATCCCATAACACCTATTATTATGATCGCAGCAATGCCACCCAGAGGCATGATCCGTTGGCGACGATTCCATACCCAGCGCCACAGTCGCCGCCGACCTGTATTCCAACCGTACAATTGTGTAACAAGCTCGGAGGCGCGCGGCCTTTCATCTGGCGCGACCGCAAGGCACCGCATAATCAGTTGAGCCAAGTTGGAATCAACGCCGCGTTCAAGCAGTGCTGGTATTTTGAATTTTCTCTGCCGTTCCTGATGCACTCGATTGAGTTGCGACAAATTAGGGCGTCGCGAATTGCAGATTGAACCGGCCGAAAGCTCACCGGTCAGTAATTCCCAGGCAACAACTCCCCATGAATAAATGTCGGCAGCCGCGGTGGGACGAACTTGATCGATCGCATGATATTGGTCGATCAACGTCACCATCTCTGGAGCAACATAAGCGGGGGTTCCACCTAGTCGGTAAAGTGCGGCAACGCCATCAAATGCCAAATTAAAATCGATCAGTAAAACATGACCAGAGAATGAGATTAAGATATTGGCTGGCTTGATGTCGCCATGAACCACGTTGTTCCGGTGTGCGTGCTCAAGTGCTTCCGCTGTCTGACGAAGTAACATCACGACGGCAGAAAAGTAATCGTTCTTGCGAGGCCAAGGTCGATCTCGCTCCAAATCACGGATTGGAAGAAAGGCGGACTTTCGAGCATATTGCAGGATCGCCTCACCATCCGCGTCGGGCTGCTTAGACTTAAGCCGAATCACGTCCAGCAACGTCATTCGTCCGCGATAAGGCATCGACAAAACATACTGATTCGTGCGTGTCGCAATTTGTACCGCGCGAAACTCAGCAATCCGTGGATGCTCGAGCCGCCCAAGAATCGAAGCCTCTCGCGTCACATGCTGCGACACTTTCAGCACACAGAACCGATGTCCTGATTCTTCTGGCTCCTTCGCCAAATAGACCTGTGCTAGCCCTCCACCGCCTAAATGTTCAAGAATTTCAAAGTTGTAAAAACGCTCTCCAATAATAGGTACCGGATTTGAGTCGCAACGCCGTGCTTCTCCTTCGATGGCATCTTCAATTTCCACCATCGCCGCTACGTCGGCGGCATAATGACGAAATCCTTGGCAAAAAGCCTCGCGATCGATCGGCGTTCCGGCATGACGTCGCCGGCAATATTCTTCGAGGGCAACATCCAGCACCACCACACGGTGCCCCCAAAGAACTGAATTTTCGGTCAGCCACTCGGTGGCGGGCATTGACACGCCGCCCTCCCAAAGCTCGACATATTGAGCGACGACTGCATCAAAATCTAGAGAATCGCGACTTGCTGCGATACCATCCATGATGTTTTCGGCTGAATTCATCGCTCAGACTGCCTTTCGAGACATTCTGTCAGCGCGCGCCGCACGGTGCGTTCACTTATTCCCAATCTATCAGCAATTTCATGCTGCTTGAAACCTTCCAAGCGAAGCTGAAGGATTGCGCGACTCGTTGAACTGGCTCGCAATACCAATCGTTCCCAATATTCACGAGCAATAACCACTTCGCTGGGGCTTGGATCTTTTGTGGGAACTTCTACTTCATTTTCACTGCTCCCAACACGTCCGATTTCGCGTCGGAGATCGTATTTTTTTGTTCCTAGTCTCTTCCGATACTCGTCCGTCACTTTGTTACTCGCAACGCTAACCAGCTTGCGGGTAAATGCGTCGACCGACAACTCTTCGTCCGCCAAAGATGGCATCAGAAACATGGACGCCCACACAGCCTGTGCGAAATCAACCGAGTCAAATTGACTTCGAAGCTCTCGCGCTAACCGTCTCCGGATAATGGCAATAACTAGAGGCCCAAATTGCTCCATGAGGGACATAGCGGCCCCCTGATCGCCACTCAGCGCAGCACGCACCATTCGAGGAAAGTCAACGTGTGGTTGATTCATGGCAACCTCAATTGCAGCCAGACGCCTGCCCGTATTGGCAGGTGCTCTTCTCCATCCTTACCGTCTGGCTCGCTAATTTCAACCGACTTGGTCGACATTCTAGGAGTTTTATTTTGCTTCAAATGCATTGTCCGGGCTCTGTAGAAAACTCAATGAACGCTAGCAGGGTTGAGCTGCGTAGTACTCAT
>CAYLYE010000313.1:0-5432 GCA_964387325.1 uncultured Planctomycetaceae bacterium
GGTTGTCGGTCGCAGCGCGGTCGATGGCTCGGTCGAGCGTGTCTGTCGTTACGTTAGTGAGAACGAACAAACCTTGCTGCCCAGCGAGTTTCGGGCCTTGTTCGATCAATGGCCACAGCAGTTCGTGAACGAATCGCTCTGTGTTTTGTACGTAGCCCTGACTCGCGCCATCTATGCGTTACACCTGATCGTCGCTCCAACGAAGCCCAGTAAGAGCGGTGAAATCAAGCTTCAGTATCCTGCGACCTTTGCGGGACTCGTGCGAGGCGGACTTGCCTTGAACCAGATCGCCCTTGGAGGCACGGTGCTCTACGAGGCCGGTCAGAGCGATTGGCACCGGCATGCCAAGGCCCCACCCGCAGTCGAGGCAAACGCGAATAGCGAACCCGAAACGCTCGATGTGCGACTCGCGCCACCACGTCAGTCGCGAGGTTGGGAGCGTCAAACGCCTTCCGGTCTGGCCGGCGGACCGACTGTCTCGTTGACACAAAGACTCCGTCGCGAGTCGACTCACGGCGAGCGTTTTGGCTCGCTCATCCATGCGCTCTTTGAACACCTTGGCTGGCTGGACGACGGCTCGCCCGCGGAAAGTGTGTTAACCGCGGCACTGCGTAAACTGCAAGCCAGCGAACGCGAAATGATCGAAGCCTGCCAACGGTTCCACGAACTGGTACAGCAGAACACCGTGCGTACGATTCTTTCACGTAGTGGATACGACCCCACCAAGTCACACGTCTGGTCCCCAGACGTGACCGACTCGTTGCTTAAAGCCCCCTTGAGACTTGAGGTCCTGCGTGAACGACCGTTCGTCGTGCGACGTGAGGCCGCGCTGCTGCACGGCACGATCGATCGTTTGGTCTTGGTGTATCAAGGTGACCAGATCGTGGCTGCCGATGTGATCGACTACAAGACCGATCGGCTCGCGGACGCGGCAGCCGTGGACGCGGCCGTGGCCCATTATCGCCCCCAACTCGAAGCCTACCGCTATGCGGTCGCACAGTGGACCACTTTGCCCAACGCACGCATCTCGGCACGACTGCTCTTTCTTGGCCGTGATGAAGTCCGAGCGATCTGACAGTCCGCGTCGTGCTCGCCGAGCGACGCTTATTTTCCGCTCAAATACTTCTTTTCGATCTTTACGGCCACGGTTCCGATCGCGAAGTAACCGACCGACGAACCGGCCACGTGCGTGAGCAGATCAAAGGCCCGCCAGCGATCCCAGCCGTAATCGGCTTCCATCCACAATGCCAGTTGAGCACTCGCTAACGCAAACGATCGCTCCATCGGACAGCCACTGACGACGACCATAATTTCGTCGGGTGTTTCAATGCGCGGCCAAGCAATTATTCGTCCCTTATCAAGCTTGACGGTGATCGTCGACACGCTGGGCATTTCCAAGCCGCTGGCCGACAGCTCGCCTTGCCCCATCGCGGCATGCGCGTCACCCAAATACAAATAACCTCCGGTAACATAGACCGGCAAATAGACCGTGCTGAGCGGACGAACCTCGACGATATCCATGTTGCCGCCGTGTGGGCCGGCCGGAATGGTCGACGGCACGCCCCAGTCGGGCGCGGTGCCGATACAGCCGAGCATCGGGCGATACGGTATCTGCACCGTGTCGCTCCAGTGGATCAGGCCATCGCGGATCGGACAAACATGGGTCCCGTGCGGACAGTCGCTCCCCAACCACTCGGCCAGCATGCGTGCCTCGCCGGTGCGCGTGGCACATTGCCCAATCGTGGGTTGAATATCGTGAATGGTCACGGCGAGTGAGTCGCCGGGCTCGGCCCCTTCGACCCAGATGGGCCCGGTCTGGGGATTGCCCTTGGGTTGCTTGACCTTGTCGCGACGGTCATCGTTCGTGCGGACCTGACCGCTGAAAGCGTCTTCCGCCTCGACCAGGATCGTTTCTCCCGAGCTGATGCGGAGCCGGGGCTCGTTATGTCGACTGAACTCGTAATAGAGCGGGCCGGCCGTCAAACGTTTCATACGAACCAAACTCCCAAGATGATTCCAGCGGTAACAAGTAGATCGCAGCGCACGATCCACGTTATGTCATGAACGCAGTGGGGGCACAACCCACAAGGCGTTCTGGCCATCCTCGCTATGATGAGGGCCCGAGACGCGAATGAGCGGCGCTCGTGGCACGATTTGCACGTCGAACACTTCATCGACCCCCTCGGTAAATTGAAACCACGCCACCGCACGGCCGTTGCGCAAGTCGACAATCGCAATACCACAGCGCAACTCGTCGCGTCGCGCACCGATCGGCAGACCGCCAAACACGGCCGACTCGCGAATCTTTGACAAGCCCACGAACGCGAATGGGCCGGCAAACGCTAGCCCTCGCGTGTAACCGGGCACGCTCTCCACCGCCTCGAAACGACCTTGTTGAACATCGACGGTTCCCAGTTGTCCACAGCCGCTGTTTAATACCCATAATCGACCATCGTACCATCTGGGCGAGTGAGGCATCGCCAGGCCCGTCACAATCCGCTCACCCGTCGGCACCTCGAGCACGCTGCCATCGGTGACTTTGGTCGGTCGCCAGCCTTCGCCCGTGTCGGTCTGCGCCATCACCGTCACATACTTCGGTCGTCCATCGACAACAGCCAGACCATTGAGATGGCACCGATCTTCGGCCGCCAGCGAACTGATGAAGTGAGGCTTCCATTCGGGTACGAAATGGTATCGCTCGTCGAGCGTGCTCAGGCACGAGAACAAGGTATTGACGACCCATAACTGGCCGTTAATCCAATGAATCTCGTGACAATCGATTTGCCCGGTGAAGTGGGACCGGCGGGCAACAAAGCAGCCCTTGTACCGTCCGTGGGGCTCAATTTGCGGCGCTAAATCCGGTACGCTCTGCAAGAACCAAATCTGGTTACGCGTTCCCACAGCCAGTGTGTCGCTCGACAACGCCATGCCCATTGCGTGCTCGAAGCCCTGCAGCGCGACATCGAGTTGCCCGTTGTGTTGACCGATCGCGACAACGTGCCCCGACTGATAGGTCGATACCAGCACCGTCACGCCGAGTTGCTGGAGCAGAGGTAGAAAGCCATCACTGACCCGATAGCTTACCGGTCGCAGTTTGACCGCCACGTCTCCTGGCGGATTTGCGGAAGGTCCAGACACGGATTCACGCGATGACATACTGAAGATCTCAATTTGAACTGAAAAAGTTCTCTCGACGATTGTATCACGCTTGGCTCCGAGACTCGATACGGCCTCATGGCTCGACACTTTACCGCACCTACGATCCCGCATACCTTATTGACGACTGCGTGGTTAATGAACCAGGGCGACCAGCGGAAGCCCGATCGAACCCGGCTTCGCGATGCTCGCCTAGGCCCATTCACTGCGCATACTTCAATCGTGTCCCTTGGCATGAACCTTCGACACGCCACACGCAGGAGCCTGTTCCATGATTCGATCGACCGTGATTCTCGGCGTGCTTTTAAGTGCTCTGTGCGCGACCCGTTCGCCCGCTCAATCGCCTACCGAACCGCACGCAAAGGCGATCCGCTATTACAATTACACCGAAGCCATTGAGTTGCGGCATGGCAAGGCCCGCGTCGTTCTCTGCCCTCAAGCCGGAGGTCGCGTGCTGGAGTTCTCGATCGACGCGCGGCAGGCATTGTATTTGGACGAACGCGAGAAAGACTGGCAACCTGACACAAAAGGCCCTGCGTCCGCCGGTCGATTCGATTATGGCCCTGAATTGACCGTCGCGCCACATCCGACGATCTGGTCGGGCGCGTGGCGCAGCGAGATCACCGGTCCATGCTCGGCACGATTGACCAGCCCGGTCGAGCCGGGCGTGCAGATGCAAGTTGTGCGCGACTTTGAACTCGTTAATCCATCGACCGCAACTCAGTCATTGCCATTGCGGCTCGATTGTCGGCAGACGCTTGTCAATCTCGGCCCCGACACACGCGAAGTATGTCACTGGGGGCGATCATTTTCTCCGGGCGGCGGTATCTGCCTGATTCCGCTCGGCGATCACCTCAGCCGCTTCCCAAGCAAGTACGCTATGTACGAAGAGGGCTCGATCATCAACGTCAAAAACACCGATGAGAAAATCCGCGAACGCGACGGGTTTCTCGAAATCCTCGCCCCGCCGCGGAAACCCAAGCTCGGGTTCGATTCCTACGCCGGTTGGCTCGCCTATCTATTACCGAACCATACGCTATTCGTGAAACGCTTTGCCACATTCCCGGATCGCGTTTACAACGAGGCTGCGGGACTCACGCTCAGCGTCTGGTATCCTGAGGGGCCGCGAATCGAACTAGAACCGATCGGCCCTCGCGAACGACTTGCCCCTGGCCAGCGTGCATCGTTCACCGAAGCGTGGTGGCTGCTCGAGTATCCTTTTCCTCAAACAGATGAAGCGATCGATCTCACGAAGCTACGTGAGCAGGTCCTGCGTCAAACATCACCCATTGAATAACTGAAGTAGAGGTGCATGATGAGTGAGTTGCGTCGCATGGGTGTAACCCAGCGCTGGTCGGATGTCGTGATTCATGGTGCGACGGCTCACTTCGTCGAAGTGGCAGCCGATTCGTCGCTCGATGCTCGAGGTCAGATTGCTCAAGTGCTCGCGCAAATCGATCAGACGCTGGCCAGTATTGGCAGCGAGCGGGCGAAGTTGATCCAAGTGTTGATCTATCTGGCCGACCTTAGCAATGCGCCAGTACTCAACGAACTTTGGGACGCCTGGGTCGCACTGGGCTGTCCTCCCGTGCGAGCCTGTGTCCAGGCCGGCTTGGCGCGCGGTTATTATGTCGAGATGGTGGTGACAGCGGCGGTCTGAACCGTCCAAGTCCTGTTTCTTCCAAAGCGGAAACGATCTGCCGCAAATGCTTTTCCTGCAGTATCTTGCAAAACAATTTCAATTAAAAACCCGTTCCCACTGGATTACCTTTAGCGAGAAGGTCGACTATAATCTCGAACAGAAGTTAACAGACTGCCAGCCTTGGCATGTTCGGGGGCGAACTGGATTCGACCGGGCAGGTTGAGGTGTGGGTGGCACGCCGTGGTTGGTCAGCAGGCCACGCAAAAAGCCGACCAAGACAGTTATCTGCTGAAGATAGCTACGCTTTGGCAGCCTAATTAGGCTACCCTGACTGAGGTCTTTTGTCGGAGAGGACCAAAAGTCAGTCGCTAATTCCGAACCGCCTCGATTCACGGCTGGGCACGGTCGAGGTTAAACACGTTCCTGGCTAGCCTGAGGAGGACCCTGACGACTGGGGCCACTTCGGGCGAAGGAAGAAATGAATCGTCTACGCGTGTAGAAGCCCCCACTGAAATGTTTCGGGACGCGGGTTCGATTCCCGCCGCCTCCATAGAACAAAGCCTTGCGAGTAATCGCAAGGCTTTTTCTTTTAATGGATTGCGTTCTTAAAGGTACTTGATGATTGCGGCCAACT
>CAYLYE010000314.1:0-5430 GCA_964387325.1 uncultured Planctomycetaceae bacterium
GTTTACTACCAACAACCAGAAAAGCCCGAGCGTGGCGGTCAACGCGGCCGGGGATTTTATCATCGCTTGGCAGAGCAATGATCAGGATGGCAGCGGTTTGGGGATCTACGCCCAGCGTTACGATGCGCTGGGGGTTGCGCTGGGAAGCGATTTGCAGGTCAATACGTATACCACAGGCACCCAAGATAGACCGAGCGTGGCGATCAATACTGCCGGAGATGTTGTCATCGCCTGGATGAGCACTGGCCAAGATGGAAACTGGACTAACATCTACGCCCAACGCTACGTTGCCGACCTAGCCAACAATTTCAAAACTGCCACCGCCACCGTTAGCTTCAATATCGCCAACGTCAATGACGTACCAATCTTTACGATCGGCAGCGCGCCGACGATCCTCGAAGACGCGGGAGCACAGACGGTTAACGGCATCGCCACGAGTCTCTCGACCGGACCAAGCGACGAGTCCAACCAATCGCTCATTTTCATCGTTAGCAACAGCAATAGCGGCTTATTCAGCGTGCAGCCGGCGATCGACAGCACGGGCCAACTCACGTACACGACCGCTCAAGACGCCAACGGCGCGGCAACGGTCAGTGTGCTGTTGCAGGACAATGGCGGCACAGCCAACGGCGGCGTCGACACCTCGGCCGCTCAATCATTTATCATCAACGTGACTCCGGTCAACGACGCTCCCAAATTCACCAAGGGTACGGATCTCACCGTCAACGAGAACTCCGGTGCTCATACCTTCGGCGGTTGGGCAACGAACATCAAGGCTGGCCCAAGCGATGAAAGCACGCAAACGTTGTCGTTCACGCCCGTGTCGAATAACAATACCGGGCTGTTCAGCGCACAGCCGAGCGTCGACAGCACCGGCACGCTCACCTTCACGCCGGCAACCAATCAGTTCGGCAGTGCTACGGTCAGCTCCACCTTGCACGACAACGGTGGCACAGCCAACGGCGGCATCGACACCTCGGCCCCGCAGACGTTCGTCATCAACATCGCTCCCGTGGGGCATGCACCGGTCAACGCGCTGCCGAATTTGCCGATCAACATTTACAAGAACACGACCTACACGTTCTCGAACCTCGCCGGCACACCGGTCTCGGCCAGCGACGTTGACGCCAATGGCGGCGTCGAGAAGATGACCCTCACGGTCAGCAGCGGCAAACTGACGCTCGGTTCCGTCGCCGGGTTGGCGACCGTCTCGGGCAATAGCTCAGGGTCGATTATCCTTTCCGGCACGCTTGCCAATTTGAATCACGCGCTTGATGGCCTGGTGTTCATGCCCAATGCGAACTTCGTGGGCAATGTGACCCTCACGCTGCTCACGAACGACCTGGGCAACACGGGCCCCAATCCGCTCACGGATACCGACTCGCTCACGATTGGCGTGTCGGGCGACCCGGGCGATCTGGATGCCGGCTTCGGCACAGGTGGCAAGGTAACGACCGACTTCTTGAACCCGTCGGACGATCGCGCCTATGGCGTGGCTGTCCAGGCTGATGGCAAGCCGGTCGTCGTCGGCAGCGTGCTCGACTCGCTTAACGGGCGTTATGTCTTCGGTGTATCGCGTTACAATCTGAACGGCACGCTCGACACCAGCTTTGGCAACAGCGGCAAGATCACTACCTCATTTGGTGTCGGGGCTTCGGCCACGGCGACCGACGTGCTCGTGCAGCCCGACGGAAAAATTGTCGTGGTTGGCTTTGCGAACAAGGTCAACAACGATTTCGCTGTCGCGCGGTACAACACCAACGGTTCGCTCGATACGACCTTTGGCAACGGCGGCACCGCAACCTTCCCGATCGGTCAGTTGGACGACTATTCCTATGGCATCGGGCGGCAATCCGATGGCAAGCTGATTCTGGCAGGGGCGATGGCCTCTACGACCAGTGTTACCGGTGGCTACGACACGGCTCTGATTCGATTAAGCACCAATGGCGCGCTTGACACCACGTTTGGCAGCGGCGGCAAGGTCATCAAGGCCTTTTCGACCATGAGCGACATGGCCAAGGATGTGGTGATCCAGAGCGATGGCAAGATCGTCATCGGCGGCTATCAAGTCACGGTCGGCGCACCGGTTCAACAACAAGAGGACGCCCTCTTCGCGCGCTTCAATGTCAATGGCACGCTCGACACTAGTTTCGGCACGAGCGGTTCGACCGTGCTGAACAACCTGCAAGATCATATCGAAGGGGTGACCCTACAAAGCGACGGCAAAATTGTTGGTGCAGGGTACACTCTGACCGGCAATAATTCTGATTATCTGCTGACCCGGCTCAATGCCAACGGCATACTCGACACCGGTTTCGGCACGCAAGGCAAGACCATCACCGACTTTGGCGGTTTCGATCAGGCCAACGACGTCGTCATTAGCAACAATCGCATCTTGGTCGCCGGCTCCGGCATCACCGGCGCGGGAGATTTCACCATTTCCCGCTACTTTATGAACGGCACGCTCGACGCGACGTTCCATGTCACGGGCCAAACCTCGACTCCGGTGCTCAACGGCAATGATGTCGGCTACGCCATTGCCGCTGACACGAACAGCAACGTCTACGTGGCCGGCATGGCGCAGGTGGTCAACACCTCGTATGATTTTGCCCTGGCCCGGTTTAGCAATGCCGTTGCCCCCACGGTCACCGCCATCCCCAATGTGGTTGAAAACGTCAACGCCCCGGACACGATTATCGATCTGTCGCAATACTTCTCGCCCGGCACGATCAGCTATGTGATTACGGCCAACACGAATCCTATCCTGTTCAACTCGACGCTGCTCAACGGTACGACGCTCGATCTGTCGTATGCCACCGGCGCAACAGGCAAGGCCAACATCACGATCACCGGCACCTACAAGGGGCAATCCGCCTCGACCACGTTCATCGTTAGTGTCGGCGCGGCCAATGCGGCCCCGACCAATACCGTGCCCGGCGCGCAGACCGTGTTCCTCAACCAAACGCTGACCTTCAATGCCGCGAACAGCAACCTGATCTCGATCAGCGACAGCGATGCCGGCAGCGCCAACGAAACCGTCACGCTCAATGTCACCAACGGCACAGTCACCTTGCCCAACACGGTTGCGTTGGGGAGCATCAGCGGCAATGGGACCGGCACGGTCGTCGCAACCGGTTCGCTCACCGCTCTGAACGCCGCGCTTAACGGCTTGAGCTTCAAGCCGACAACCAACTACGGTGGCCCGGCCAGTATTCAGATTACGACCAATGACCTGGGCAATACCGGCTCAGGTGGCTCGCTCACGGTGGTCGACATGATCAACATCACGGTCCAAACTCCGGTGACGATGAGCGGCAACACCGCCACATTCACGGGCACCAGCGGCAACGACTACATCCAGTTCATCTTCGATTCCGCGACCGGTTACCGAGCCTACTTGAACAACATCCTGATTCCGCAGGCGGTCTTCGGCGGGGCGACCAACATCAAGTTCACGGGTGGCGGCGGTACCGACACCTTCAGCATCTACAGCGCCCCTGGAGTCATGGATTCGGCCACACTCAAAGGTGGCAATGTCACCTGGACGGGCCCAAGCATCAATGTCTCGACCCTCAATCCGTTCCGCACGGCCTACGCCTTCGGCCAGGCTGAAGACACGGCCAGCATCTACGACACCATCGGCGACGATACCTTCCTCGGGCTCGCGGGCTACTGCATCGAACAATCCTCCGGCTACTTCGTCGAGTCGGTCGGCTTCGGTGCAACCTATGCCTTTGACGGCACGGGGGGCACCGACAATGCCCAGTTCTATGACTCTACCGGCAACGACGCGTACTCGGCCCTGAGCGGCTACAGCGTGATGAACTACCCCAGCGGTGTGTTCGTCGAGACGATTGGCTTTATCACTACGTATGCCTTTAGCAACGCAGGCGGGACCGACACGGCCTATTTCTACGACTCGACCAGCAATGACACGTTCTACGGCCTGAGCAGCTACAGCATCATGGCCCATACCGGCTACATCAACGAGACGATCGGCTTCCGCTACAACTATGCCAGCAGTTCCAACGGCGGCACCGACACCGCGCTGCTCTACGACTCGCCGGGTAACGACTCGTTCTACGCCTTGCCCACCTACAGCCTGTTGAGCGGCACGAACTTCTATAATCAGGCCGGCGGCTTCGCTCAGGTCTATGGTTATTCCAACGGCGGCACTGACAAGGCCTACATGTACGACTCGACTGGCAGCGACGTGTTCTCCGGCAACCCGTTCATGAGCACGCTCTACGGCACCGGCTTTAACAACAATGCCGTCGGCTTCTTGCAGGTCTTTGCCTATGCCAGCCAGGGGAACGACACCGCCTACCTTGATGGCTCGAAGTACGGCGACACCCTCAACGGCAGTGCTACCGAGGTCAGTCTGAACACCTACAACGTGGCCGGCGCCAAGGCTCTGCTCGATGTCTTCTCGTTCGATCAGGTCTTCGCCAACCTGAGCAGTTCGCTCGGACTCGACATTGCCACGTTGGTTGACAGTGCCGGGAACGACAACTTCAGCGCTACGGGCAGCACAGCCGACATGAACTACGCCAACGGCGCCCACATTCAGGTCTCGAACTTCGACACCGTCTACGCCAACGGCTACAACGGCGGCACGAACCACAAGAGTGTCCCCAGCACCGTCAAGTTCGTCGTCCTCAAAGGCTCCTGGATCTAGATAACATGTTGGCCTTCAGCAAGGATCGGTTCCTTGACGCTCACTGATTAATCGCTCAGCGGACATTTGAGTGCAACGCCCGACCAATGGGTAGTTCAGCATCTCGATGCCAAGCTCGACTAGCGCCTTTACGAGCGGCGCCAAAAGGCCGCGGCCATTCGGGGCACGACGGCAGAAACGCGGCTACACCAAATCGTAAAGCTGATCGCACCAGCCCAAGGCCGCTTCAACCTCAAACCGGGGGCGGCACGCGTGCCCCTCCCGGACGCTTACTCAAATACGACGTGTTTTGCCACGCGAGCTGGCTCCTGGAACGGCCGTGCTAGCCGCACCCAGCGTGCTTCGGTTTAACACTCCGGTAGAGGGTGACCGAAGCGAGTTGCCATCAACCTTACAGCGACGCAAGTAATTCCTCATGCATCGTGCGAGGCGTCGAACTCAATGCGTCCATAACCGAAACAATCGCCGTAAAACACATCTTGTGTGAACAAGTTGTGCCGCAAGTTGCGACGTCGCCAAGTGCGATTACCTTATGTCGGCTACATTTTGAGATTTGATCGACCGTGAACCCGTGCCGTTCCGTTGTCGATTACTCGTTCGATTTGGACTACGATACGCCTTCGTCCGACGCCGACAACGAGGCAATTATGACTGCCATAGCAGCCATCACGAAAACAACTCCGCGATCGGCTTTCCGTCGTTGGCGACGGTGAACGGCCGGCCCGAAGGAGAGATTTCAGTCGCTTTTAAGT
>CAYLYE010000315.1:0-5357 GCA_964387325.1 uncultured Planctomycetaceae bacterium
GGTTGCGGCTTGTTCGAGGTGACGGCGATGTGCGGGTGTCCGTTTTTCTTGAGCGACTTTCGCATGACGGTCAATCCTTGCGTCCGAGGGTGCAACGGCTTGGGTGTTGTGGTGCGGACGTTAGAAAGCACACCCGATGCCAATCCCCTCAGGCGGTCATGCCAATGCTCGTAACTCCTTACTCTTAAAGCACATATCAATTCCGATACCGTCCCAGCCCGAGTCCGTCATGTTGCCCAAACGCCACAGCGCACCGCAGCACGATGTTGCCGCAGGACCACATTCCGCCGAAGATCGGCAGCGAAACGTCGCTCGTTGCCTTCTCGTGCTCGGCCCGGCCATTTTCATGCCCGACAGGGTAACTCGGTGCTGAGCACATCACCTCATGGCTTGCTCGTCGCTTTCGTCGCGCGCTGCCGGGCGGCTTTAATCTCGCGATCAAGGTCGTTGATCTCGCGCGGGTCGAGAAACCGCGTCACGGCCTGCTGTGTGTCGTCGAACAGCCGTTGCAACTTCGCCTGCACCTGTGGGTCGGGGCTCTTGAGCCGCTGCTGATAATCTCGTAACTGCCGCCCTAACGGGTCGCTCAACTCGCTGCGGCGCAACTGATCGAGAATCCCCTGCGCGCCGTCGAGTTCGCCATCGTCCAGCCGCCGACGAGCCCGTGACAGCGCCAGTTGCCGTTGCGCAACGTGATCGACGACCTGTTCTTGCACGCCGGTCATGAGCCCCTCGACTTCGAGCCGTACCTCGTCATTGGCCACCTCGACCAGGGCCGTCGGGGCTCGGCCCGTCAACCAGGGTACCCGCGCGAGCCGTTCTTCGCCGTGCTGCACGATCAACATCTGCAGCGCGGCATCGGCACTCTCCAAGAGCACTTCGCCTCGTTGATCGCTACGCCCCACGAGTCGCGTGGTCTTGTTGGGAGGCGCGTAGGCGAGCACGTCGTAGCCAGCCAGCGGCCGCCGGGGCTCACTGCGGCTGATGATCTTCAAACGAGTGGCTCGTTGCGCGCCCTGCACACGCAAGGCCAGAGTTTCGACCCGGCCGCGGCGTCGCCCCCCCAGGGGTCGCTGAAAACCGCTATAGAGCGTGGCGTGGGCGATGTTGCCCTGCACCTCGTTGACTTGCAGCAGTGTCCAATCGACGGTCGAGATTTGGCGCGGCCGACCTTCGCGGTCGTCGTAGCGGACGAGCGGTTGCAAGGTGTCGAGCGGCCGAATCAACAGCGGATGATCGGCCTCCTGTAGCAGCGCCGCGCGCACCCGCAACCGCACCTTGTCGGCGTCGACGTGCTCGACAATCGTAAGCGGTGCGAATGACGCAAGCAGCGTTTCCCAGAGTGCCTCGTCGAGCCGGGCCGCTTGCGTGACCGATTGCTCGACCGGATTGCTGATGGTGCGCGTCCGTTGATCGACGTCGCGTCCGCGCACCCGCCAGCCATGCTCGTCCCGCTCGATGGCCAACAGCAGCACTTTGTCGGCTGCCGCCTCGCGCAGCGGCGCGGGCAAGTCGCCCCAGTGCAACTCGTCGAGTCCAGCCAACACCGACTGCCGCGCGGCGTGATCGAGCGGCAGCTCGTCGAAGCGCCAATACGCGCCAATCTCGCTCTCGACACGTCGTGCGACACGGTCGAGCGCGTCGCGCCGCCAAGCCGTGGTCAGCTCGCCGCTCGCGCCGGTCAACAGCACCAGCCGGACCTGGTAGGGCTTGTACTCCCAGACCGCCGCACTCTGAGCGTTTACGTCCGACACGCTAGCCAGCGCGACCACCATCAGCAGACTCGACAAGGCACGATTCACGGCTTGCCTCGCTGCGCACGAGCGCCGACGCGCCAATGTTCAATTTGCTGATACAGCGAGACGGGCCGCGTCCCCACGCCCTGCAACGAGGCGTCATACACGCCATGCTCGCTAAGTTGCCACAGCGGGATGAACGACACATCGTCATACACCAACTGATGCAATTGTTGTAGCCTCGAGCGGGCCGCATTCCAGTCGCTGGCCGCGAGCAACTCGTAAAGCACCGGCGCCACATAGGGATTATTGGCCGCAATGCCTCCGGAACCCAACAGCGTTGCGGCATCGACGAGCGGCTCGGTGACGACCCATTCGGCATAGACAAAGTCGTAGGCCTCATCGTGCAGCCCCGTGTCATCGACGCTCAGTTCAACGAGCCGCGTGGGGATATCAATGGCACGCCAATGTGCGGCGATCGACTGGCAACTCAGCTGCGCCACATCGCGCGGCGGATGGGCGAGCACCAGCTCACCCAGTCCCTGCCAGCGCTCGCCACGTCGCTCGGCCGACGCTTTTAACTCACCCTCAGCGAGTCCCCGCAACACGCTGGCCAACTGCGGGTCATACGGCCGGGGCTTGAGTCGTTCGTTCGAGCCATACCCCAGCAGGTCAAACGGCGCGGCGGTGGTCGGAAACGGACCGTTGAGCAGCGCGCAGCCTGCGAGCTTGTTGCCGCGCATGAGTTGCCGTTGAAAAATCAGATTGCGTTCAATGGCATACGCCAGAGCGCGTCGCAACGTACGATTGGCGCTCAACGTGCGACGCCCCGTCGCCACGAGGCCATGCAGCGAGGGGGCGGCATACGGCTCGACCACAAAGTCCGGGCGCCCCTTCCATGTCGGCACCTCCCAAGGGGCGATCCGTTCAATCACCTGCACCTCGCGGCGCTCCAGGGCGAGACTCGCCGCCGACTCGCTCGGCATCGGCCGCTCGACGATCCACTGCGGCTGCTCGCCTTGGGCCAAGACATAGCGACGGTTGAGTTGGTAGCGCTGCTCGGCCGCGTCGGTGTGTTGCAACACGTACGGCGTGCCGATCGACGCCCTGGCCGGGTCACTCGCGGCCACTCCGCTCGACTCGAACGGCAGACGCAGCAACGCCTGAGGCAATAAGTGTGGCTGAGCCAACGTCACGTCGAGCTGGTGAGGGCCGGGAACTTGAAACACCGGCGATAAATCGGCCCAAGAGGCAAATGGCCCGAGCGAGCGTGGGTCGGCCAACTCACGTAGCGCCCGCACCCACGGATACGCGGCCGGGCGCTGCTCGCCGGCGTCCAGACGAATCTGCACCACGCGCCCCAGTTCCAGGGTGTCGATCTTGCCCCACGGAGACGCGTACTGACCCCCTTGTGTGCCGGGAGCGACGAACTCCGACAGCTCGCGCTGTTCCAAACGCACGAGCCGTCGCAGGCCAGGGTCGGCCAATCGGGCGAGGCCGCGACGATCGAGTTGCCGATCGGACCGTGACGACACCGCCACGACGACCCGCGGCGCGGTGCGATTCAATTCCTCCGCGAGCCGCAACGCCTCGACATGGTCGCGCTGCAAACGGAGCGCGACGAGCACATGATCGTGGGCCGAGCAAACGTCTCCCGCGGCGATGCACTGCTGAGCCTGCTCGACTCGGGCCGCGGCGCGCTGCGACAACTCATCACGCAGTTGCTTGACACTCGAGTGTTGCGGAATTTTGTTCGCTAACTGATCGACGAGCTGCACGGCGGCGAGCGACTGCTCCGCTTTCAAATACCGCTCGACTTGCTGCTGGGTGACCCCGCCCAGCTCGTCGATCAGCTCGGGAGATTTGTCGTTGCGCTGCTCGAGCTCGAAGAGCGAAGCGAGCGCCGCCTCGTAGCGTCCCGCGGCGCGGTCGAACCGCGCCTGGGCAAACAAAAATCGATTCAGTGACGCATCGAGCGTGTCGAGCGTCGGATAGTTGGCCCGCAGGAACTCGTAGATCGCGAACGCCTCATCGAACTGTTGGCTCTCAACGAGTTGTTCGGCCTCAGCGAGCACGCGGCGCTCGAAGAACTGAATCTCGCGAATGTTGCGCCACGCGATCGTGAACTCGGCGGCGGGATCGTCGACGAAACGGACGGTGAGCTTGTCGTTGGGCGCGGGGCTCTTGGGCATTTGCCGCAGGGGCAATTTCAGCGGCAGCACTTTCTGCGGCGGCTCTTTTGCCGACTTCAGCAAGATGAGGTCGTGCGGCTCTTGTTGATAGAGGGGCGTTGGTGAGTCAGCCGTCTGCGCGAGCAGCGGCGCGGCACACGAGAGGAGCACGATCAGCAGTCGGACAACGTAATGGCTCATGGTTCACTGGGGACGTTGAACCAATGTATCGACCCATCACGACCACAGGCGATGATCTGCTTTTGCACCACGATCGGGCCCAGGTCGAGCGGTTGCTCAAAATTCACGACGGTCTTGAGTTCGGCTCGGGACTTCAAGTTTAGAATCGATCCACTGGACGTGGCAATAAGATCAAACAGTGGTTCGCCGACGAGTGTTTCTCCCTCATCTAACATGGCCAACTTTGTGACCTCGCCAGCGGTGTTGAGTTCGAGCACCTCGCCGCCGACGGTTTGGGCGACGATCGTGTGCTTACCCTCGATCTTCATCACATACGGTCCCCAGGCGAGTCGGTCGCTCAAACGTTGCTCACGTTCGACCGTGAGATCAGTCAGTTTATACGAGGTGAGATGTTGGGCCTGATCGACGACGAGCACGTGATTGTCCAGCACGACGGGGTTGGCCGTCGGAGGATCGGCGAGCGTCGCCTGACGCAGCGCGGCGAACGACGTGGTCTCGCCCAGGTTGAGTTGCACGGTGAACAATCGCGTGCGGCCGTCAGCGATCACGAATTGATTGGCGGCACTGGGGACGGCGCGTGTCCAATGGTAGTCGACCCCCGCAGCCACCTCGGGTTGAAACGGAAGCGACCGTGAATTTGTCGAGGACGCGGTCACGATCAACTCGACTTGTCCACAACGCAACGGGACCAGCAGCTCAGTGTTGAGCCGCGTGGGGGCGGCCGCGATCACGTCGCTCACAGCGGGCCAGTCGACCTTGCCGCTCGACAGATTCACCAGCGCCAATTGTCGATCGCGCGGCACGTCGGTCCCCTTGAACCACAGCGCGAGTTGCTCGCCGACCTGGGCCGTCGTGCGTTGTGCCGGGTGAGTCAAAGGGACTTGCGCGGTCGCCTCGATGGTGCGCGTCGGCGCGGTGAGATTGATTGCAAAGCAACTGCCATCGGTGGTGATGACATGGAGGTTGGTTTCCTGGGTGACGGTCCAGCCTGCGACGGGGGACGCGACCCTGAATGACCAAGCGACCTTGCCCGAACGAACCCCCACGCCACTGATCAAAACTCCGCTGAAGGGAGCGCTGCGGGTGGCGACAATGACGTGCTCGCCGATCAACTGGGGCGGGGCGAGCGCGTCGCCGAGCGATTTGACGTTCCAGCCGGGGGCGAGCCGGCCGCGAGCGGCTTGCGCCTCGAACTCCGTCAGCGCTCGGCCCGCGACGATCGTGCGCCCTTCGCGGGTCAGCAGATAGT
>CAYLYE010000316.1:0-5305 GCA_964387325.1 uncultured Planctomycetaceae bacterium
CGATGGTCCAAACAGTGCCGTTATTCCCGAAGCCGCTAATCGCATGCATGTGCAGAAAGGAATTCTGGCCTGGCTGCTGAGCAAGAGTTAAGAAACGGACTAGAGGCTAGGGGCTAGTGGTGTATGCACTAGCCTCTTGTTCATCACCCCTCAGCCCTCGCCCCTCTCTCCATGATCCTTCTCATCGATAACTACGACTCGTTCACCTACAACCTCGTTCAGCGACTGGGGGAGATCGACGCGTCGTTGGATTTAGAGGTTCATCGCAACGATCAAATCTCGCTTGATGAGATTGCCCGACGACACCCCTCGCACATCATCGTCTCGCCGGGCCCCTGTACGCCGCGCGAGGCGGGCATCTCGGTCGACGTGATTCGCCGCTTCGCTCCCGAGTTGCCCGTGCTCGGCGTGTGTCTTGGTCATCAATCGATTGGCTATGCTTTTGGGGCCGAGATCGTGCGAGCGCAGCAGCTCATGCACGGCAAGGTCGATCAGATCGCGCACGACGGTCGCGGCGTGTTCACCCACTTGCCGAACCCTTTGCAGGCGACTCGCTACCATAGCTTGGTCATTAAGCCCGGCACGCTCAGCGACGATTTTGAAGTGTGTGCCTGGGCCGACGCTCCCGGCGGCGGCCGCGAGATCATGGGAGTGCGGCATCGCCGCTGGCCATTGCACGGCGTACAGTTCCATCCGGAGAGTTTTCTTACGACCAACGGTATCGAGTTGCTCAAGAACTTCTTGGCCCTCGGCCGTTGCGTGCAAGTCGCCCGCTGATCACACGTTCTACCGCAGCAAAGGACTCACCCATGCGGAGCGTTGCCGAGGCACTCGCGGCGGTGTTGAGTCATGCTCAACCGCTTACCGCGCACGCTGTCCCGTTAATGGATTCGCTCGGAGCCATTCTCGCCGAAGACATCACGAGCGATGTCGACTCGCCTCCTCACGACAAATCAATTGTCGACGGTTACGCGATCCGTCTGGATGATTTTCGAGACGGTAGGGCCGAATTGACGGTCGTCGCACAAGTCGTCGCTGGAGACCTGCCGCCGGGCCCCTTGGCTCCTGGCACGACCGTGCGGATCATGACCGGCGCGGTGATCCCGAGTAATGCCGAGGCGATTGTGATGGTCGAGCGGAGCGAGTTGCTCACGGGCGATGCGACGTACCCCTGGGTTCGCTTGGTCGATAAGCGGCTCACGGTCGGACAGAACATCACCCGTCGCGCTGCGGCCATGCGTCGCGGCGATGTTGTGATATCGGCCGGCATGGTAATTCGCCCGAGCGAGGTGGCTTTGCTGGCCGAGGTGGGGTGCGCGCAGCCGCGTATCTTTCGCGCGCCGCAAGTCGCGGTCCTCTCGACCGGCAACGAATTGGTGAGTTGCTCAGAGACGCCGGGCCCCGGAAAAATTCGCAACAGCAACGAGCCGATGCTGCGGGCCTGCGTGGCAGAACTTGGCTATCGATCGGTCGGGCTCGGTGTTGCCCGCGATGAGCACGCTGAACTCGCCGCGAAGATTCGCCAGGGACTCGAACATGACGTGCTCATTTTGTCCGGCGGCGTCTCGGCCGGCGTGCTCGATCTGGTCCCCGGCGTGTTGCATGAGTTGGGCGTGCGTGAAGTGTTTCATAAGGTACAACTCAAGCCGGGCAAGCCACTGTGGTTTGGCGTGCAATCGCGCGTTGGGGAATGTGATCGACTCGTCTTTGGCTTGCCCGGCAATCCGGTGAGCAGCTATGTCTGTTTTCGCCTGTTTGTTGTCCCCGCCTTGCGACGGCTTGCGGGCTGGAGAAAGCCCGTGCCGATCAGCCGTCGCGCGGTGCTTCAGAAACCGTTCACGCATCGGGGCGATCGGCCGACCTATTATCCAGCGAAGCTTACGGAGAGCGCTGAAGGTACGTTGATTCAGACCGTTGAGTGGCACGGCTCGGGCGATCTGCATGCGCTCGGCAAGACCGATGCGCTGGCCATTTTTCCGGCAGGGGACTGTGCCTACGGTAAAGGTGAGACGATCGAGTATTTGTCGCTGGCTCCTTAAATGGCTCGAAATTAGCTTGATCTGCTCAAGGCTATTTTGGTACGGTGCGCTGGTTGTGTTTCGGCTCAGACTGCATGATCTGCGGTGACAAGAGGTCCGACCAACGTAGGCCGAGCCCGTCCATTGAGTTGCCGCGAACGTCCCAGGCCACGCGAGGTGTGCCATGCGGGTTCAGGAGTTGCTCAAGCTCAGAGGGGTCGAATTCGAAGTCTTGCCGCACGAGTCGACCTATTCGGCTCAACGAATGGCTCGTGCTGTTCATGTCTGCGGCGACCAAGTGGTAAAAGCCGTACTGCTCCGCGCCGACGACCGTTTCGTGGTCGCCGTGTTACCAGCCACGCATCAGATCTACTTGGAGATGGCGCTCGACGCGCTCGATGCCGCAACGCTCGAGTTGGCCGACGAGTTCGATTTCGATCGTCTGTTTCCGGATTGCGAGCATGGTGTCGTACCGCCGTTTGGTTCGTTCTACGGGCTGACGACGCTTGTCGACGCTTCGCTCACCGAAGACGAGGAGATTGTCTTCGAGTCGAACGGCTCGCGCGAGGCGATTCGGATGCGATACCGCGAGTTCGAACAGATCGAACGACCGGTCGTGGCGGTATTTGCTTATCATGTGTTTTAACGATCATTGCGACATTCGCTCGGTCGGTCGTAGCGATGAGGTAATGTGTAACGACAGTTTTCGCGTCGTTGTACCCTCCTCGGGGTGAAAGACGATCCCTGTTGTGCGGTTTCGACAACACGATTCGGTTTAATCGTTGATTGCCAGTGTTGCCTCCGTGAGTAGAAGCCGCCCCCTTGTCCAGAAGCGAGGGACAAGCCCACCTGCATGATCTGACCTCGCCGAAGTTGCACCGTTCGATGTACGCCACGATCAGCCTATCTCAGTTGCCTCTCGGTGCGTCGCTCACGGCTGACGTGCATGACTCGCGGCAACTCAAGTTGTTAGCCGCTGGCGCTCAGGTCACGGATACGCTGCTCGCGGCCTTGCGCGCTCGCGGCGTGATGACACTGGCCGTCAGCCAGTACGATTTGGCGCGCATTCATGCGTTCCATCCGCAGGGCATGTTGGCCAAACGGCAGCCCTCTCACGACGGCCATTGGGTCGACTATCGTAATGAGGTCAGCGAGGCGCTCGATCAGCGTGCTCAGTCACTCTCGAGCGCGACGTTCGTTCCGGCCGAGAATCCCTACACGGCCAAAATCGCCGTGCATGGATGCGAACCGTATAACTTAGATTTCGCCAGCGAACTGGCCAACCAAAACGAGAAATGCGTTCAAGCTATCGATGGCATGATGCGCGCTTGCTTGCGGGGGGGCAGTGAAGAAATCGAACAAGTGGCCGAGGTGGTGGAAGACTCGCTCACGGCAGCCTCAGCCGATTTTGATGTCTTTCTGTGTCTGGGCGCGAACCCGTATTCGGGACCTTATCCGAGCCGGCACAGTCGGCATGCGACCATGATCGCGCTGGCGATCGGCGCGATGCTGGGACTCGATGAACCCACGCTGATGGCTTTAGGGCAAGGCTGTCTGCTGCATGATGTTGGTATGCTGAGCTTGCCGGCAGGCCTCGTCGATTCCAATCGCCGCCTCAGGGACGATGAGTTTGCCGCCGTGCAAGCCCATCCGATCAAGATGTTCGATCTGATCGATAAGCACGTCGACTCGGTCTCCGAAGTGGCGCAAATGGTCGCCTATCAAATGCACGAGCGGAGCGACGGCAGCGGCTACCCACGTCAGAGCGTTGTCGAGAGCATTCATCCCGTGGCTCGCATCGCCAGCGTGGCCGATGCATATACAGCCTTGGTGGCTACACGTCCGTATCGGCGCGGAATGTTGCCTTACTACGCGATCGAAACGCTCGCGCGCGATGCTGGCCGAGGCTTGTTCGATGTTCGCGTCGTCCGTGCGTTGCTCGATACCGTGGGGCTCTTCCCCATCGGGTCGTATGTCGAATTGAGCAACGGCTGTGTGGCCCGAGTGATTCGAGGCAACGGGAGTCATTACACACAGCCGATCGTCGAGGCTTGGAAACGCTCGAAACTGTCCGACACGCCGGCAATCATCGATCTATTGCAAGACGTGACGATTAAAGTCGCGCGGCCGTTGGTGTCGTTGCGCCAGTAAGCCTATTTCGGCGGCAACGTCCCAACGAACTCCCCTGCCTGTGCGAGCCAATCGCGAAGCTGCGCGTCGTTTTCCAATCCATCCGGCTCGATCATCACCCAGCCTTTCATCGGCCGGCCGGTTATATCAAAGTCGCGTACCGTTGGCTGTTGCTTGGCCATTTCGGCCTGAGCCACGCCCAGTCGAGCGATCAATGACGATTTCCAAATGGCCACGAGCATATTGCCGTGGAGCAGGAATCCGACGCCGCCAAACATTCGTTTCTCCGTAATGTGACGTTCCCCTTTTAAGGCTTGCCGGACCCGTGCGGCAAGAGATTCGCTGTAGGCCATGTGCGACTCCTGAGGCGGTAATAACGTGGCGGAGATCATTGTAGCGTCGGGTTTGACCGACGAACATTTCCGCGGCGTGACAGATCAGGTAAACTGGGAGTTGTTCGTTCGCCCCTATCCTTCTTGATTCAGCAGGCGGTTATGTTGCACGCAGAACGTGTTTCGCGTCGTCGGTTATTGTCTCGGTCGGCGGCATTCGCCCTGTTGGGCCCCAGCTTAGCTCCGGCGGTCTTGCGCGGCGCGGCAGCCAGCGAGCGGATCACGCTCGGTTTCATCGGCGTGGGCATTCAATCGCGAGGCCATCTAAGGAAGTTCGTTGGCACGCCCGACGTACAGGTCTTGGCCGTCTGCGACATCGAGCCGACCCGTCGTAACGATGCCCGGCAAACGGTCGACGAGGCTTACAGCCAGCAGACCGACAAGGGATCGTACAAAGGGTGCGCCGCCTATAATGATTTCCGCGAGTTATTGGCCCGTGACGACATTGACGCCGTGGTGATCGGTACGCCTGACCACTGGCATGCGATCCCGGCGATTCAAGCAGCCCGCCGAGGTAAGGATGTTTACTGCGAGAAACCGCTGTCGCTGACGATTGCCGAAGGCCGCGCGATGGTCAACGCCGCGCGCGAGAAGAACGTCGTGTTTCAGACCGGCTCGCAGCAGCGAAGCGAGTTCGGCGGCAAGTTTCGCCACGCGGTCGAGTTGATTCGCAATGGTCACATTGGCGACGTGAAAGTGGTTCGTGTAGATCTCGGTGGTCGCCGTATCATTAAAAAAAAAAAGAGGGGGGCGGGGGCGGGGGGG
>CAYLYE010000317.1:0-5295 GCA_964387325.1 uncultured Planctomycetaceae bacterium
CCCAGCGTGCGGGCCATCATCTCGGGCGTCTCGTCGAATCCCCCCATCGCATTGGGCAGCCCGGCATTGGGATAGCAGTGAATATAAGGCGTGGCGATCTTTTGCAGCTCTTGCAAGTAAGGCCGCATGTGCTCAGGCCCGAGCGCACAGTTGAACCCGACGGTCAGCAAGTCGGCATGCGCGACCGAGTCCCAGAAGGCCGAGACGGTCTGCCCGCTGAGCGTGCGTCCGCCTTGGAAAATGGTGACCGAGCCCATCACGGGCAACTTGATCTTGTGGTCGGCAAAGTACTTGTCGATGGCAAAGAGCGCGGCCTTGAACACGAGCGTGTCGAAGGCGGTCTCGGGGAGCAGCAGGTCGACACCCCCTTCGACCAGAGCGTCGATCTGTTCGTAATAGTTGTCGACCATCTCGTCGAACGTGGTCGACCGATAGCCCGGGTCGTTCACATTGCCCGAGATGGACAGTTGGCGATTCGTGGGTCCAATCGAGCCGGCGACGAAGCGCGGCTTGTCGGGCGTAAGAGCGTTCATGCGGTCCACTTCGCGGCGGGCCACCTGAACCGCCGCGAGATTTAATTCGCGGACCATCGATTCCATGCCGAAGTCGGCCATCGCCAGTCGAGTAAGACCGAACGAGTTGGTCTCGATAATGTCTGCGCCCGCTTCGAGGTACTGTCGATGGATGCCCGCGATGGCCTCGCTTTGGGTGAGCACGAGGACATCGATAAAGTTCTTTAAGTCTTTATGCCAGTTGGCGAAACGACTGCCGCGGTAGTCCTTTTCGGTGAACTCGAAACGATGCACCATGGTGCCCATTGCCCCGTCGAGCACCAACACTTTTTCACGTAATAATTGAGCGAGCGTCTGGCTAGCTTGCGACGCATTGGCAACCGACATCGAGGTGTGTCTCCGCAACGAGTTCATCCGACGAAAGGTGTTGACTGCAAAGCACTTGACATGCTTGCACGGCGAGTATGGCACACGCACCACTGAGTCTGCAAGTCAAGAATCTCTTGGCCAATTTGCTTGGGCTTCGCAATCGTTATAGCCGTCGAAACACTCAAGCCATGCGCAACCGGTTTCCGATAACAGCGAATGAGGTGCGCCCGTGTTGCGCCCTCGGTACAGCCATGATACGCCGGGACTCAAGTGATGAGTGCGTCGGGACAGACCGAGCAGCCGACCGTAGGCCGAGACGCCGCGCGAAGTGCGCCGGCTCTGGTTGCTGCGCGCGGCAGCGATGTCCGCCGCGTCGTGCTGCGGGTCCCCGACTTGCGTCCCAGCGGAGCGGTCACGCAACGGGCCCTTGATCGCGACGGCGAGTACATCGTCCACGGAGCTCACTCGACGCTTCAGGGGCCGCACGCGCAAGCCGATCGTGAGGATCCGGCGACCACGCACGCCATTCATGGCGCGCACGCACTGAGCGGGATGCACACGCCGCCGGCCAGCCAAACGTCCGCCGCCAACGACTCGGTGACGACCACCGATGTCGAGCAGTCACCGGGCCGCCCGCATCCTTTGCATCGTATCGAAACCGAGCTCAAATCGCTCAACCCGCTGGCCAAGACTTTTAACCACGAACGCTTCGAGCGTCTGCGGTCGCGGTTTGTCGCGATTGCGTTGGTGCTGGGCTGGATCAAGAGTCCGGCAATCTTGTTGACCGCCGTCGCGCTTATCTCGGCGCAGCTCACGGCCTTGGTGGTGTGGTTGGAGTCGAGTTCGAGTTCCACGCCCGCGCCGGCCACAATGCCTTTTCCCAGGTCGAGTTTCGCGGTGCCGTCGACCGATCCGGCGAGTCTGCCGATTCAGACTCCGGCATCGGCTCCGCTCACGCAGCCGCCCGCCATCTCACCGACGCTGGCGCCGACCGCGCCGTTGCCGAGCGTAACGTCTCCACGAATGATGACTCCCCCGGCCAGTTCGGCGCCGACGGCGGTGGTGCCAATGCCGATCAGTCCGCCGCCGCGCCCGCGCTTCCAAGAGTCGCCGCGTTTGGGTGACCCGCTGGACTCGCTGCCCTGGGAAAGTGATGGGCCGAAAGTGCATGTGCCGGACGGGAGCGCCAAGTCGCAGCCGACCGGCGAGCCCGCCGCGCCAGACACGCCTGACGGAGCACTGAAGACTGCGAAGAAAAGCCGGTTCCTCGGTACCATCGAGCCCCGTCCTTTGGAGCCGACGCCATGAGCCAACTCGATCGGGCATTTCTGAAAGCGTATCGTAAAGGTGAAGCGGGGGCGGTCGTCGCCGCGAATCAAACAACGGCAACTCCTACCGCGCCGGTCATGTCACCGACTCGGGCGATGCATGGTCCGATCGGATATCAGCCCATCCCCGGCCCACCGCCGATGGCGCATCGCACGATTCCGTCGCCTCATATTCGGATGCCGAGTCCAGCGGCTGCGCCAGCCTTGCAGACTGCGCCGCTACAGCCGGCGTTCGAGGTCTTGCACTTTGCCTGGCCTGTGATCGTGCAGCAGCTTTCGAGCCTGTTGGTCAATGACCTCACGGCGCTGGCTGGCCTCGCGGCGGCCCGTCATCGTGCCGGGCGAAACACGCTGCTGTTGAGCAGTTGCCGACGGGGCGAAGGCCGCTCGACGATCACGCTGGCCGTAGCCCGGGCTCTGGCGCGTTATCCGTTGCGCGTGGCGATGGTCGATGCCGACTTCACTCGACCTCAGTTGGCGAGCATGCTCGATTTGTCTGTATCGACCGGTTGGGAAGATGTGCTCGGGAGTGAACAGTCGCTGAGCGAGGCTTTGATCGAATCGCCGAGTGAGCGTCTCACGTTGCTTCCGTTGCGCGCCCCGCTCAGCGAGCCCGCGAGCCTGCAAGGCAACGCGCGGTTGAGCGACACCTTCGAGCAGCTCCGCCGTCAGGTCGACGTCGTGCTGGTCGATGCGGGCCCGATCGATAGCGATGCCGGCGCGATCGAGTTTGCCGCGGCGCTCAGCGGCGCGCGGATCGACGACGCGCTGGCGATTCGCGATCCGCAACGGACCACGTCCGAGGAACTGCGACAGTTGGGACGCCGCCTTTCGGCCGCCGGGATTTGTCATTGGGACGTGATCGAAAACTTTGTCCCCCGTTAATGGGCAGCCGCCGTCATGTACGAATCGTTTTATCAACTGCAACGACGCCCTTTCGAGACGGGCAATGATCTGGCCGCGTATTACCCTTCGGATGCGCATCAGGCCGCCCTGCTCCGCTTGCGTTACGTGATCGAAACGGCCGGCGGGGCCGCCGTGCTTGCCGGGATCTCAGGCACGGGTAAGACCCTGCTCGTGCGGTTGCTCTTGGAACGGTTGAGCGATACCTTCACGCCGCGCGTGCATCTCGTTTTTCCGGACATGCCCAGCGCCGAGTTGTTGTCGTTGCTCGCCCATCATCTCGACGGCCGGAGCGTGTCGGGCCCCATCGATCAAAGTGTGCAGCGCATTGAAGATTGCTTGCGCCACCATGCGGCGCAAGGTCGACACGCCGTGGTGGTGATTGACGAGGCGCAGTTGATCGACCAGCTGCGCACCTACGAGACCTTGCGGCTGCTATTGAACTTCGAGCACGAGGGGCGACCCATGCTGACGTTGCTGCTGGTGGGGCAACCGTCGCTCCTGCCTCAGCTTGAACGGCTGGGGCCGCTGTCGGATCGGCTCGCGGCTCGCTGTTTGCTGCGACCGCTCACATTCGACGAGACGCTGGGCTATGTCACGCATTGGCTTTCGATTGCCGGCGCAGCGCGTCCGATCTTCACCTCCAGCGCGCTCGAAGCGATTCATCACCACACGCAAGGTATCCCTCGGCGTATTCATCGCCTCTGCGACTTCGCGCTGCTGATGGGCTATGCCGACGAGCTGTCGACTATCGACGCGCGACAAATCGAAGTGGTCGCCGAAGAGCTCGCCGCGCCGACCGCGTGAGTGGGAAATGCTGAATGCAGAATGCTGAGTGATGAATAACGCTATCGCGAAGCGCCTCTTTCTCACAGCCGGCAGGATGCTATCGTCGCTAGCAATGCGCGCAGATTATTTTGCAAATTCTTGCATGCTAGCTTGTCGCCGAAAAGCAGAGCGTTGCTATACTCGCCGACGTGTCGCGGTCAAAACGGACTGACCGCTCGACATGCTCGCGATGAGCAGGACTTTGTCAGCTTTGGGAGGGAACCCACACGATGTCACGCATTCGTCTCAGCAAGGCCGATCAACAAGCCAAAGAACTCACCGAACGCTTGGAGATGAGCACGGCCGAGATTGGCCTCTCGGTGCGCACGACCAACTGCCTCGAAGAACGAGGCATCTTCACGGTTCGCGATTTGCTGCACTGCACGGCCGACGATTTGCTCGGCATCTCGAACTTCGGTGAGAAGACGCTCGAGGAAGTCTACAAGTCGCTCGAAGGCATCGGCTTCTATCGCAAGAATCGCCGACCTGAATTGGCTATGGCCTAAGCGTTGTTTCCAACGCCTGTCGTGTATGTTTGGGGTGCCATGACCACGCGCAGAGTGGCCATGTGGCGGCGAACATACTCACGCAGACGTGAGCATGGCCCCCGGCGCGTTCAGGCTGTTTCAAAGCAGCGCACGCGCTGAAAGCCGCGTACCACGAGCCGCGATGCCGCCACGGCGGGTGATGTCCACGTCGAGGTATCGAACAGTTCGTGCGTGGCCAACGCGCGATACGCGTTCGCATCGGCGGCGAGTACCAACAACTCGCCACGCTCGTTGAGCGCCACGATCCGTTGCGACTCGACGAGCGGCGTGCAGTAAAACCCATGCCGCTCGCCGGTCCAGGCGGTCTTGCCATCGGCGATGCGCACACACGCGAAATGACCGGCGCTGTGCGTGCCGTACACATGTCCGTCATGCACGACGTGCGACGCGATGTAGCTCGTCAACTCGTCATTCTCCCAGGCCACGCGCGCATCCCAACGTCCACCCTGCGAGCTGATGTCGAGTGCGGTGAGCGGATGACCATCGCCGGTTACGAGTACGCGGTTGCCGCTGACCACGGGCGTGGCGATGCTCTCGTCGTACTGAATTTGAAAGGGATGGCTCCACAGCAACCGGCCGGTCGCCAACTCCAGGCCGACGACGCGCGGGCCGGTCATCACGACGACCTGTCGTACCCCCGCAATGTCGGCGACGATCGGGGACGAGTACGACACATGCTCATCGAGTGCGCGCCACGCGACGCGCCCCGTGTCTTTGTGAAAGGCTTGTAGTGTGCCGGCTCGCGCGCCGCCGACGGGGCTGATGAGCAACGCACCATCGATGACCAGCGAGCCGGTGTAGCCGAAC
>CAYLYE010000318.1:0-5292 GCA_964387325.1 uncultured Planctomycetaceae bacterium
GACGACTGAGTCGCGTCACACTTGGTTTCGTGAACGCGACTCAGTCGTCGGCGCTTTAGCTCAGCTATTTGAGTCGAGGCCGGATGGTCGGCCTGTGTAGCCGATAATCAGAGGATCGTTAGCCGTTGCCGTGTTGCTGTTCGATTTGGCTGATTTTTTCGACACGCCGCGCGTGACGGCCCCCTTCGAAGTCGGTTTTTAGCCAGATTTCAACCATGCGATCAATGAGTCGCTCGCCGAGCATGTCGGCCGAGAGGCAGAGCACGTTGAGATCGTTGTGCCGTCGGCTCATCTCGGCCGTCAGATCGTCGTGGCAGGGGGCGGCACGCACACCGGGGAATTTGTTGGCGGCAATGCACATGCCGATGCCGGTTCCACAAATCAGGATGCCGCGTTCGACATCCCCTTTGCTCACCCGTTCGGCAACCGCTGCGGCGACGTCGGGGTAGTCGACCGATTCGAGCGAGATCGGTCCGGCGTCGACCACCTCTTGGTCGAGATTGCGGAGCAACTCGATGATTCGTTCTTTGACGCTATATCCGCGATGATCACTGCCAACGGCGATCCGCATCGTTCAGAGTCCTAAACCAAAAGTGAAGAAAGGTTGTCTTAACGTTTCAACGTATCCAGGGGCAATTCCTGTACCCAACTCTCCAGCTCACGGCGAATCTGCGCAGCGCAGGCGCGATACACGTCGGCCGATCCGCCGACCGGATCGTGAACGTCGGCGCCATCGCGGCAGACGCTGCGCAGTCGATCTGCCGCACTGGGCCATTGATTCAAAATTACGTGTTGATGCGAGCGCGTCATGGCCAGTATCCAATCGGCGTGCTTGATCAGTTGTTCGCTCAGTTGCTGGCTTTCGTGGTTGGCAATGTCGATGTCCATGCTTCGCATGACCTGCACCGCTTCGCGACTGGCGGGGCTTCCCATCATGGCGGCCGTACCCGCCGAAACGATGCGCACTCCCTGATCCTCGACATCGCTGGGGGAGCAGCCGAGCCGTTCGGCGACCAGTTGCCGAAAAACCCCCTCGGCCATCGGACTGCGACAGGTGTTGCCAGTACAGACGAATAGGACCAACATGCTCGATAGCCGTTTTAAGGTTTGCTCCGACACCACGCCATTTTGTACGACCTGATACTGCTGCTGTGTGACTTGCACGGCGGTGGGCAACTGCCGATAGCGTGTCGTGCCGTCGTCAATCACCAGAGCCGTATTACTGTCGAACTGCTCGATCACCCCTTGGGCCGTTACTGCGGGCATGGCCGTGCCGCGCCCGGCGTTGGCGACCACCAAGGGGCCCGCAGCCAGTCGCATCACATCTTGAATCACATGATGAGCCGGGACGCGCAAGCCCAACACCCGATCTTGATCGACCAACCCGCGTGCCTTGGCCGGCAGTTGGGTCAGCAGACTGTCACGATGTTGGTTGTCAACATAGAGCGCGATGGGACCAGGCCAGCAGCGCCGCGCGAACCGTTTGCCGAGCGGACACATGTCTGGAGCATAATCATACGCGTCTTCCGCTCCTTTGACCGCGAGGGTCAGCCGATGCTGAACCATCCAGCTATCGGGGGACTCTGCGTCCGGCGCGGTCACACGTGCCAAGCGCTCCACCGCCGCGGAATTTAATCCACTGGCCGCGAGCACGTAGACCGTCTCGGTCGGAAAGGCCACGAGCTTACCTTCAACCAGCGCTTGAACGGCACGGTGAATCACATCACGTGGTTCATCGACGCCGCGCAATTCAATAACCAAAGGAGCCATGCCGAACTACCGAGCCAAAGGATCAGCCCGGCAGCTTAACCACTTCGTTCCGAGCCAGAGTCCAAAAAACGCGACTCGGACCGAATCGAGATGCAACCGACGGGTAAGTTACTTTACCGGTCATTTCAGGGCTGGGTCAAGCGCCTGCCCTCAAGAAGTCGGTGAATAGAAGGCATATTAAGTTGCAAATTAGTAATACTTTGCGCCACTTTGGCGATTGCGCCTCGGCTCCCCCCCGCGACAGTATGAGCCACGGTTATTTTGACTTGGCCAAACGCGTTTCTGCCAACTGGATGGCTTCGTCGTAGACGGCCAGAACCTGCTGCCGCTCTCCCTCGTTGGCAAACGTGCCGCCCACGTTGATGATGCGTCGATGATCGCGCATTTCTTCCAGCAGCCCCTCGAATGTCGGCCGATCCATGACACTCCGGCCACCGAGTGTGACGTAGATCGCACTCGTATGCGCGAACAATGGGTTGCCCAACTCGTTCTTCGGAAAGTCGGGGCGTTGCTGCGGGTCACCCTTCCAAGGCGGAGGGGGTGTCCGTACGGCAAACCAGCAAGGCTCGTTGATGGACACATCGAACTCACCCGTGGTCGAGACATACCCAGGCTGTGCTACGGTCTTTTCACGATGGATCACCTCTCCGTTACGAATCACCTCGAGCTGCTCGAAGTCGGTTCGTCCCAGACCGCGAGCGACGAGCTTGACCTTGCGCGGAGCATCGAGTGCCAACGTGTCGCCAATCGCCGCGCCGTCGACGGTCAATTCGAGCAGCGGTCCGTTCGTGATCGTCGAACGTCCGGCGACCAACTCATCGAGCCACTGCTGAGCGTTCGGTCTCGTTTTGCTGGGAACATAGACACGCGAGAAGTCATACTGAAACCAATCGGTACCGGTCGAGAAGGGGACTTTGATCCCCGCGTTAAGATAACGATAAAAACTGTGTTGGTAGCTGCCGTGCAAACCGCCGTCGAAGATGTTGTTGGCCTGCAATCGCCCCAGGATCCAGTTGGGAATATCTTCGTAGCCCCATTGATCGTGGCACCAGATGATGGTCGCACCGAGTTGGCGAGCCCGATCGATGCCGCTTCGTAGCGGGACCCGATCGGTGCCGGTCTTCATAATGCCCGGGCCAATGCTGACGGGCTGAATCAACTCGGGTAGGCCGAGCATCATGACGTGGCCAAAGCCTTGCCCCCAGCCGGCGAAGTTATGTCGATGTTCTTCACCCCAACCGATCGGCAATCGCGGCGAACCCAAGCGTTGGAGGTCGCCTTTCGAGTATTGATTGCTCGTGTAGTCGCGGTCCTCGTCGGCCCGTTCGAGGTACGAAACGAACAGCACATCGAGCCCGTCGGCGGTTGGAATCTCGCGCAGGTACCGATCGGCATCGGGTCGAGCGAGCTTGCGCAGATGCAAATGTGTGTTGCCGGCATAGAGTCCGAGCGTCTCGGCATGATAAAACCGCGTGAGGGGCACGCGCAACGCGCGGGTCTGGCCGGCGACAACCTCGACGGTCTGTTCTGCCGCGACGGTTTCGATGCCGTACAGGGCTTTAAGTTGGTAACGACCCTCGGGCAACTTGAGTGGGGTGATCGCATCGCGGACGACGAACCAGTCGTGGATGGGTCCTCGCGCATCGAGCCCCAGACCGCGTGGGAGCAACCCGGCGAGGCGTTGCACTTCTCCCTGCTCATTGCGCAGCGAGATCAAGCCCGGCAGTGTTTGTTTTGTCGCCGCATCGATCAGCTCCAGTCGAATTTCCCCCAACGGCTGCTCGGGCGATTGCGTCCAGTAGATCGCTCCTGCGGCGAGCAGCGTCAGAGTTTGTAATACCGCGCGCATGATAAACCGCTCCGGTGTGATGTCTCGGCGAGAGTGGCATTATCAAATGGGCTGCGGAGCGACTCAAGCGAAAATGAGCCGGAGAGAAGCGGAATGTTTCGCCGGAAGGCGAGGGTTTTGGCCCATCCTGCGGACAAAAAAACCCGTCGGCCTCAAGGTGAGACCGACGGGTTTGTATCTTACTAACTGAAAACCGAGAACTGAAAACTCAGAACCAGTTATTAATACATGTCGTGGCCGCCGTGACCGCCACCCTTCTTCTCGGCCTTGGGCTTGTCGGCGATCAAGGCGTCGCTGGTGAGCAACAGAATCGCCACGCTGGCGGCGTTCTGCAAGGCACTGCGGGTCACCTTGGTCGGGTCGATGATGCCCGCCTTGACCAGGTCTTCGTAGACGTCGGTCGCGGCGTTGTAGCCCACGTTCCCCTTGGCTTCGAGGACCTTCTCGCACACGACGCTGCCGTCTTGGCCAGCGTTGCCCGCGATTTGGGTCAGCGGAGCACGGCAAGCACGGCGAACGATGTTGTAGCCGACCTCTTGGTCTTGGGTCAGACCGCTGGGGCTTAATCCGGCCGTGGCTCGCAACAAGGCGACACCGCCGCCGGGGAGAATCCCTTCGGAGACCGCCGCACGCGTGGCGTGCAAGGCGTCTTCGACGCGAGCCTTCTTCTCCTTCATCTCGCTCTCGGTCGCAGCGCCCACGTTGACCTTGGCGACACCGCCCGACAACTTGGCGAGCCGCTCTTCGAGCTTCTCGCGATCGTAATCGCTGGTGGAGCTGGCGATTTCGCGACGGATTTGCTCGATACGAGCCTGAATATCGCTCTTCTTGCCAGCACCCTCGATCACGGTCGTGTTGTCCTTATCGACGACAATCTTCTTGGCGCGGCCCAGGTCGGTCAGCGGCAGGTTTTCGAGCTTGAGACCCAAGCTCTCGAACACGGCCGTGCCACCGGTGAGGATCGCCAGGTCCTCGAGCATCGCCTTGCGGCGGTCGCCATAGCCGGGGGCCTTGACGGCACAAATCTTGAACGTGCCGCGGAGCTTGTTGATCACGAGCGTCGCGAGCGCTTCACCCTCGACGTCCTCGGCGACGATCAACAGCGGCTTGCCCGCGTTGACGACCGCTTCGAGAATCGGCACCAATTCCTTGATGTTCGAGGTCTTCTTTTCGTACACCAGCACGTACGCGTCTTCCAACTCGCAGTGCATCTTGTTCGAGTCGGTCACGAAGTACGGCGACAGATAGCCGCGATCGAACTGCATGCCTTCGACCCATTCGACCTCGGTCTTGAGGCTCTTGCTCTCGTCGACCGTGATGACGCCGTCCTTGCCAACTCGATCCATCGCATCGGCGAGCAGCTCACCGATCTCGCTGTCGTTGTTGCTGGCAACCGTGGCGACCTGGGCCATTTCCTTCTTGCTCTTGATCGAGATCGACATCCCCTTGAGCTTTTCGGTGATGTCGGCGACGGCCTTTTCGATCCCCTGCTTCATTTGCAGCGGATTGACGCCGGCCACGACGGCCTTGAGCCCTTCGTTGAAAATCGCTTCGGCCAAGACCGTAGCGGTCGTGGTACCGTCACCGGCCACGTCGCTGGTCTTGCTGGCGACTTCGCGCACCATGCGGGCGCCCATGTTCTCATAGACGTCTTCCAGGTCGATTTCCTTGGC
>CAYLYE010000319.1:0-5224 GCA_964387325.1 uncultured Planctomycetaceae bacterium
GACGAGCCCTTCGCGGCCCAGGTCGTGTCGGCTTTTCTTTTCTTCTTCGAGTAAGCGGCGTTCGACGACCGCCTGGGTGGCGATGCCCGCGTGATCGGTGCCGGGCATCCAGAGGGCGTTGTAGCCCTGCATGCGTTTCCAGCGGATGAGAATATCTTGCAGCGAGTTATTGAGCGCGTGGCCCAGGTGCAGCGCGCCGGTCACATTCGGCGGCGGAATAACGATCGTGTACGGACCTTTCGGGTACCGCTTACGGTCTGGGTCGGGATCGCTATCGAAGTAGCCTTTGTCGAGCCAGCGTTGATAAATTTTGGCTTCGTGCTCGGCGTGGTTGTATTGCTTAGGTAGCTCTTGCATGGAAAGTGAGGGACTAGAGGCTAGGGGCTAGTAAGAAAAGAAGTTCTATGGGGCGGTGCGTTTGACTTTGGTTTTCAGCGTGCGTTGTAGGCCGCGAATGATCTTGCCGATTTCATCGATTTTTGGGAACAGGGCTTTCAAGGATGTGGCGGGGAGATAGCCAATGTTGCAGGCAATTTCCAAATGGGTTTCTACTTCGGCTAATGAACCAAGTGAGTACGAAATATGATGCAAAAACTCGGCAGTCGAGTCACGACCATGTCCTTCCGCAAGATTGGCCGGCACCGACACCGCGGCACGACGCAATTGATTGGTTAGACCGTACATCTCATGTGACGGAAACTTATGAGTCACGCGATAAATCTCCGTCACCAACTCCATACTCCGTTGCCACGCCACCAAATCTCGATAACTCTGCATTGCTCTGCCTCCGTTCTTAACTAGCCCCTAGCCTCTAGCCCCTCTCTTCCTTCGCAAGCTTGTACTCGATGCTGTCGACGAGCGCGATCCAGCTGGCTTCGATGATATTCTCGCTGACGCCGATCGTGCCCCAGACCTGGTGCGCGTCGCGGCTCTCGATCACGACGCGGACTTTGGCAGCCGTGGCGGCCTCGGTGTTGATGACGCGCACTTTATAGTCGACCAAATGCATGTCGGCCAAGCTGGGATAGTTCGTTGCCAAGGCCTTACGTAATGCGGCGTCGAGCGCGTTGACGGGACCGTCTCCCTCGGCCACCTCATGACGCAGATCGTCGCCGACGCGCAGCTTGACGCTCGCCTCGGTCGTCATCGGATGATCTTTGTCGTGATCGATGTCGACGTGCAGCTTCAAGCGTTCGAAGTGCGAGGTGAAAGAGCCCATGCACCTGCGCACGAGCAGATCGAACGAGCCCTGCGCGGCCTCGAACTGATAGCCCTCGTTTTCGAGCCGCACGACCTCGGCGAGAATTTTGTCCATCAGCGGTCGGTCGTGCTGCACGTTGTGCTTGCTCGTGAGGGCCTCGATGTTCGATCGGCCCGAGAGTTCGCTCACGAGCACGCGGCGTTCGTTGCCGATCTTGGCCGGGTCGATATGCTCGTAGCTGCTGGCAGCCCGATTGATCGCATGGACGTGCATGCCTCCCTTGTGTGCGAAGGCACTCTGGCCAACGAAGGGCTGATTGTTACGATAGTTGAGGTTGGCCAACTCATACACGAAGCGCGACAGTTCGGTGAGCCGCTCGATGCTGCCGGGGCGGAGCACGTTATAGCCTTGCTTTTTGAGCGCCAGGATGGCGATCACGGAGATCAAATCGGCATTGCCGCAACGTTCGCCGAGGCCGTTGATCGTGCCTTGCACTTGCACCGCGCCGGCCTCGATCGAGGCGATCGAGTTGGCCACGGCCAGCTCGCAATCGTTGTGACAGTGAATGCCCACGCTGACGGGCAACTCGCTAATGAGTGTGCGCGTAATCGTGGCAATTTCGTCGCTCATGGTGCCGCCGTTGGTGTCGCACATCACGACGAGACTTGCGCCGGCTGCGGCGGCGGCCTGCAACGTTTGGATCGCGTACTTGGGGTTGGCCTTGTAGCCATCGAAGCAATGCTCGGCGTCGTAGATCACGTCGCGGCCGGCACTACGAAAGAACGCGACCGTCTCGCGGATCATCGCCAGGTTTTCTTCGAGCGAGACGCGGAGCACCTCGGTCACATGAAAGTCCGAGGTCTTGCCGACGATCGTGACGGTCTTGGCCCCCGACTCGATGAGTGCCTTCATGCCCGGATCCTGGTCGGGCGAGACGCCCTTGCGACGGGTCATGCCGAACGCGCACACCCGAGCCTGCGCGAGCGGCAAGCCTTGCGCACGTTGAAAGTACTGGGCGTCTTTGTCGTTGCTGAGCGGGTAGCCCCCTTCGACAAAGTCGAAGCCGAGCTCGTCGAGCCGCTGCGTGATGAGCAGCTTGTCTTGGAGCGAGAAGCTGACTCCTTCCCCCTGGCTGCCATCGCGCAAGGTGGTGTCGTACATCTGAATGCGTCGCATGATCGAGGCCAATTCGTGAGCAGGATCGAGGTCAAAGAACACAAAACGAAAACAGCCCTGGGGTCGGCGGTCGACCTCAGGGCTGGCGATTGTCTACGGCGTGTGGCGGCTCGTTCGACGTCCCTAAGGCCGGGTGTCCTCGTTGGTAATTCGACCAACGATCGACCGGCGCACGATAATCTCTGTAATGACCGTAGAAACGGCCACCACAGCAGTTCGGACGGTCGTGATGGAGAACCGAGGCATGGGGAAAGCACCGATAAAATCGGAATAACCACTCGATCAAGAATAGGTTACCACCCGGGGGCTGTCAACCGAACAGGTCGAGCAGCAACACCCGATGGCCGAGGCGCCGGCTTGGGGGAAGACGCGATAAAGGGCAACTAGGTTCAGTCGGTTTGTTCGAGCAGTTCGGCCAGATGCATGGTCCGGACGGGTTTACCCTGCCGTCGCAGCCGACCGCCGATGTTCATCAGGCAACCGGTGTCGGTCGAGATGACCGCGTCGGCCTCGGTCTCGACAATGCACTTGACCTTGTCGTCGACCATCGCGGTCGAGATATGCGGATAGCGAACGGCAAACGAGCCGCCAAAGCCACAGCACTGATCCTCGTGATGCAACGGCACGAGCGTCGCACCGCGCACGTGTCGAATGAGCTGCTCGACATGCCCGACGAGGCCGAGTCCGCGTAGGTGACAGGCGTAGTGATACGTGAGCTTGCCATTGAATTGCGCGCCGACGTCGAGCACCCGCAGTCGGTTCACGAGCAGATCGCCCAGCTCGTAGGTACGAGCAGCCAGATCGAGTGCCCGCGCGTGCCAGACCGGATCGTTCTCGAAGAGATGCGGATACTCGACCTTGACCATCGCGGCGCACGAGCCCGAGGGGGTCACGACCGGATCGCTACCCGCAAAGACCTCGATCGTGTGTCGAGCTTGTTCGCGGGCCAAATCAGCGAAGCCGCTATTGAACAGCGGTTGACCGCAACAGGTCTGCGACTCGGGGAACGTGACCGTGTGACCGAGGCGGCGGAGCAGACGGACCGTGGCTTGCGCCGCGCCGGGGCGCAGTACATCGGCCAAGCAGGTGACCATCAGCGCCAGTTGCATGGAAACACTCATCTCGAACAAAAATAAAGCGGCCTTGCGAGCAAGACACTCGCAAGGCCGCTGATCTTAACAAATTCAACTCATTCCGCTAGGAACGAGTTACTTGGCGGCGCTGGCGACGTCGGCCAGAACCTTATCGAGGCAGCTCTCGCAGAAGGCGTCCTTCTCGAACGCATGGTTCGAGATGACCTTGCCACCCTTGGCAATGATGACGGTCAACTCGGCAGCCGGATTGATACCGTAGTTGTCCGGACCATTGGCGTACTCGACGGGCACGACGACCGGCACGTTGACCGGCTTGGTGCTGTCATTGAACTTCTTGGCCGAGGCTTCGGCGGCATCACGGCTGCTGGCCATGACGTTCACGAAGGCCTTGAGTTGCGCGTCGCTGTTCTTGGTCACGGCAGCGTCGAGACCCTTGACCAGCGTGGCCAACTTGTCGTCGGCGGTGCGGGCAAAGACCATGACCTGCGGCTTGGCGCCGTACTTGCAGCGATAGCAGAGTTCCTTGCCCACTTCGACGCCGTCGTCGGCAGCGCCGCCGATCTTGGCGACAATGAAGGCCGGAATTGGCTGGCCAACTTGCAAGCCGCTCTTCAACTCAGCGGCCTGAACGAACGAGGTCAACGCCAAGGCGGCGACCAACATGAGACTGATGCGCTTCATAGATCCATTCCTTCTTCTAAGAACCGAGGGACTAAACAGGATGACTGGTACACGACTCCGTTAAACTGGGCGGCAACGACGCGAGCCGCACTACAACAACAAGTCGCCGCGCCGACTAGGGATGCGACAACCAGCAGAGGTGGGCTCAATACGCACATCGCGCGTCGTTGGTTCGGTGCCCGACTAAGGTGGGAGGGTATCCATCAACAACGACAAGTAGGATGGTACGCCTCTTTGGCAATAGAAGCAAGTCAAAGACCGAAAATCCGGAAAGGTTGATGATGTCGGCAGTTAAGATAGCAAGAATACCTAATCATAGATGAACGAATATCAAAGACCGCCGAGGTGGGTGACACTCGGCATTGGTCATGGATTCGACCTTAGTCATTAGGCACTCGACATTTACACCCGTTAAGGTGTTCCCAGCGCCGTTCGCTACGCTAGCAGCGGCTTAACGACCGAACCGCCGTCGACCAGCTTGATCGGCCGGCCGATCGGGCTCATGTTTTCCTTCAGCGGATCGATCTTGAGCGCGGTGTAGATCGTCTGGAACCAGTCCTTTTCGGTCACGGGACTCCCGGTCACTTCATCGCCGCCGGCGCTCGTGCCTCCGAGCACCTGACCGACTCGCACGCCGGCTCCGGCGATCGCGGCACTGAAGGCTCGTGGGTAGTGGTCGCGGCCGTTGCGGGGGTTGATGCGCGGCGTGCGGCCGAACTCACCCATCCACACGACCAGCGTGCGATCGAGCAGCCCGCGTTGCTTGAGATCTTGGATCAGATACGCAAACGGCTGATCGAACTGTCCGCAGAGGTTTTGGGTCGCCGTGTTGTTGTCTTGATGGGTGTCCCAATTGCCCAGCGCGACCTCGACGAAGGTGACCCCCTGCTCGACCAGTCGGCGAGCCAGCAGGCAGCCGGTGGCAAACTCGCTGCGACCATAGGCGTCGCGCATCTTGTCGCTCTCGCGGCTTACGTCGAAGGCCTGCATGTTCGGGCTCAGGATCATCTTGGCGGCTTGATCGTAAATCTTCTGATTCTCTTCGATCTGCTCGCGTGACAAGGTCGATCCG
>CAYLYE010000320.1:0-5200 GCA_964387325.1 uncultured Planctomycetaceae bacterium
GAATACGCCTTGGCCCAGTTGTGGATGTCATGGGGCGTGCAACCCATGGCCCTGATCGGACATAGCATGGGCGAGAATACCGCCGCTTGCCTGGCGGGCGTGCTCAGCTTTGAAGACGCGCTGGGCTTGGTCGCGCTGCGCGGAAAATTGTTCGAGCGGATTACCGACGGCGGCATGCTCAGCGTTCCGCTCTCGAGCGCCGAGCTGCAGCCGCTGTTGGGCGAGCACCTCGACCTGGCCACGGTCAACGCTCCGCAACTTTGCACCGTCTCCGGCACGACCAAAGAACTCGACAAACTACAAGCGCGACTGCTCGAACGACAGATCGAGGCCAAGCGGATCGCGATCAATATCGCGGCCCACTCACGGTTGTTGTAACCGATCTTGGCCGAGTTCGGCGATTATCTACGCACGCTCAAGCTGCGTGCTCCACAAATTCCGCTGATCTCGAATATCACCGGCAACTGGCTCGCCACCGAGCAAGCGACCAACCCGCAGTATTGGGTCGATCATCTGCGACACACCGTGCAGTTTGCCCAAGGGTTGAGCACGTTGTTGCAGACGCCCGGCCGAGTGTTTCTGGAAGTGGGACCGGGCAAGATCCTGTCGTCGTTCGTGCGTCAACATCACGAGATGAATGCGCATCAGGCGGTGCTCACGTCGCTGCGGCATCCTAAAGAGTCGGTTGCCGATGAGGCGTTTTTCCTCACCACGCTCGGACGACTGTGGGCTGCCGGGGTCGACATCGACTTGGACCGCCTGTGGCAAGGCGAGTCGCGCCGTCGAGTGTCGTTGCCCACGTATGCGTTCCAGCACGAGTCCTACTGGATCGAACCCGGCAAGGGGGCGGTGGTCAACGAGTCGCGGCAGCTCCACAAGGTGCTGGATCAAAACGAGTGGTACTATCGACCCAGTTGGCGGCCTCGCGCCGCCGATGTGAGCAGCGAGCCGATCGAGAGTCAAACCTGGTTGGTGTTCAACGACGATGCGGGCGTCGGCTTGGCGCTGATCGAGCGGCTGCGCGGCGCGGGTCACGATGTGATTTGCGTCGAGCCGGGAGATGCGTACCACAAGTTCGACGACCACCGCTACCTCTTGTCGCCCGAGCATGGCCGCGACGGCTACGATGCCCTGCTGCGCGATTTGGCTGGCAGCGGTAAAATACCCAGCCGCATCGTGCATCTCTGGCTGACCACGGCCTCGGCGAAGTACCGTCCTGGTTCGAGCTTCTTTCATCGCAACCAGGAGCAAGGCTTTTACAGCTTGTTGTTCTTGGCGCAGGCATGGCTGGCCGAGGGTTTGCCCGGCGCGTATTGGACCGTGATCGGCAATGGCCTGCAGCAGGTTGCTGACGAGCCGCTGTCGTACCCCGACAAGGCGACGGTGCTCGGTCCCGCGTTGGTGATTCCGCGTGAATTGCCGGACACGACCTGCGCGTGCGTCGACATCGAGTTACCGGCCGCGCCCCACGGCTGGTTCGGCGGTAAAAAGCGTCGCGCGGAGCAGTTTCAAGCGCTGATCGACACCCTGTGGGAAGATATTACGCAGCAACCGACGAATGCCGTCGTGGCTCATCGCGGCGTGCGGCGATACGAGCGCGTGCATGACAAAATTCGTTCGCCCAAAGTTCCGACCGAGGCCGTGTCGCGCATCCGCTCACGGGGCACGTATCTGATCACCGGTGGTTTCGGAGGCATCGGCGGCGCGGTCGCCGAGCACTTGGCGCGAACGGCCCGCGCGCAGCTCATTCTGGTCGGTCGAACGTTGCTGCCGCCGCGTGAAGAGTGGAACGCGTATGTGCAGGAGCACGCACTCGACGACACCGTGTGTCGGCGCATCGTGCAGGTACGCAAGCTCGAATCGTTCGGCGCAACCGTGCAGGTCATCTCAGCCGACGTGACCGATGCCGAAGCGCTCCGCGCCGCGGTCCAACAAACTCACGAACGGCTCGGCCCAATTCACGGCGTGTTTCATGCCGCGGGCATCTTGCGCGACGGGCTCATACCGACGAAGACCCAAACCGACATTGAGGAAGTGTTCACGCCGAAGATCCAAGGCACGCTGGTGCTCGACGAGGTACTGGCGGACGAGCCACTGGACTTTTTTGTCGTGTGCTCCTCGACGAGCACGGCCATCGCGCCGGCTGGGCAGGTCGATTATGTCGCGGCCAACGCGTATCTGAACGCCTTCGCGGCTCAGCGGACCGCGCAAGGCCGCCCGACATTGGCGATCAACTGGGGCATTTGGAACGAGGTGGGCATGGCTGCCGAGGCTCGTGTTCGCGCGGCGAACGAACCGCACGCACAGGCCGAGACGTTTGCATCGCAGCACCCGCTGTTCGACTCTCGGCAAGGGGGCCCGCACGCCGAACAGGTCGTGTTGACCGCGCGTTACAATCCGTTCACGCATTGGATTCTCGACGAGCATCGCACGGCCGAGGGACAAGCCCTGTTGCCGGGCACGGGCTATTTGGAGCTTGCCCGCGCCGCGCTCGCCGAGTTGCGCATTCAACAGCCGCTCGAGATCCAAGATCTGTTTTTCCTACGTCCCTTGTATGTGGCTGACGACTCGTCGCGTGACATTCGCGTGCGGTTGCAGCGTGGCGAGCAGGGGTACGCCTTCGCGGTGCAAAGTCGCACGATGCTCGACGATGGCCGCACCGGCTGGCAAACCCATGCCCAGGCGCGGATCATGCTCGACGAATTGCCCTCGGCCGCGGCGATTGATCCGCGCGCGATCGAGTCGCGCTGCACGCAACGCACCCAAGCGACGACAACACAGTCGTTGCGGACTCGACAGGAAGATCATTTGTTGTTCGGCGCGCGCTGGCGAGTGCTGCGACAAATGGCCTTCGGCGCTGGCGAGGCGCTCGCACATTTAGAGCTGCCGGCGAAATATGTCGGCGACCTCCGCGACTTCCGCCTCCACCCGGCGCTGCTCGACCTGGCCACCGGTTTTGCGATGGACCTGATCGAAGGGTACGAGCAGTGCAGCGAGCTGTGGGTGCCCGTGTCGTATCGCCGCTTCCGCTGCTACGGAGCACTCCCTCCGCGGATCGTGTCATGGGTTCGCAACCGAGGAGCGAACCGGGCGAGCGACTCGTTCGTGCAGTTCGATGTGACGATCGCTGACGAAGCGGGGCGTGTGCTCGCCGAGGTCGAGGAGTTCACGATCAAGCGGTTGGCCGAACCGTTCGATCTGGCCGCCTTGCCTGCGCCATTGCCGGCCGAGGTCGAGTTGGACGTGGTCGACGTGAAATCGCCCGCCCATCATCTTTCGGCGGCTGAATCCGCGTTAGAACACAACTTGCACCAGGGCATTTTACCCTCCGAGGGCGTGTTGGCGTTGGAACAGGCGCTGCAAGCCCGGTGGACGAAAGCGGTCGTGGTGTCGTCGCTCGATCTGCGGGGGCTCATCGAGCAGACCGAGCAGGTGGCGAGGGGGGTCGTCGAGACCCACGCGAAAATCGCCCGGCCGAGCATGTCGAACGAATTTGTCGCTCCCACGCACGACGTCGAACGCACGTTGGTGGGGATATGGGAAGAACTTTTGGGCGTCGAGCAGGTCGGCGTTCGCGACAACTTTTTTGATCTCGGCGGCCATTCGCTGATCGCGGTCCGATTGTTCGCGATGATCAAAAAGACCTTCCAAGTCGACCTGCCCATGAGTGTGTTGTTCGAGGCACCCACGATCGAATCGGGCGCGCGGGTCATTCAACAAGCCATCGATCAGCAGCAGCCGACGGGCGAGTCGGAAAAGAGCGACACGCATCGGACCCGTTATACGCATCTGGTCGCCATGCACGAAGGGCAAGCCAGTCGGCAGACGCCACTGTTCATCGTGGCGGGCATGTTCGGCAACGTCTTGAATCTGCGGCACCTCGCGCACCTGATTGGCCGCGATCGCCCGTGCTATGGTTTGCAGGCGCGAGGACTTTATGGCGAGCATGTCCCGCACGAAACGTTCGAGGAGATGGCCGCCGATTACATTCGCGAGATGCGAGACGTGCAGCCGCGCGGACCGTACATGCTCAGCGGATTTTCAGGCGGAGGGATCACGGCGTATGAAATCGCGCGGCAGCTGATCGAGGCGGGCGAAGACGTGTCGCTGCTGGCGCTGCTCGATACGCCGCTGCCCACGGATAGCCCGCTGTTGTTGAGCGACAAGCTCAAAATGCATTACCAGAAATGGCAGCGCGAGCGTTGGCAGTATTTTGGCAACATGATCGGCGGCCGGATTCGCTGGGAGTTGCAAAAAGTCCGCCGCAAGTTGTTCGGTACGCCTCCCAGCGAGCAGGGGCAGCAATTTCATAATCTGGCCATTCAGGCCGCGTTTTTAAGGGCGTGCGATCGTTATGTCGTGCGGCCGCTGCCGGTGCGACTGACCTTGTTCCGTCCGCCGCTGAACCCGGTCCACGTCTTTGGCCCCAACCGGATGATCAATCACGACCGGCGATTCATTTACCCGGACAACGGCTGGACGCCGTACGTCACGCGCGTCGAGGTTCACGAGGTGCGTGGCGATCACGACAGCATGGTGCTCGAGCCGCAGGTGCGGAGCTTGGGAGCCAAGTTGGCTCAAGCGATTCTGGAGGCCGAAGCTCGGCGGGTGTTATCGACGCGCGATGACTTGGAGACCCTGGTCGATACCGTGGCCTCGACGAGTCCGGAAGCGGTCAATCCGCTCACACTCGAAGTCCAACAGCATCACTTAATTAACGTCTAAGAGCCGCGCTATGGCATATCGCATCGTGATCGGCAAGCCGGGGCTGGATGGCCACGACCGAGGCATGAAATACGTCGCCCATGTATTGCGCGACGCTGGCTTCGAGACGATTTACCTGGGCATTCGTCGCTCGCCCGAGGAACTCGTCGACACGGCGATCCGCGAGCAGGCGCAGGCCCTTGGCGTGTCGCTGCTCAGCGGGGCGCAGAATTTCTGGTTCGCACAGATCATGGACCTGCTGCGCGAGCGCCAGGCGGAGCGGATCTTGGTGTTCGGCGGCGGCGTGATTCCGCCGCGCGACGTCGAGTACCTCAAGCACATCGGGGTCTCCGAAGTGTTTACGCCCGGTGCCAGCGCACGGCAGATCGTCACGACGATTCGGCACAAGCTAAACGCGGCGCAAACGGCGTGCGCGGTCCAGGAGTCGCACGCATGAGTCGACCGGATACCATCCAACACTCTTTCCCAGCGGAAG
>CAYLYE010000321.1:0-5152 GCA_964387325.1 uncultured Planctomycetaceae bacterium
ACGACACGCTCAGTGTCGAGAGGAGCAGCAGGTAGAACAACACGGCTCGGCCAATTCGTGATTTACTCATGGCGATCACCTCATACTACTTCTTGGGCTTCTTGTCGCCCATTTTGGGCTTGGGGCGGATCGGTACGTTGCGATCGTATTTCGGATTCGGAGAGGGCAACTGCGCGTCGACTGACGCAAGATATTTTTCCAGTCGATCGCGCAGCTGTTCCGCCTCAGATTTGTTTTGCGACGCCAGATCGTTTCGCTCGCTAATGTCTGTGGCTAAGTTGTAAAGCTCGACATGATTATCTTCGTAGAACTTGAGCAGCTTCATGTCACCTAGAATGATCGCCGAGTGGGGTGTGTCTCCTTGGTAGTGTGGAAAGTGAAACACGAGTTCTTCGTACGGACGCTTGACTTGTCCCCGGCCGTTTCGCGCGATCAGGCCAGCAATGCTGCCCCCTTCGATGCCTTTGGGGAGCGACGAATTTGGGACACCGGCCCATTCGCAGAAGGTGGGGAGCATGTCGTAACCCACGATGCGCGAGTGGCACCAGGAGTTGGGCTTCACGCCAGGGCCGCGAATGATAAACGGCACGCGAATGCCCCCTTCCCAGACGCCTCCCTTGCCGCCGTTGAGGCCTCCTTGTTTTCGCCCGCCCGCTGAGCCGTTGTCGGAGGTGTAAATAACGTAGGTATTTTCGGCCAAGCCGAGCTTATCGATCGAAGCCAGAACACGTCCCACGCCGGTGTCGAGGTCTTCGGTGATGGGAGCCATCGCGGCTTGCTTCGTGTCGTTGTCTTTGAGCAGCTGTTCATATTTGGCCTTAGTCGCCTTGAGTGCATGCCCTTGAGCATGGAGCGCGTTCCACGAGAGCTGGATGTAAAACGGTTTGCCGGAGTGTTTGCTCTTCGTCATGAATTTCTCGGCCTTCTCGGCCATGCCAAAAATGTCGACCGGATTCGGATCGACAAACTTAAACGCCTGTTCGTTGCCGGTATCGCCATCGCTCTCGTCGTACCCATGTTCGCTCGGGCCGCCTCCCGCGATATGCCACTTGCCGTAGTGAGCGGTTGCATAGCCGGCGTTGCGTAACAGTTCGCCGATCGTGACTTCTTTCGAGGAGATACTCTTGACCAAGCGTGGCTCGATAAGCTTATATCCTTCCTCGGCCGGGGCGGCCTTGGTCCAATGCAGCTGCGCAGGGCTCTTGCCTGTCTGAATACTGATGCGCGTTGGCGAACAGACCGGCGCTGGCGCATAGGCGGCCGAGAATCGCATCCCCTGCGTAGCAAACTTTTCTAAGTTAGGTGTGTGATAGAACTCACCCTTGGATGCCGGCACATCTGGGTGCATCGCCACCGACAAGCCGTTCCAGCCTTGGTCGTCGGCGAGCATGAAGACGATGTTCGGTCGCTGTGCCGCCTCGGAGTTCGTTCCAGCGAGTAGCACTAAGACGAGCGCTGCGAGCAAACGGTTAAATCTCATGGTTTCCACCGATGATGATCGACGAAATGAACGATGGGGCTAGACGTCTACTTGTTCTTGGGTGGCTCTTTGCCACCCCCGTTTCCTTTGGGCGGGCCGGCCGGGACAACGTTATTCAGATTCGTAAAGTCCGGTCGCTCTTTGCCATCGGGAAGAGTAACGACCTTGTGACGAAAAAGTACCGTGTTATCCAGCTCGATGTCGTCGGTCCAAATGAACGTGGCCCCTTTGAAATCGCTCTCGAAGTACGGTTGCTTCGGCGCAACTTCTTCTTCGGTGTATTCCTTCGCACTGCCCCAGGAACTGTCGTCAAAGTCGACGGCGTACCAGTTGTCGGGAATCGGGAGATTCTCGACGCGCGGGTTTTTGGTATCGCGGTTGATCGGTCCCCAGGAGAACTTCTTGGCCTTCCACTGCGCGTTGGTCACCGTACCGTCGCCAAACTTGAGAATAAAGCCCGCGTCGCCAATATTCGTGTTGGCATACTCCATGCCCGTCTTGGAATCGGCATTGTCCTTGGCCATCACCGCGATCGTCATCGGATAGCTGGGCAGGATGTCGACCGAGACCACGTTGTGGGGAATGAACTTGATCGAGTCGACGGCCACGAGTTCGCCGTTGATGTAGAGCATGAACCAGTTGTCGGCGTACATGTTGGCCTTGATCGTGTCGCTCATCGACGGCTTGCGCAGCGGCGATGAACCGACCTGGGCACGAACATCAAACACGGTCCAGGCCAGCAGCAGCAAGCAAACAACAAGAGCGAGAGTGCTCAGAAACCAACGAGTATGTTTCATGATGTCTCTTTCTGCGGCGAACGAAACTATTCCCAGTTAATGGGACGCGAAGCGTCGTGATGCGATTCGTGCTGGAAAAAGACCGAGCCCACGTCGCGTTGATCGAGTAGCTCTAGCACCACGCCGCTGGGCCCACCGTGATCTTCAGCCAGGCCGGATAATTCGAACCGCCGCGCCACACCCATCTCGTCGAACCATATCTGAACTTGTTCAGGCGTTCGTCGACGACGTGATTGTTTTTGCGCGACGAGACGGCTCAAGTTATGGACGTTCATTGCGTTCGATCCGGCGGGGTTCAACTCCAGAGTGAAGTCCTGTTGCAAACGCCGCAAACCTTCGTTGAGATCAAGGAATGGCACTTCTTCGTGTTCGCCCGGGACACCGCGACGGAAGCGACGCTTGTCACGGCTCAGATGTATGTGCCCTTTGGGGGCGACCGCCCAACCAATCTCGCCATCGCTGCCGGTGATGAATTTATCGCCGTTGCCGAATCGACGCACGAGCACAAACTTATCCGCTCCACGGACGGTGAGCTCGGCGCCATCGGCATCGGGCTTACGTCCACCCTTGCCCGACTGCACAACGGGCGGTCGCCCGTCGGGGCCCCAATCGGTCACGCGGATGCGATAAATCCGGTCGATCGGCCGGCTCGCCACTTCGATGACCCGCTCGAGCGCCAGGCTCGCGGCCGAGGCCGGGGTCGTTGAATTGGCGTGCCAGAAGGCCAGCGTGACTAACACGAGTGCTACCACAGCCGCCATGCTGGTGAAACTCCAGCGTTGTGGAATGAACGGAAATCGGCGCACGATCGGTCGTGAGACGGTCTCCGGAAATGTCGCGCTGCTCAGATCGGCTCGCAAACGATCATGCAGCAAGGTCGCCAGCGCGAAGCGGCGCGCACTCTCGGCATTGCTCAGCAAGGCGTTGAGCCGCGATTGCTCGTCAGCCGTGAGCTGATCGTCGAGGTAGCCGTCGATGAGGGGTTGTAATTCGTCGTGCATGTTAGTTCATCTCCGCCCCAAGACTCTTGCGTTCAATGCAGACGCGTAGCTGGTCGCGAATGCGTTGCAGCGCCTTGGCGACCGCGTTGGCCGACATGCCAACCGCCTCGGCAATCGCGGCGGGCTTGAGGTCGTCGCGATAACGCAGCTCACACAGTTGCTTCGAACGGCCTTCGAGCCCTTTCAAGCAGTCTTGCAAATGATCGAGCCGATGCAGGTCGTCGGAGCTGATTTGCTCAAAAGCAACGGCCAACTGATCAACAGCGCTCTCGTCGAATCGCAACCGATCACGGCTCCGCCGCCGCCAGTACAGGCCCACCTGATTTCGGGCCACGCCGATCGCCCAACCGACGAACGGTCGCTGGGGGTCGTAGCGATCAAATGACTCGATCACCGCGACGGCCGTTTGTTGCAACACATCGTCCCGGTCGCGAAAGTCACGCACCAACGACGCAATGAACGCCGAGACCGTCGGCTGGGCCAGCGTCCAATAGCGCATCGCTTGTCGTGCCGTGTCGTCCATCGTCCAACTCGTCTCGATCGTGGTCTCTACGGACTTACTTATCCGCCGGAGCCCATTTATGACAGCACCGAACATGAAAACAACGCCTCTCACACCCCCGGGGCGGAAGTCGCAGTGAGAGCCTGCAACCAAACCGCATCATGTTGCTTGCACAAGACTTACGGATCATCGACCTAACCACTCTCAGGTCCGGTTTCTTCCCTGACGAGCGTGTTGGAAATAACTTTTGAGATTTTCTCGGTAATAAATCAGCCGCTGGTGCGTCAAACCTGCTGAGCACGATCGATCACGTCCACCGCATCGAAACGCTGATGGCAATATCTCCCCACGACCAAAGCGATTGGGTCGCGTCACTGCTGACGCAGTACGAAACACCGCTGTGGCGTTACGCCGCGCGGTTGCTGGGCGATGCCGATGCGGCACGTGACGTTGTGCAAGAGACTTTTCTACGGTTGTGCCGGCAATCGTCGGCCGAGTTGGATGGCCATGCGGTCGCGTGGCTGTATCGCGTGTGTCGAACCCGCGCCTTGGATGTGCTGCGAAAGGAACGCCCTATGCAAACGCTCACGGATCAGGAACTGCTCGAACGCCCCAGCCGCGAGCGTTCGCCTGCCGCGGCCCTCGAACAACGCGAAACGACGGATCAGTTGTTGCAACTGCTCGACACGCTCAGCGCCGAGCAGCAAGAAGTCGTCCGTTTGAAATTTCAACACGGGCTGAGCTATCGCCAGATCGGCGAAGTAACTGGCCGAACCAGCAATCACGTCGGCGTGATGCTGCACACGGCTCTGAAGACGCTGCGCGAACGTGCTCAGCGTGACACGACCGGCTCCGCCTCAACACAAGGACCCCAATCATGAACCATGATCTTGATAATCCTCAACTGACTGCTTATGCCTTGGGTGAGTTGACCGCGGACGAAGTTCGCGACGTGGAACAGCATCTGGCCGAGTGTGCCGAGTGCCGCGCGGCGGTCGAGCAAATTCGCCAACTCGGCGCGCAACTGACCGGCGAGTTACAGCAGGAAGCAGCTCCGACGCTGCCGTTGATCTCCCGGCGGGCGGTGACCAGCACACTACAACGTTCGCGTCGCACTCGTACTCAACGCTGGGTGGCAATCGGTGTCGCAGCATCGGTCGCCGGCGGAGCGTTCTATCTGCCGACGCTGATGAACAAGTCGGACTCACAAGTCTCGCACTGGATCGGCGGTCAGGTGGCAATGTCACCGGCAGAGGAACGACCTCAGGAGATCCGCTCGACCCCACTCAATGAGAAGGTCAAGCCATCAAAGGAACTGGCGATCACAGTAAACAAGGGGGCCGTGACCGAGGTGAAGGTTGAAGTCGGTGAC
>CAYLYE010000322.1:0-5117 GCA_964387325.1 uncultured Planctomycetaceae bacterium
GGGAATTACCGAGCTTCCACGGTTCGCTCTGGATCATTCACTGCACGGTTGACAATAAAAGCCTGCCCGGCACACGCTGGGCAGGCTTTTCTCGTGCGCCCGTCGATGGCAAGTCGTTCAGGCCTCGGTGCGGGCCAGGGCAATGAGCAGTTCTAATTCGGTGATCACGCCGGCGTGGAGGCCTTGATCGTCGACCACGGGCAAACCAAACACATGTTGTTCGAGCATCGCCGCGGCGGCATCGGACAAGGTTTGTCCGATATGCAACGGCTTGTCCTGCTTCGGCAACAACTCGCCGACCGTTTGCGCCTGGTGCTTCCAGGACGAAAATTCGCTCTCCGCGTCAGCATCGTGCAACAGTTCACCCAGCCGAGCCCTTCGCAAGGCTCGATCTGACAAGACGCCACAAACCTGATCGTCGCTAACGACGGTCAAAAACTGACTGTGCGACGACCTGAGCAGCTTACGAGCATCGTCGAGCGGCATATCAAAATCGACTTTCTGCAACTGGTCATGGATCCAGGGGCGTAGCATGTGTTGCCCCTTCTGCGAGCCGCCGTAGGATAGCTCGCGCAGAAAGTCCACCGTGGTAATGATCCCGTGCAATCGATTGGCCTGAACCACCGGCACACTATGAAAGTTGTGATCGAGCATGAGTTTGAGCGCACGAAAAGGCGGGTCTTCGTCGGTCACAAACATCACAGACTGCGTGAGTACTTCGCTCACGTAGGTCGTCGCACTACATTGCCCGGCGGTGAGCTCGGCGCCGACGGGCGATAATCGAGCCACGCGATCCAGAAACATGGCGATATCAAAATCGGACAACATGCCCACCAACTCGTAATCACCGTCGACCACCGGCATGTGATGGATGCCATAGTCGTACATCTGTCGCACCACCACGTCGAGTGACGTCAGCGGCGTCGCAGTGACAGGGTTAAAACTTGTCAGGCTTGCAAGTTCGATCGGTTGCATGGCGACACGAGTGGGCAAAATCGGATATCAAGCGCGAAAGTAAATTCATCGCGGTGTAGCTTGGGCTAAGAAACCCTAGGACAGAGCTATCCGATTGGCTCGGCCAATTTTTGCCCAATCAAATACACACTTAGCGCAACTCGTCATGTGGCGCAGGTTGTAACGATCATACCGCTGCGGAGAACTACTTGGCGGCTTCGTTCTCGGCTAGCCATTTGGCCACCATGGCGCCTTCAGCGCCAGCCTGTTCGAGCAGGGTACGAGCCTCGGCTTTATCCCCTTTGGGGTCGACGGCCAAAAATGCCCCAACCGCCAAGGCCGCCGCCGGAGTACCAACCCCGAGCGCCTTTTCAGCCAATACCCGGGCTGCCGCGGCGGGCAGTTTGCCGATATCCGCGTGCATAACGGACACGTTTTTATTTTCAGCGCGAACCACAATCTTGTCGGCGGTCGCCTCAACGACCGTGGCTACGACCGTATCCCCTTGCTTCAGTTCGTCCTTAGCCATGCACGTTTTGGCCCCATCGATCACAGCGTTCCAGAAGTTGCGATGCGCCGCGATCATGGCTTGCATTTGTTCGACCATCGCGGTCGTATCAGGTGCCGAAGCTTCGAAGGTCGCCAGATCGATTTGCGTTTCCGCCTCGCGCACGTTGTGGGTAACGAGCGCTTGCTTGGCCGCGGTCAACTTTTGTTTGACAGCCACCAACTCCTTTTGATCGGCCTTTTTCATCGGCTTCTCGGGAGTTGCATCGGGGGCTGGAGGAGCCGGTTTGGGCTCGGGCTTCGTCTCCGGCTTCATCTCGGGTTCGGTCTTCGCCACCACCGTTGGTTCCGTCTTGTTTTTCGAGTTGCTTGGTGGGGGCAATTTGGTGCTTGTCGAGAACATTTCCTTGGCCGTCTGCGTCCCCGGTGTTTTTTTTGCCTTATCCAGGTCGCTGATGATGCTGTCGACTTTGCCTTTAGGGGTCGTCGGAGCCGGCATGAATGACGGGTCAGGGGTCCCTAAGGCACTCTCGCCATTCGATCGTGGTGGGGGATTCGGAGTATTCGTCAACCTGCCTAAGTTGGGCCTTCGCGGACCACTCTCGACCAACGGCGGGACAACGGGCACCGCCGTCTGTTGCTGAGCCGGTTTGGGCAATATCTTGCCCCGGTACACGAAGAGCATCACGCCCGCGAATGCCAACAACGCCACTCCCAGCACCAGCATGGCCATCTGATTGCCCGACTTGCGCTGGCGTCGGTAGTCGCTCCGTACCGCCGAAGCGCTGTTGGCATTGAAGCCCGGATCCGTCGCTTGGCCAAAAGGTATGCCGTAGGCAGGCTGGGCAGCGTAGCCAGGAGCCATCGGCTGAGCCATCATGGGATTCATCCCCTGGGGCATCCCTCCCATCGGCATTGGCTGCGCCATCATCGGCTGTCCCATCGCCCCTGGGGCCATCATGGGCTGCCCGGCATAAGGTGCTCCCATCGCTTGAGGCATTCCCGGCATCACCGGCGCAGCCATCATCGGCTGACCGGACATTGCTTGGGCCATCATCGGCTGCGCCTGAACCGGGGCTGGCTGAGCCATCATCGGAGCCGCTGCTGCTTGGCGCAGCTTTTGCTCGTATTCGCGGCGCGAAGCGCCCACCAATAGCGTCGACTTCGCCTGCTGCAACTCTTGCAGTACTTGTTTTGCCAAAGCCGCGTAAGGACCTTGCATGTGCGGAGTGACCAAGGCAATCCGCTCGTCAATCGCGTCAGCAAGTACCGGCGGCTCACTCGTAAAAGAGGGCACTCCGATCAACTCATACAAGTTGGCGGGCTGATGACCGGCAATGCCCAACCAGGACTGATACGGGTTAAACGAATTCGACATGTCACGACCCTCGCTCGACACAGGAGTTCAAATTGCACAGCGCGCGCAGCAACCACAGGGGGGCAAACGACACACCGACATCAGGCGGGAATAAATCGTCACGGCGCAATACGACGCGACGGTCAACATTTCGACGCGCTCAGGACAGCGAAAGTTCCACCCAGATCACCGCGAGTCGTGATCGTCCGACCGCTCGACATCCTGGTCGCTAAATGCTAACAGTCGTTCCTATTATGGTTAAAGAACCCCGTTCAGGCAACGTGCGATCCATGACCAAAACCGCTTATTTCTCTCCAACAGGGGGCTGCCCAAACGGCTCGATCAGCGGTTCGACCACCGTCGCCGGCGGGGGCGCAATACCCCAGATTCGCGCAATCGTTGGCGCCATCGCCCCCGGCACTACGCGCTCAGCATACCGGCCTGCCCTGACGCCATCGCCGTAAAACACCAGCGGGATATGGCTGTCGTACTCCCAAGGACTGCCGTGGGTCGCCGGAGCCGTCCCGCTGATGTGATACGGAGCAAGGCAGTAGAGCACATCGCCACTCCGTCGCGGGTTAAACGTTCGATAGAACTGCAAGGCGAGACCATCGCTCGGGGGTGAGCCGAGCATCTGTTCGCGCGTCACCGCGCCGCCGACAAACGGCTCGGCGAGCAACCGATCGCGCACGATCCGTTGCGCCTCGACGAACGCGTCCCCCTTGAGCTGCGGATGGTCGTGTCGCAGATAGACCTCGCCGTAGTCAAAGTTCTGCACATAAGTAACATCCGACACTCCGAACTGCTGGCTCAGGGCCTGCTCGATCCGAATGCCGAAAAAGCCCGTCGACTTGCCGAAGGGATTTCGCCCAGCAGGCAAGCCACGCTGCTTGGCGTACTCGGGCACCGGAGCAACACCGTGATCGCTCGACAACACGAACAACACCGGTCGACCCTTCAATTGCTCACGCAGAAATCGCATAAACTGGCCAAGCTGTTGATCGGTGCGATACGTCATGTCCTGCACCTCGAGGCTGTGCGGGCCGTAGCCGTGGCCGACATAGTCGTTGCTCGATAGGTTGATCGCCAGCAGGTCGGGGGTCTCACGTTGGCCGAGCTGTTCGTACTCGACGACCAACCGGGCCACGTCGAGCGTGATCTCGTTGCCAAACGGCGTGCGTGTAATGACATCGAACAATTTTTTATCACCGGCCGCAGGGAGTGGATGCGGAAAGGCGCGGCCCAGCGGCGGATAATTCGTCTCGAACTCGGCGTCGTCCGGGTAGTACTCGACGTATTTCTCACGCGGATAGATCAGCTCCCATCGGCGGCCGCCAAACTTTTCGACCGCGTCACTCTCGTTGTACAACCGCAAGTAGCCGGGCAACTCGCGGCGATAATAGGTACTCGTGACCCACAAGCCATTCTCTTCGTCGTACCAGTAGGCGGCGTCCGGAGTATGTCCCGCCATGAGCACACTGGCGCGATCTTTGAGCGCCACGCCAAACACCTTCGATTTCGGATAGTGCAGCTTGAGCATATCGCCAAGCGTGCTCACCAATAGCGAGCGCGGCGAGGCTGGATCGCCACCGCCGCCGACCACCTCTTCATCCTTATCGAGGACACAGTATCGCTTTTTGCCCTCCTCGCGGTCGAACCAAGCGTTGTCGATGATGCCTGTCTGACGCGGAAACGCGCCGGTGAGCAGCACACTGTGGCCCGGCGCGGTGTAAGTGAAGGCCTGCCCATGGTGACAGTTCGTGTACAGCGCCGCATCGGTCCAGAATTTCTCGAACAGACCGTCGGGATGAAAATGGGGCCGCATCCGCTGCAAGTACTCGAACGGAAACTGATCGATGCTCACGACGACCACGAGCGCTGGCCCCTCGCTGGCCGCCGCCCACGTCGCCCCCAGGACCAGGGCATACCCCAACACGATCATTTGCCAAACGCGTCGCGCCATGCTTCAACCTCATCCAGTAAAAACGCTCGAATGCAGCAGCCGTCTATTATGGGTAGCGGTAAACAGATTACCAGTTACGATTTGATCGTCTGCCCGATTGCAGACTAAAATGCCCTGGCGATGTGCGGATTGAGTTTTGCTCCGAGGACGAACACACCATGCTGCGACAAATGCTCTGCGTGATGACGCTGTCTGCGACGACTTGGCTCGCGCTCGCCACGTGCTTGCCCGCCCAGGCACCCAAGAGCGTTGTGCCCCACAATCAATCAGCCCCCCCCAACGAACCACGCTCCCCTGAGGAGGCCGTTAAGCACATGGTGGTACCGGCCGGGTTCA
>CAYLYE010000323.1:0-5083 GCA_964387325.1 uncultured Planctomycetaceae bacterium
GCATCGATCCTGACGCTCCGATCCGCAAAGTGATGATCGAAGATCCCGTGACGATCCGTCCGCAGGCGACGGTCGGCTCGGCGATCTTGCGGATGTCGAGCGGCGGTTATCGGCGGCTGCCCGTCATCGACGAGCGCGGCCGACCACTCGGCCTGATCCAAGTGTCGAGCATCATTCACTACCTCGTCGAACATTTTCCGGAGACGGTTTACAACCAGAACCCGATGTCGTTGCCGCTGACACAGAATCGGGAAGGACCGTGAGGAGGGAGGAGGGAAGGATGAGGGATGAGGGATGAGGGATGAGGGATGAAAAGAAAAAACCTCTGATCTCCACTCTAGTCTCCGGTCTCCAGTCTCCAGTCTCTAGTCTCCAGTCTTTCCCACACCCCTGACACCACACACCCTATCCATCGAGGCATCATGGCTACCGTAATCGCAGCGAAGCCGATTCGTGAAGTGGTCGAGGCGACCGTTCGATTTTGTGGTGACTCGGGGGATGGCATGCAGTTGGCCGGCACGCAGTTCACGAACACCTCGGCGATGCTGGGGAACGACGTGGCGACGTTCCCAGATTTCCCGGCCGAGATTCGTGCGCCGCGTGGCACCAAAGCGGGCGTGAGTGGATTTCAGATTCACTTTGCCAGCAAGGATATTTACACCCCCGGCGATCGCGTCGACGCGCTCGTGGCGATGAACCCGGCGGCGCTGACGACCAATCTAGCCGACTTGGTGCCGGGGGGCGTGTTGATTGTTAACAGCGACGAGTTTGTCGAGAAAGACTTGAAGCTCGCCGGTTACGCTCGTAGCCCGCTCGAAGACGAGAGCCTGTCGAGTTACCGCGTGTTCCCGATCGAGATCACACGGCTGACACGGTTGGCCGTCGAGGAAGTCGGCTTGGGCATGAAAGAGAGCGATCGTTGCCGCAACTTCTTCGCGGTGGGGTTGGTCTATTGGCTCTACGATCGCCCGCTGGAAACTACGCTGCGGTATATCGATAGTAAGTTCGCGAAAAAGCCCGAGGTGGCCGAGGCCAATCGGCGAGCACTCAAGGCGGGCTATCATTATGGCGAGACGGTCGAAGCATTCTCGGGGCAGGTTCGGGTGCGCAAGGCGCAACTCGCGCCCGGCCGTTATCGCAACATCATGGGCAACGAGGCGACCGCCTGGGGGCTCGTTACCGCCGCGCGTCGCAGCGGTTGCGAGATCTTCTACGGCAGCTATCCCATCACGCCGGCGAGTGACATTCTGCACGAGCTATCGCGGCTCAAGAATTTCGGCGTGCGCACGTTTCAGGCCGAGGACGAGATTGCCGCGATCACCGCTGCGATCGGCGCGAGCTTTGGTGGCGCGATGGGAGTGACCGCTTCGAGCGGACCGGGCATCGCGCTCAAGCAAGAGGCGATCGGGCTGGCGGTGATGACCGAGTTGCCGCTGCTGATAATTAATGTGCAGCGCGGCGGTCCCAGCACGGGTTTGCCCACCAAGACCGAGCAGGCCGACCTGCTGCAAGCCTTGTGCGGCCGCAACGGCGAGTGTCCGGTGCCGATCGTCGCGGCTCGCAGTCCGGGGGACTGTTTCGACACGGTACAAGAAGCATGGCGCATCGCGGTCCGCTTTATGACGCCGGTGTTCATGCTCAGCGACGGTTATATCGCCAATGGGTCGGAGCCCTGGCGGATTCCGGATGTGGCCCAATTATCGTCGATCGAGGTGAAGCATCCGGAGCCGCTTCCCGCGGGAGAGAAATTCATGCCCTACGCGCGTGACGAGCGGCTGGCGCGTCCGTGGGCGATTCCTGGCACGCCGGGGCTCATGCATCGCATCGGCGGCTTGGAAAAACAGGACGTGACGGGGAACGTGAATTACGAGCCGGCGAATCACCAGCACATGATTAACACGCGAGCCCGGAAGGTGGCACTCGTGGCCGACGATATTCCCTTGCAGGAGGTCGATGGTCCGACGCACGGCAAGTTGCTGGTGTTGAGCTGGGGGGGGACCTATGGCGCGTGTGCCACCGCGGTCCACGACGCTCAAGAACTCGGCTGCGACGTGGCTCATGCGCATCTACGGTACCTGAATCCATTCCCCCGGAACTTGGGAGAATTGCTGCACGCTTACGAGCGGGTGTTGATCCCCGAGCTGAACCTGGGGCAATTACGCATGCTGATCCGCAGTCAGTTTCTCATTGACGCCATGGGCCTGAATAAGGTTCAAGGGCGGCCGTTCAATGTGTCGGAACTCGTCGACAAGATTCAAGAACTCTTACGCTAGGAATGTCACGCATCATGGCCATCGACACTGTCTTGCCTGTGCTAAGCCCGGCCGATTTCGCCAGCGATCAGGACGTCCGTTGGTGTCCTGGCTGCGGCGATTATTCGATCCTGGCGCAAATGAAGAAGGTGCTCCCCACGTTGGGCGTGCCACCGGAGCGGACCGTGTTTGTGTCGGGCATTGGCTGTTCGAGCCGGTTTCCGTATTACATGAACACCTACGGCATCCATTCGATTCACGGTCGCGCGCCGGCCGTGGCGACGGGGCTCAAGGCCTCGCGGCCCGACCTCTCGGTTTGGGTGATCACCGGCGACGGCGACTCGTTGAGCATCGGTGGCAATCACTTGATGCACGCGATCCGCCGCAATCTGGATATCAACATCATCCTGTTCAACAACCAGATTTACGGGCTGACCAAGGGGCAATACTCGCCCACCTCGCGCTTCGGTCAGGTGACCAAAAGCTCGCCGCTGGGAGTGATCGATAATCCGATTTATCCGCTGAGCGTGGCGATCGGCTGCGAGGCGACGTTTGTCGCGCGGTCCATCGATACGAACATCAAGCACCTCTCGATGGTGCTCAAGCGGGCCGCCGAACATCGGGGCACGTCGTTCGTCGAGGTGTATCAGAATTGCAATGTGTTCAACGACGGCGCGTTCGACTACGCGACCAGCCGAGACACCAAGGCTGAGACGACGCTCGAACTGGAACATGGCAAGCCGCTGATATTTGGCAAGTTGCGAGATCGAGGCATTCGACTGCATGGCTTGGTTCCGGAAATTGTCGAACTTGGCAAAGGGATCAGCGAGGACGATTTGCTCTTTCACGACGAACACTCAGCCGAGCCGAGCTTGGCGTATCTGCTGAGTCGGATGCGGCATCCGGAGTTTCCGGAGCCGATTGGCGTCTTCCGCAGCGTCGATCGGCCGTTGTATGACGACATGCTTAACCAACAAATTGCCGAAGCGAGACGCAAGCAGGGGGACGGCGACTTGCAACGCCTTTTCAACAGCGGCGACACGTGGCTTGTCGAGTAACCTAGTTCGACTTCTCTTTATTACTCCGTTCGGAGACGCAATCATGATGACCTGCCCGTTCTGTGGACACAAAAATATCGAAGGGGTCGACTGTTGCGAACGTTGCCAGGAGTCGATCGACTTTTTGAGTCGGCCGCAACCGGGCTCTGATTTCGAGAAGAGTCTGCTCACCGATCGCGTGTTCATGCTCGCTCCGCGGCAGCCCGTGACGGTCGCACCGACGGCGACGGTCGAAGAGGTCCTCGACCTGCTCGTCGAACAAGCGATTGGTTGTGTGCTGGTGTGTGAAGGGGATGAGTTGCTCGGCATCTTTAGCGAGCGCGACGCTTTGGTGCGCGTCAATGTCGAGTACACCGAGTTCTTGTCACGACCGATCGGCCTGTTTATGACACCGCACCCGGAGACGATCGATCGCGACGCGCGCATCGCACTCGCGCTGCACAAGATGGACATCGGCAGTTACCGGCATATGCCCGTCACGACCGACGGTCATGTGAGCGGCGTGATCTCGATCCGTGATATTCTCGATTACATCACGGCGCATCTACTGGCGGCGGCTGAATAGCGAGCGCGAATCGATCGCGGAACTCGGCCTAGATTGACAGCACGCGGAGGCTAGCAGAGTGTGCGTGCTTTCGCCTGCGCAGCATTGGCCGCTAGCGCGGCAATTGTGGCTGACGCGACGCGCACAATCGGCGCGAGGGGGACCAAAAATGAGCGAATATCGCGGGCAGCAAACATTTTTCTTGGATTGTCCGATAAGTGCCCTTGACCGTTATGGCGGGTTTAAGTACTTAACCGCCCTCTTCTACCTGTAATCAGTTTCGAGAGGTCAAGAACCGTCACCCGACACGGGACTGTTCTGGCGGCGCGGTCATCGTCGACCGATGTCGTGCAGCACAGCACGTGATGATCGTGGTCTCTGCGGCGCGTGCCGTGTACGAGATCACGATTAACCGAGGAGCGGATCGAGGACAGACCATGAAGCGCCTAATGGACATGTTCGTTCGCAACGATTCCCCGAACTTGCACGCATCTCGAAAGGAGTACGTGTTGAATACGAAGTTTCGTTCGCGAACCCGAGCGTTTGCCTTCGCGTTGGGTTGCGGTGTGGCAGTCGCCTCGACCACGCTGATTTCGCCCGTGTTGGCCGCCGCCCCGGCCACGAACAGCTTGCCCAGCCAACAATTTCAACCGTCGCTTCCCGAAGGGGGGCGGCTCGACAAGTTCGGCCGCAACCCAACAGCCCAGCGCGACCCGAACCTGACCACGCTGACGCAAGTCGACGTCCTGTCGGCGGCGAAGCAATGCGTCGATCGCGCTCGCAGTGAACTGAGCCGAGGCAATACGGCCGGCGCGGTCTACTGGCACGATAAAGCAGCACATAGCGGCGCACGTTTTCCCGCGGGCGATGACACACTCGTCGCGTTGGCACGCGAGATTCGCGCAGCCGGCGGTCGCATTGAAGACACGTTCGAGCTGGCAGCGGCGCTGCCCGGGGCTGAAAACAACGCCCCTTCACGCGGTAGCTCGCTCGATCAACTCGTGACTCCTGGTGCAAACGACGCCGCGTCGCCATTTGCCTCCGCGCCTCGAACGTCCGCCGTGCCACAGATCGCTCCGGCGACCACCAGTGCCTACCCTGCGACAGCGACGCCGTTGCCCACGACCGAGACACAGCGTCGTGCGGTGAGTAATCAACTGCTCGTCAACGCCCGCAAGGCGTTGGGAGATGGCGACGTCCGCCGCGCGACCGACGCGCTTGAACAAATC
>CAYLYE010000324.1:0-5040 GCA_964387325.1 uncultured Planctomycetaceae bacterium
CTCGCGCAGCGTGTAGGTCAGGTAATCGTCGAGCGGCTGGCGAAGCACCTCGACTGCGGCTTGCAAGGCGGCCTCGTCCTGAAAGAAACTCAACGCGCGGATGGCCTCGAGCCGCACGCGAGGATGTTCGTCTCCCACGAGCCCACGCAGGGTGCCGATCGGGTCGCTCAACCGATCGCGCCAATAGCAGGCGACCCGGACCGCCGCGGCGCGAGCGCGCGGCTCAGGCGATTGCAGCACGCGACGCAAAAACGGCTCGTCGACCGTGTCGTGCTGCTGTCGCAGCCAGAGGGCTTCGAGCCGGTGATGTTCGAGTTGCGGATCGTTCGAGTCGATGCGCGCGAGCCATGCATCGGCGGCCGCCAGCACCTCGGCCGTAGGACGCGAGCGCGGTTCAATCCTGGCGCGCTGCCGAGTCCGCTCCTCGGGCACCGTTTGCAAGACGGCCAACAACTCGGCCACCGTTGCTCCCTCAATCTTACTTGGCTTGACGACCGGATTGCGGCTGTAACGCACGCGCCAGATGCGTCCGTGCTGGTGGTCGCGATTCGGATCACGCAAGTTGTGCTGCATGTGACCCACGAGTGGATTGAACCAGTCGCACAAATACAGTGTGCCATCGGGTGCGAACTCGATATCGACCGGTCGAAAATTCAGATCACTCGATTGCAGCAGCGGATCGACCGCGTCGGCGGCGTAGCCCGAGCCCTCGTCGCGCATCTTGTACTGCAACACGCCTTGAAAGCCGATGCAGTTATTGAGCAGATAGTTGCCTTGTGCCTCGCTCGGGAAATTTCGGCTACTGACCAACTCGCAACCGGCGGTCGGCCGCCACTGCTTGACCAAAAATTGCTTCATGTTCGCGTGCTTTTGCGGATAGTCGACATCGCCCGAGAATGCCGCGCCGAAATAGTTCGCTCCGCCCGAGGCATCGGCGACGAGATTTTGCCCCCAGCCGTCGACAATGTGCCCCCAAGGGTTGGCGAAGCCGTAGGAGACAAACACGCTCAACCGCGCCGTGCGCGGCTCGAAACGGTACACACCGGCGTTCACCAGCCGCTGCGGACCATAGGGGGTTTCGATCTGCGAGTGATGAAAGGTTCCCTCCTCAAAGTAGAGCGCTCCGCCTTGGTCCCAAGTGAACGCGCTGATCGAGTGATGCGAGTCGGCCGAGTCGAAGCCGTGGAGCACAATCTGCCGTTCGTCCGCTTGGTCGTCGCCATTCGTGTCGCGCAAAAAGACCAAGTTCGGCTGCTGCGCCACATACGCGCCGCCGTCACCAAGTTCGAGGCCGGTCGGCAGGTGCAGACCGTCGGCGAAGACCGTCTGCTTGTCAGCCCGGCCGTCGCCGTCGATGTCTTCGAGAATTAAAATCTTGTCTTTCACCGGAGTCCCCGGCAGGTATTGCGGATAGCTCGGCATGGTGCAAACCCACAGTCGACCACGGGCGTCGAAGGCGAACTGCACCGGATTTTGTAGGTCGGGGAACTCGACTTCCGATGCAAACAAGTTGACCTCGTAACCGTCGGCGAGCTTCATCTGTCGCCGCGACTCCTCGGGCGAGGTGATCACGATCGGGTTCTTGGCATTGCTGGGAATATCGAGGAAGCTCCCGGTCGACGAGTCGTCGATGTTCGCCGAGACCGGTCGGCCCGCAGCCACGTCCCAAATCCGCTGGTCGCGCAGGGCAATCATCGCCCGCAGCTTTTTGAACTCGACCGGAAAATTCACCGTGCCGAAGGGATTCTTGCGACCACCGTAGATGTAAAAGCCATTGACGGCCCGATAGTCATAAAAGAACTGCAAGTTTTTCTCCTGCACCGCGCGATGAATGGCGTCGAGCGGCGCTGTCGACTTAGGCAAAGGACCAAACAGCGCCTCGTCGAGCGCCGCGCCAATCAATCGATCGCCGTGCTCGTTGAGGTGCACACCGTTGATCGTCAGCGGCTTGTCGTGAGCCGACTGCATGAGTTGCGCTGAGGGGGTGAACAGATCGACAAATAGCGTGCCGTGCTTGGCCGCCACGCGACGCATGGCTGCGGTATACGACGCGAGGTTGCGGTTGTTCACTTCTCCGTCGGGCAATTGGGGCGAGTGGAGGTTCTCGTGCGCGATCGGCGACACGAGCACGATCTGACGCAGTTTCGGTAACGGCTTGAGTTCCGTCTGCTTCACGCCCGAGCGATCCCAGTCGCCTCGGGCCGTCGAGTACTGATCGATCATCTGAGGCGCGGCAAGAAATTTTTCCAGATCGGCCTCGAACCGCGCGAGTCCCTCGGGTCCCGCAAACGACTCGTTGAATCCGAACATTGCAATGAGCACGTTGGGATCGTGGTTTGCGAGCGTGTGACCGTGATCCTGGAAGTCTTTCGAGCGCGGACGGAGCGTGATCTCGTCGGCCGACCAACCCAGATTGCGCACGATCAGTTTCAACTGCGGGAAGCGGCTGTGCAGCAAGGTCTCCCAATGATTGAAATACTGCATCCGCTCGGCGAGCGTGTTGCCCACGATGACGACGCGATCGCCTGACTGTAACGTGAACCGTGGTTCGTCGGCGGCGGCGAGCGACGTCAGGGCAAACAGAACGAACCACGATTGAATCGCAAACAACAGTCGAGCGTGCATGAACAACGTGCTCCGCGAAGGAAAAAAACACCGGCGGCGGAAAGTAAATCGAGCGACCATAGGTGCCCGAGGGTGGGGCGTCCGGCGAGCGAACCACTCACCGCACGTTAAGCAAACCAAGTTTACTTGGCCACCCAGTCGAAGGAAAGCGACCCGCATCACCGAACCCACTAAGGGGCAAAAATCGCATTGCAGTTGCTTGATGAATCAAATCCCGATACCTTGGCGATAACTTCACTCCCCACCTTGAGAGTCGATCATGCTGACTGCCCTTCGCTCGTCTCGCGCTCTGTCGTTACTCGTGGTTTGCGGCCTGCTCGTTGCGGCACTGCTGGGCAGCTTTGCGGTCGTCGCACAAGATGCCGCGAAACCCGAAGCCAAAACGAGTGAAGTGCGCTTCGAGGTACCCGATGGCCCGGTCGAGAAAATCGCCGCTGTGATGCGTGAGGCGCGGGCCTATCGCCCCGGCCGAGGAGTCGACAACCTGCAAGGACGCTTGTTGTTGCTACAAGCCTTCGACGCGGTGGTGACGGCGGCTGACAAACTCCTGGCCGCGAAGGTCGATGACGCCCTGGCGGGCGAGGCCGTGCAAGCCAAAAGCGAAGCACTCGGGTTCCTCGGCCAACTCGGCCGCGGCGAAGCCAACAAACAGCTCGAAGCTTTTCTAGCCACGCTCGACAAAGACCCACGCCCTGCCGTTCAGGCCGCGCTCCGTGGCGCGCAGCTGCGTGCCCGACTCGTGCAGGCCATGCAGGCCGAAGGGGCCTCGACCGAGCAACGTAAACAAGCCGTCGCCGAGATCAACGCACTGCGCGAGGCTTGGTTGAAGGACGCGCCAAAAACTCCCGAGTCGCTCAGCTTGCTGCTCGGCTCCGCACAGGTGCTCGAACAACTCGACGCCGCCAAAGAAGCGGCCGATTCGTATCAGCAAGCCGCCGCGATCGCCAAAGCCTCGAACGATCCGAAAGTTGCCGCGTATGCCGAGAAGTTCGAAGGCTCGGCCCGACGACTGCAACTCGTCGGTCAGCCGTTGCCCATCGCCGGCAAACAAGCCTCCGGGCAGCCATTCGATGTGTCGGCCTGGAAAGGAAAGGTCGTGCTCGTCGACTTCTGGGCCACTTGGTGCGGCCCGTGCATTCGCGAGCTGCCGAACCTCAAAGCGAACTACGACAAGTATCACAGCAAGGGTTTTGAGGTCGTTGGTATCAGCTTGGATGACGATCGTGACCAGCTGAAGGGCTTCTTACAGCAGAACGAGTTGCCCTGGACCATTTTGTTCAGCGACGATCCGCAAGCCACCGGCTGGCAACATCCGCTGGCGGTCAAGTACGGCATTCAAGCCATCCCCGCCGCGATCTTGGTCGACCAACAGGGCAAGGTCGTCACCCTCAACGCTCGGGGCGAAGCCTTGGGCGAATGGCTCGCCAAGCTGCTCGGGCCATCGGCTCCCTAGCCGAGACCGATGTCCGCCGCAGTCCTGGATCGGCCTTGTGAAGCGATGTCCGCTCTCAGTGGCTCGCAATCATTTTTGAGGGGGCACTAAAAACGCCCGGCGAAGCCAATGCCCGCAAAATATTCATAGGCCTGCCCACCCAGTCGCCAGCCCACTCGTGAATCGAGTTGTATGTTCGGAGTGAGCGTTACGATCAGGCCGTAATCGTGATAGTGATCGGGACGATTGTCGGCTGAGTGCGATCGAAACAGCACGAAGTATTCGCTAAAAGCGCCCAAGCGTTGTGTAAGCTGAAAACGGGACGCGATCGCTTGCTGCCCTTGGACTTGGTAGTCCTGCGGATCCACCAAGGTGCCGATGATGTTGCCACCGGCTCCATCACTGGCCAACACGGGCCCCGCGTGATTCAGCCAGTCGATCCCCGAACTTCCTCGCAAGGTCCACCAGCGGCGGATTTGCCACTGATAGAGATAAGAAAAGCCCGGATCTACCGTGCGCGCCGACAAGGCCGTGGCTCCGACAGGGACCGAGAAACGCCCGACGACAGCTTGCTGAGGGATCCAGTTTCGCTGTTCCATCAGGCCGGCCTTAAACCCCAGCTTGAAATCCGAGGTGCCCGAGATGTTCGACTCCGCTCGGGTCACATCGTCGATCACGGTGCTACCGACATACCCTTGCCATTGCATTCGCAGCTCGAAATGATCCTGGACGCCAAGTCGCAGTAACGACTCGGGCCCCGAGTTCTGAATGTAGGTATTCGTCGTGTCATCGCGAAAGCGATAAGTGTAGCCCGTCTCGAATTGCGAACTGCCGTATTGCAGTGTGTTGGCCGAATCAGCAAAGGTGGGCCGATCGGTTTCAATTAATCGCGTGGCATCCCAGGCGGCCGACACGGATCGATTGAACACGTTGGGTCGGTCCGTGAACCAGAACCGCTCGGGGTTATCGACATCGAGTGCCGT
>CAYLYE010000325.1:0-4967 GCA_964387325.1 uncultured Planctomycetaceae bacterium
ATACAGGCAGCTTGATGAAGCGGGAAGTCGAACACGGCGTTCGGCGGCTCGACGCACCTCGTTTGCCACGCTGATTGGGGATTCGATTGATGGCCACCTACGATAAGCCCGCTCTGCTCGATTTGGTTCGCCGCAAGGCCCTCAAGTTTGGCGACTTTACGCTCGCCTCGGGCAAGAAAGCCAAGTACTACCTCGACTGCAAGCAGATCACGCTCGACGCGCAGGGCGCGGTGCTCGTCGGAGCAGGCCTGCTCGACCTCATGCAGGACCGGATGCCCGCGGCCGTCGGCGGCATGTCGATTGGCGCCGACCCGATCACGGCCAGCGTGATTACCATCGCCGGCTTGCGTGACGTGCCGCTGCTGGGGTTCATGGTTCGCAAAGAGGCCAAGGGACACGGTACTAAGCGGTTCATCGAAGGACCGGTCGAGGCCGGTCAGGAAGTCGTGATCGTCGAGGACGTGGTGACCACCGGCGGCTCGTCACTCGAAGCGATCGCTCGCGCCGAGGAGTTCGGGCTCAAGGTGACCCGCGTGCTAGCGATCATCGATCGCGAAGAAGGGGGCGCGCAGACCTTCGCCGCGCGCGGCTATCCGTTCCAAAGCCTGCTCTCGATTCGCGATTTCGGTATTGTGCCCGAATAGGATTGCGATGGCTGGGCGCGACCGAAACTGATCGTGCTCTGGCGGCGCGATTCGGCTATCTTGCGCGGAACACTACCGTTGTGTCGCCGCCTTGCGTGCCGTGCCATGGAAACGTCCCTCCACCGTCAACTCAAGCAGTTCTACGCCGGCGAGCACGCGCAGACCGAGGTCCGGCTGGGACGCTATCGCATCGACGCCGTCGTCGACGACGAGTTGATCGAAATTCAACACGGGTCCCTCTCGGCGATCGGGGCCAAGATATTGCAGTTGCTCAAAAAGCATCGCGTGAAGGTCGTTAAGCCGATCGTCGTCGAGAAGCACCTACTCAAGTGCGCCAAGCGTGGCGGCGAGCCGATCCACAGACGTCGCAGCCCCAAGCGCGGCCGGGTGCTCGATGTGTTTGACGAGCTCATTTTTTTCACGCGCGTGTTTCCCCATCGACGACTCACGATCGAACTCGTGCTCGTCGATGTCGAGGAGCTTCGCTATCCGGGGCACGGCCGGCGACGGCGCTGGCGTCGCAACGATTTCGTGGTCGAGGATCAGCGGCTTGTCCAGGTCCATGAGACCGTCCGATTGGCGACGCTCAAAGATCTGCGACGACTCTGCCACGCGCCGCTACCGTCGCCGTTCGAGACCCGCGACCTGGCCACGCATTTGGAGCTGCCGCGGTCGCGCGCCCAACGAGTGGCGTACTGTCTGCGGCAGATGGGGGCGACGATCGAGGTTGGCAAACGGGGTAACGCGCGTCTCTATCGCTGGTCGGTTCGCCGCGCGGCGTAGCGACTCATCGGGCGCGACCGTTCCAAGTCGCACATTTTCACGCCGCAGAGCACGACTTTTACCCAAAACGCGAGCCTTACCCGCTTGTTCATCGGAGCCTCGGATCGTAGGCTGTGGGTTTCCCCTCAAAGTGACTTTTTGAGCCTCTGCCACGATGATTCGCCCGACCTCTCAACGACCCCTCCGCATTGGCATTATTGGCGCTGGCGCGGTGAGCGATTATCACCATGTGCCCGCCATTCGACTCGACTCGCGCTGCACACTCGCCGGGGTGTGCGATGCCGACCCAAATCTGGTCGAGCGGCGCAAGAAGGATTGGGGCTGCACGAATGTTACGACCGACGCCGAGGCGTTGTGCGCCGATCCGAACGTCGACGCCGTGGTCATCGCGACCCCCAACTTCACGCATCGCTCGATCGCCGTCGCGGCCGCCAAGGCCGGTAAGCACATCATGTGTGAAAAGCCGCTTGGGCTCAACGCGGACGAAGTGGGCGAGATGTATCGCGCGGCACGCGATCATGGCGTGGTCCACATGACGGCCTTCACGTATCGCTTTGCGCCGTCGATGCGGTACATGAGTCACTTGGTCAAGAGCGGGGCGCTGGGTCAGCCGCGTCACTTTCGCTCGCAGCGCTTCTTGGACTGGCCCGAGACAAGCTGGGGCTGGCGACAATATCAGGACAAGGCCGGTGCAGGCGACTTGTTCGATATGACGATTCACCGCATTGATTTTGCGCAGGACTTGCTCGGTCCGCTGGCTCGACTGAGCGGCGCTGTGGCTCGATTTGCTGCGCGCGACAAGACCCCGGACGGCAAGAGTTGCCCACCGTCGAATGTTGACGATTGGTCGAGCATCTTGGGCGAGTTTGCCAACGGCGCGACCGGTGTCTGGGAAGGGACGACGCTCGCCAAAGGTTACCATCGCGACGGCTTCGGCCACGAGTGGGCCGAGATCAACGGCTCGGAAGGGTCGGCCGTCTATCGGTTGCATGAGCCGAACACGATTCTGTTAGGCAAGACGGGACAAGACCTCGCGCCGGTTGACGTGCCCGGGGAATTCATGAAGCCGACACATAGCCCGCGCGATCCTAAGCAAGGCAAGCCGGCCACGGTGTTCCGCTACGATTTGATGTGGGAATTCGTCAGTGCGATCTGCGAACAGCGCGACGCGGTGCCGAGTTTTTATGACGGCTGGAGCGCTCAGGTGATCGCCGATGCGGTGTTGCGTTCGTATGCTGAGCGGCGTTGGCTCGAAATTCAACAACCTCCGCGCTAATCGGCTGGCGCTCATTGGGTTGCCGCGTGATGCGTGGCCTCCCTGAATCGAACACGCAATGTCCAACTCATCGAGCACGCCCGGCACACACGCTCCGCTACGTCGCATCACCGGCGTGCGGATCGTCTCGACGGGAACCTATTTGCCCGACGAGATTGTGACGAACGCGGATCTGCAAGTGCGGCACGGTTTTGACCCCGACTGGATCGTGCAGCGGACGGGCATTCACGCGCGGCGGCACTTGCCTCTTGATCTGACGACCAGCGACATGGCGGTACGCGCCGGCCGGCAGGCCATCGAGCGCGCGGGAATCGACCCCGCCGAGATCGACTTGGTCATCGTCGGTACGTTCACGGCCGATATGACCACCCCTTCGACCGCTTGTCTCGTCCAGCATCAGTTAGGTTTACAGGCCGGGGCGTTTGACCTGTCGGCGGCTTGTGCCGGGTTCGTCTACGCGCTCTCGACGGCCATGCAATTCGTGGCCACGGGTAATAGCAAAAAGGCGCTGGTGATCGGCGCCGATTGCAACTCGCGCGTCGTGAATCCGAAAGATCAGAAGATTTACCCGCTGTTCGGCGATGGTGCCGGCGCGGTCATTCTCGCCCCCGGCGATAGCGACCAAGGGTTGATCTCGTACACGCTCGGCTCCGATGGCGGCGGCGGTCCCATCTTGTGTCGGCGACTCGGCGGGACGAAGCTCCCCTTCGAGCAGACCTACGTCGACGACGGCTGGCAGTTCCTGTACATGGACGGCCGCACGGTCTTCAAATGGGCTGTCCGATTGGTCGAGGACAGCGTGACCGACGTGCTCAAGCACGCCGGGATGACTGCCGACGATCTCGACCTGATCGTGCTGCATCAAGCGAACCGCCGCATCATTGACGCCGCGGCCGAGACCCTGGAGCTGAACCCTGACAAGGTGCTGATCAATCTCGACCGCTATGGCAACACGTCGGCGGCGAGCATTCCGATCGCGCTCGACGAGGCGCTCTCCCAAGGGCGAATTCACCGCGGAAGCCAGATTCTGATCAGCGGTTTCGGCGCGGGACTGGCCTGGGGTACCGGCATCTTGCGCTGGTAACGCGCTTGTCGCGGCGCAATTTTCAAGCACAATGAGATCAGGTTGTGCAATTAGGCTTGGCAGGGTAGCCAGTGAACCACAGCGGAGCAGTCAATCCATGCCCTCACGTGTGACTCTCAAGGTGGTGCTTGGCGCGCTTCAAGGACAAGAGTACGTCTACGAAGAGCGAGCCACTTGCATCATTGGCCGTTCGTCCGATTGTCAACTGCGCATTCCTAAGGATGAAGCGCACCAGACGATCTCGCGGCATCATTGCCTGCTCGACATCAACCCGCCCGACATTCGCGTGCGTGACTTTGGCAGCCTGAACGGCACCTATGTCAACGGCAAGAAAATTGGCCAGCGCAAACGCTATCTGAGTGCCGAACAGGCCGCTCAGATCGCGTACCCCGAACTCGATTTGCACGATGGCGATGAGGTGCGGATGTTGCAGACCGTGTTTCGCGTACTCGTTTACGTGCCCAAGATTTGCATTCAATGCGACGCCGAGATCAGCGCGGCGGAGAAACGCGCGGCGTTGACCGCTGACGGACATTATATCTGCGCCAACTGTCGAACGGGCGTGCGGCCCACACACTCGGTCGCATCGAGTGGTGTCGCCTGCGCTGGGTGCGGCCAAGACGTTACGGCCGAGGCGGGCACCGAGCGGCGTGGCGAGTATGTCTGCGGCGCGTGTCGTGCCGCGCCCGATGCCTTGCTGAATCGCGTATTGACACTGGCGATGCAAGGTGACCCGCGCGCCGCGGCGCTCCGTGGCTTGCAAGTGACTCAGCGGTTAAGCCAACATCCGCTGGGGGCGGACTATCTTGCCCAACATCAAAGCACTGGCGCCGCGTATCACGTCAAGTTGATGTTGCCACAGGTGATCGTCGAGCCCCATGCACGCAGCCGCTTCTTGAATGATCTCGATCATATCAAGTCCCTCGATCATCCAGGTTTGTTGCGCCTGATCGGGTCGGGACACGCGCACGGTATTTTTTTCACGGTCAACGAGGCATACGACGGCGAGCAAGCCGACAAGCGCATGGCGCGTCTCGGTGGCAAGTTGCCTGTCAACGACGCCGTGGCTATCGCGCTGGCTGCTCTCGACGCTCTCGCCTACGCACATTCGGCCAAAGTGCCTCACAGTTCCGGTTCGTCGCCCCTCGGCGTACTGCACCGCGACCTCAGTCCGCATAGC
>CAYLYE010000326.1:0-4959 GCA_964387325.1 uncultured Planctomycetaceae bacterium
GCAGTAGATTGGCGGGCTTGATGTCGCGGTGTACGACCCCCTTGCTGTGAGCAAAAGCTAGCCCCCGGGCCGCCTGCGCCATGTAATCGACCACTTCGGCTACGGGTAACGGACCGCGTTGTTTGACCAGTGCCGAGAGGTCTTGCCCCTCGACATACTCCATGACCATGAAGTGAATGCCACGACATTCGTCAGCATCATGCGTCTGTACGATGTTCGGATGCGAGAGCTTGGCTGCGGCTTCGACTTCGCGTTGAAAGCGTTTGACCGCCGCCTCATCTTTGGTCATCGCTGCTGGTAGCAACTTGATCGCCGCGAGGCGTTTCATCTTGCGATGCTGGGCCTTGAAGATTTGGCCCATGCCGCCCGCTCCGATCTTGGAGAGGAGCACGTACTGGTTGAGAATGAGCGGTGTGTTATTGCCCGAGAGCAGTTCCTGGGCTTGGAACTCGTTGAGTCGCTCTCGCTTCAGCAATATTGACGAGAATGATTCACCGTCCTTGGGGCGTTCCGCCGCCGGTAGCTCAGCCCACAGCGACTTGAGTTCGTCGGTCGTCATCAGACCCGACGCCACCAGGGCTTTGCCGAATTGTTCGGTCGTCAGTGGCACGAGTTGACCCCTAGATGACAATTTCAGAGCGTACACCCATCATAGTCAGGGGGCGGCTAGCGGTAAATCAGCCTGCCATGTCTGCTTGGCCACTTATACCTGTGAGCTGATCACTGAAATCAAGGGTCGAGAGTCGGTCAAATACGTGGTGTTTTGCCACGCGAGATGGCTCTTGGAATGGCCATGCTATCTGCACCCAACGTGCTTCGGTTTAACACGCCGGAAGAAGGTGACCGAAGCACGATATCGTGGCGACATACGCGGTGGCTCCGTCGCAGGCCGTCGAAGACGACGCGGGCGGCGACAGTGACGAGCACCCCAGTTGCAGAATTATCGATGCTCTCAGGAAACGGTGTTGCGGCGATCGTGTGGACGGACTTTCGCCACCGCGATTGGACGGCGTCGAGCCAGATGTCATAGATCGTCGCCGATCCGCTCCTTGATAATCACGTTCACTCGAATTCCCTTTGGTGAGTGCGATTCCTGTTGCCTTAGCAATCCATGAAACACCGCAAACACCGAGAGAATTCGAGTTTTTTTATGCGATCGTCAAAAAACCAACACCGCATTCGCTTGGTTCAGGTCTAACTAATATTAACAGGCACGCATTCACCAAAAGGCGGGGAAATACGTTTGGTGGTGATCGTGGGTTAAGCAGCAGAGAGATTTCATGAGCGCGGGTGCCTCGACATTCTGTTCTGGCGGTAGGCAAACTTGGTGTGCATTGATTGTTCAAGTAGACTACTTGAGACCAGAATTGATCGGCTTTTTATGGGATGCGACAATGGTTTGGCGTTCGATGGTGACTTTTCTGATTGCCGCGGCATGGGCGGATCTCACACCGGCCGCGGTGCCGGACACCTCCGATGCCCTCATTGCTCCCTTCTTTCGAACCTACTGTAACCGTTGCCACGACGGTAAAGTCCAAAAAGGGGAGTTCCGGCTCGACACGTTGAGCAGCGACTTCACGTTGCAATCCGAAGCCGAGCGTTGGAGTGAAATCCGCTTTCGAATGAACTCGGGCGAGATGCCGCCGAAATCAGAACCTCAACCAAAGGCAGAGGAGCTTGCGAAAGCAGTTGAATGGATTTCGGCTCGGCTAACGGAAGGCGAAGCGGCCCGGATGGCGAAGCGCGGCCCGATTGATTACTACCGGCTCAGTCGCGAGGAGTACGCAAACACGATCCAAGACCTGCTCGGCGTGCACTACGATCCGATGGTGCCCGGGGCACTGAACGAGGATCCTCGATGGCACGGCTTCGAACGCATCGGGGCCAAGCTATCCCTATCGCCATCGCATGTGGAGCGGTATCTCAAGGCGGCCGAAGAAGTCGTCGAATCGGCCTATCCAGAACAGGGAGATCCTTCCAAACAAAATGTGTTCGACCCGACGAAGGGGAAGGAGCGCTGGCTCGAGGAACGTGGCCTGAAGGGTCCGGTACGTGCGCTGCTCTGGCCTAACCGCCGATTAGTGAACTCGATCTTTTGGCGTGGCTCGATCGAGATCGACAAGCCCGGCGTCTATCGTTTGCGCGTGCGTTTGAGCGGCGTGCGTCCTGCGGGGGGTCGAGCCCCGCACCTTACGATCTGGAATACTCAGCAACGAGTTTCGGTGTACGACGCGGATATCGTCGCGCCGGAGGATGAGCCGATCACGCTCGAATGGAATCAGTCCCTTTCGGCTGGCGTCTACGCATTATGGAACAATATGCCCGGCTTCGACGAGATGGGCAACACTGCCGGTAGCGGCTTGAGTAATCGGAACAATGTCTTCACGAATTCGCGTGAGGTCGGTCACCTGAATCCGGTAGGATTAAAGCTCTTCGACGACAATCGAGTGGCAATCTATCCGTTGTTGATCTTGGACAGAGTGGAGTGGGAAGGCCCGCTCGTGAGCGATGAAGTTCGCAGGAAGCGAGCGGAGGCTTGGCCGAGGAACCTGGCGGTTGCCCCTCTGCCGATGGCAAAAGGACCGGGAAAGCCGCAGTCACCACCTTCCTCTCCACCGATACTGAAAACGGAGGAAGCTCGCGCGTCGCTCCACCGCTTTGCTTCCCGCGCTTGGCGCCGCCCGGCGACAGATGCTGAATTAGACCGATATGTAAGAGTACTGGAGAGCGAACTCGCCTTGGGTGAGTCACCAGCATCCGCGTATCGAGCAGCTCTGGTCGGTATACTTGCCTCGAAGAACTTCTTTTATCTGAAAGAAGGTTCACTGGACGAATACCGAGAGCAGGTTGATGACTGGGAGTTGGCAGCGAGGCTGTCGTATTTACTTTGGGGTTCGATGCCGGACGACGCGTTGTTTGCGGCGACAGCCGAAGGCAAGCTTCGCGATCCGCAGGCAATCCGCGCTCAACTGGCGAGAATGCTCACGGATGAAAAGATCGAGCGTTTCACCGACGCTTTTTCGCAACAGTGGCTGCAGCTACACCGCGTGGGAGCTGTCGCGCCGGATCGGCGTCTTTATCCCGATTACGACGCATGGCTTGAACGGAGCATGGTGCTGGAAACGAAAGCGTATTTTCGAGCAATGCTGCGCGAGAATCGGTCGTTGCGAGAATTCCTGGTCTCGGATTGGACCATCGTCAACGCTCGTTTGGCTCGACATTACGGCCTGCCTGAACCGACAGGACAAGGCTTCCAAAAAGTGAAACTCCGGCCCGAGGACCATCGCGGAGGACTGCTCACACAAGGGTCGATCCTGTCGCTGACCTCGGACGGTTCACGACACCGTCCGGTGCATCGCGGCGTCTGGGTGTCCGAGGCGATCTACGGACGCACGCCCCCGCCGCCACCTCCGAATGTAGATCCGCTCGAACCCACGCCCCTCAACGAACCGAAGGCGACAATCCGTCGGCAACTTGAAGCCCACGCCACGCATGCCGTGTGTGCTTCCTGTCATCGCACGATCGATCCGCTGGGCTTTGCGTTCGATCACTTCGACGCCATCGGCGCTTGGCGCACCGAGGAGCGGGTCGATGGTGGCAAGGGGGCGAATCCGCCAGTGAATGCCTCGGGCATGTTGGCCGACGGACGGACATTCGACGGCCTGGACGAATTCAAGGCGCTGCTCGCGGCGGACATCGATCGCTTCGCCGAGGCGTTCGTCGGTCAATTGGCCACCTTCGCCCTCCGTCGCGTCATGACCGTGGACGACGCCCCGCGGATCAAGGCTATCGCCGCAGCGACTAAGGCCGATGGTTATCCCGTGCGTAACATCCTCGAAAAGTTCGTGACTTCTGACCTGTTCCTACAGCGATGACGAGACGCCGTCCATGAACCTACTTCCCATCATTTTCATGCTCGCGCTCGGCGCCGACCCGTGGACCGAATATGTGCCGAAGCTGGGCGAGTTCCCTCCGGCAAACGTCGGAGTGTACCACGCGGGAGAACTCGTCACCGTTGACGCCATCAACCGCCTAGGCACGCTCCGTATCGTCGGCAACCGCGATTTGGAGAAGTATCACTCTTCCGAGGCCCAGCCGTTCGTCTTACTCCCGTACGCCATGGTTCGTTACCGCGGTGCTCCCGCCGAACTCCGCGACATTCCCATCGGCACGGTGCTTCACGCCTACTGCGTTTATCCTTTGAACTATTCTAAAAATGATAAGCGGCCGCGGCTCGGGCTATATGTCGAACCCCAAGATCATGCAATCTCGCTCGAAGACAGCTTCAGCTTCTACGAGCGCCGCGGGCAGGCGTGGAAGATCGAGTCGATTGAGCCGGGAAAGCTGAACGTCGTCTCGACGGGGCCCGTCGAGGGGGACGGTCCGCTCGGCCGACAGATGTTTAACTATGACGCAAGTACTCGTGTCTGGAAGGGGAAGCAGATTGGCGGTGTCGCCGATCTCGCCGCGGGTCAGATCGTGCAGTTCAACTTCACCTGGGCCGCGGATTGGGGCATGGGACGACTACACGCGTCGGACGTCTGGGTGGATGAAGAGAGTCGGTCTACTGCCGCAGAGCTCCAGCGACAGATTCATATCCGGTACATGCGTTACCATTGGCTCCCCGCTTGGGTCGAGCACGTCGAGGACCAAGGGGGTGGAAAGGGCATCGTTACGGTCGCTCTATTTGGCGGCAGCGACCCTTCGCTTTATGAACCGGCGAAGTCTGCGAGTAAGATCAACATTGCCGTCGCCGAACCCAACCTTCGTACCTACATGCACGCCTACGATTCGAAGAGCGGTCCCTTACTCGAAGTCAAAACGATCCCCCAACCACCCTTCGGCCACTCCGGCTTCACCATCCGCGTGTCGATCGCCGAACTACTCGAAGGGTATCGCCCCGGACGGATCGTGCGCGTGCGACCCAACGACTTTCCCGCCGTCAAATTACCGCCCGAA
>CAYLYE010000327.1:0-4934 GCA_964387325.1 uncultured Planctomycetaceae bacterium
GTCGAAATCCGAGTCGTAAAAGCTGGCCGAGTCCGCTCCGCCGTTGATGGCGCTGGCCAACACGCTCGTGAAACCTCCAACCAGATAGTAATAACCGTTGCCATACATTGCGGTGTATAGCGGCTGACTGACGAATGTGTCATCATCGGGCGAGTCGATGAGTTCGGCTGTGTCGACTCCGCCGCTGGCAGCATAGGCATAGACCTGAGGGTAACCGAACGCTTGACGAGTGCGGCCGTTGCTGGTCATCAGTGAATAAGCCGGAAAACCGACAAAGCGATCGTTGAGCGTGGTGTCGTAGAAGATTGCTTTGTCATTACCACCCATGGATTGCTCAGCCACGATGCGCCCCGGGCCGAGAATGCGATTGGCGTAGCCGTTGCCCATCAGGGTCGTGTCGTGATCGTAGCTGGTGAGCGTATCGTTGCCGCTTGTGTCGTAGAGGTGGGCCGTGTCCTGGCCGCCAAAGGCAAACGTGCCCACGACATTCTTGCCATGAATGATTTGCGTGAAGTATCCAGGGCCTTGCATCACGCAATAGCTAGGGAGTGCGTTGAAGGTGTCGTCGCCGCTGGAGTCGTACATCCGTGTCAGGGTATTGGCTCCCGCGAAGACATAGGCCTGGCCAAAGCCCGTGCTCTGTGCAAAGAAACTTGCCGAGGTCGTCACGCTGTAACCGGGTAAGGTGCTGATAAACTCGTTGCCGGCCGTGTCATAGATCAGCACACGGTCTTCACTCTGGCCAAAGGCGAACAGCTTGTTCGTGTTCTTGACGGTCACGCGGACCAGCGAATTGTCGTAGGATAGCGTGTTGCCCAAGAGGCTCACTTGGTCGACGACCCCGGGCGCGCTAAACACATCGGCTTGCGAGAGAAAGTTGAGACCGTCGACGACTAGGTTGGTTGCGCCGCCAAAGAGCGTGACATCGAGCGGTTGATTGTTGAGGTAGGCCTGCAAACCGCCATTGGGGTTGAGGATGATTTGCAGATGGTCGCCGGGGTTACTTTCGGTGAGCGTGGCAATTGAGCCGACGACCGCGATTTGCACGCCCGGCGGAAGTGGCTTGTCGAGTCTCCAAAGTTCACGGCCGCTGAGTTGGTCGAATGCCGAGAAGATGACCCCGCCCTGAAATGGTGTCAGCTCGCGGGGTGCGAAGCTAGGGTTTTGCAGACTGAGTCGAGTCGTACCGGTGGCCGAGCCATTCGAGTACCAAAGCTGCTTGCCCGTCACGCCGTCGTCGGCCCCAAAATACAAGACGCCATTGATGTTGGAGAGCGTGTCGAATTGGGCGTTGCCACGACCGGCGGCAATGTCGGTCACGAGCGACGTGCCAAGATTGGGTGTGCTGCGCCAGAGCGCGGAACCCAGTTGAGGCGACTGGGCATCGAAATACAATGTGCCGTTGACGTTCGTTAAGTGGCTGGGATGCGAGCTTGTCGGGCCGGGCGCGATGTCGCTGACCTGCATGGTGCCACTGCTCGTACCATCGCTTCTCCACAACTCGTAGCCGTTGCTATCAAAGGCCTGAAAGAACACCGTGCCATTCACGTTGGTCAGTTGACCTGGATACGAGCCGAACGGACCGGGGTTGATGTCACGCACCATCACCGTGCCCGCGCTGGTACCGTCGCTGCGCCAGAGTTCAGCGCCTGTCGTGGCGATGGAGTTCTGAAAGAACAGCAGGCCGTTGACATTGGTCAAGTTGAGGGGGCCCGTGTCGTTGGGGTTGGCCGAGTTGTCGGCGACGAGCAACGTGCCGCTGCTGGTGCCGTCGCTGCGCCAGAGTTCGTTTCCGTGCGTACCATCGTTGGCGGTGAAGTACAGTATGCCCGCCACGTTCGTGAGCGAACGCGGATTCGAGTGAGAGCCGCCGCTTTGTATGTCGCGGACGAGCACGGTTCCGTTGCTGGTGCCGTCGCTCTTCCAGATCTCGTAGCCCGTGATGCCATCGTTGGCCACGAAGAATAGCGTGCCATTGACGTTGAGCAAGTTTCGCGGGGTCGAGCTCGTTGTGTTGGGAACAATATCGCGAACGAGCACGGTTCCGCTGCTGGTGCCGTCGCTGCGCCAAAGCTCGTAGCCGTGGGCGCCATCGAAGGCGCTAAAGAACACCGTGCCGTTCACATTGGTTAGCTCTTTCGGCAATGCGCTAGCGCTGCCAGGGCGAATGTCGCGGACCAACACGGTGCCATTGCTCGTACCGTCGCTTCGCCAGAGTTCGTATCCGTTGAAGCCATCGCTCGCGCTGAAGAATAACATGGAGTTGGCTAGCGTGAGCGACGATGGGTAAGAACTCTGATTGCTCACATTGAAACCCAGCAGTGGAGCGACACTGGCCGGACTGGTCGAGCCTTTCCAGAGCGACTGGATGTTGGCGCTGTTGCTGGCGGTGAACAAGACCGCGCCGTTGACATTCACGAGCGACGTTGGATTGGAACCTGTCTGTCCGGCAGCGATATCGCTGATGAGCATGGTTCCGCCGCTGGTGCCGTCGCTTTTCCAGAGTTCGTTGCCCGTGACTCCATTGTCGGCCACGAACACGAGTACGCCGCTGACATTGACGAGGTTATGAGGATACGATCCCGCCGAGCCAGGGTTGATATCATTGACCAAGATGACGTTACCCGAGGAGCCGTTGACTTGCCACAGTTCAGCGCCGAGTCCCGTCTGGGTCGATTGAAAAAAGAGCGTGCCGGAGACGTTGACCAATTGCGAGGGGGACGAACCGCCAGGCCCTGGATCGAGGTCGGCGACGAGTGCCGTGCCGCTACTGGTGCCATCGGTTCGCCAGAGTTCGTTGCCGGAAACGCCATTGTCGGCCGAGAAGAATAACTCGCCGCCGACGTTCGTCAGTGAGCCGGGGGCGGTGTTGCTCGACGCGGGCTGGATGTTCGCGACGATCGTGGTGCCGTTGCTGGTGCCATCGCTGCGCCACACCTGATAGCCCGACGTGTCGTCGTGTGCGGTGAAGTACAAAATGCCGCCGACGTTGGTGAGCTGGCTGGGAGCCGAGCCGCCGGTGCCATTAAGAATGTCGCGCACCAGCGAGGTGCCGCTGCTGGTGCCATCGCTGCGCCATAGCTCGATGCCGTGCTGCGCGTCGCCGGCCGTGAAATAGACCAGGCCATTGACGTTGGTGAGCCAGGACGGATAGGCCGACACGACCGTCGTGCTGAAGTCGCGTACCACGACCGTGCCGCTCATCGTGCCATCGGTTTTCCAGAGCGCGGCATTCGTGCCGTGCTGAGCTTCGAAGAACAACGTATCACCGACAGCGAGCATTGGTTGCGGCAACGAATGTCCGCCCCCAGGGTCGACGACCGCGACGAGCATCGTGCCCGTGTTCGAGCCGTCGGACTTCCACAAGTCGTAGCCGCGAGCACCATCGAGCGCGCGAAAATACACGATGCCGCTGACATTGGTGAGCAGCGAGGGATACGAGCCCACCGCGCCCGGGTTGATGTCGCCGACGGGGACCACGCCGGTCGAGCCGCTGGCCATCCACAGTTCATGGCCGTGGGCTGCATCAGCCGCCTGAAAAAATAGCTGGCCGTTCACTTCGGTCAGTTGCGATGGTGCCGATACGTTCGACGTGAGCTGGTTGATGTCTTTGACCAGATGCGGCGTGACCGACAACAGTTGCCGTTGTTCGAGCGGTTCGATGATCCCTCGCCAGCGCAGGAGCGCACGGCGTGCGCGTAGCTTCGCGCGGCCACGCCACCAAGCCTGGAAGGTGTGCAACAGAAACAGCATTGAGAACTCTCTCCGAGCCGGGGATCTGGATCCCCGGATAACTCGACCTGTCTTATCGCTATGCTATCCGGGGAATTACGTCAGCGGCTCGGAAAAAGCAGGAAAATCTCACGAAATTGCGAGAGATTTTAGCGACCGGCAAAGGACGGCGATTAGGCGTGGGTCGGCTGTGAAGAGGCGTCCCAGGGAGGGAGCATGCCCGTCGAGTCGAACGGAATGTCTCGCAAGGGGGAGAGTACCTCGAGGTCCTCGCGGCGATGGGCCTCGTCCAGAAACGGGGCCGACACCTCGACCTCGGCCAGATCGAGCGTGTTGCGAATCCAGACGATCTTGGCGTCCTCGGGTTCGATCAGACCGATCACGCTCACGGCGGCTTCAAGGCAGTCGCGGTCGGTGTCGAAGTGGATCGGAATGTGCGCCCCTTCAGGATGTCCGCCGGTCAGGCTGTTGATCACCGTGATCTTGCGGTCAACCTGCTGCACGACGCGCGTGAGGCAAAACTCGGCCATCCCCAGTCCACAGGCATTGCCGTGAGTCGCCTCGGTCAAGCCACGGACAATGATCCGCTTGACGTGCGGCTTCTCTTGATCGCACAAGGGCGTGTTACGGAACTTGCGACCAATCACGTTCGTGTCCATGCCCGTGCCGCTGATGTTCTTGCCGTGCTCTTCGACGAACAAAATGTCGATGTCATCGAACGGGAGACGTGGCAGCCACTGTTTGGCCTTCACGAGCAGTTCCTTCTCACGGGCTTCGAACTCTTCCGGAGCGACCGCCTTGATGAGCGCTGTCTCGTCGTAGCTGTTCTCGACAATCCCCACTCCGGCGACGATCCGGCAGCGTTCGAGCACCACGCGGGCGACGCTACGAACGATTTGACCGAAGCTGTAGTTTTGAATCGCGCGGTGATAGATCTTTGCGCCGTTGTGCTTGCCCAGGCCGATGAGCATCATCTTCATCAGGCCGCTCTCGATATCACCATAGAAATTCGTGTGCGGCTTGACCCGTCCGGCGACGATGACGTGATCGGCTTCGCTGGCGTGGCGATCGAAATGGACCGGGAACCCTTCGGCCGCCTGCGTGACGACGATCGTTTCCATCGAGGCTTTGATCGGACAGCCACAGAACGCCTCGGTGACACCGTAGCCTTCGAGAATGCCTCGCTGCCCCTCGGCCGTGCC
>CAYLYE010000328.1:0-4917 GCA_964387325.1 uncultured Planctomycetaceae bacterium
GGGGCTCGGCGGCTTCGGTGGCGGACTCGGAGGCGGCATGGGGGGCTTCGGCGGCGGACAGTACGGTGGCATCCTCGATCCGCAGTCAAGCTTCGAACGCAATATGCCGTTAACCAGCGAGCAGCTTTCCGAATTGGATCGACGCCTCAAAGCCATCGAAGGGAACGACGCTCGTGGAGTCAGCTCGGAAGTACTGCGCGAGATTCAGGCGCGCGAGCCGCCGATCTACGTAAGCATCAATCGCCAACACAATCTCGTGATCGTCCGCACGAGCGACACCAAGGTCATGGAGTCGATCGAGCGCTTAGTCGCCGAACTCGATCGGCCCACACCGGAAGTGTTGCTCGAAATGAAAATTTTACAACTGACACTCGACGACAAGTTTCGGTCTTCGTTTCAATTGAGCTTTCTGGATGGCCCGCCCTCGGCCGGCCGCAATGACAATCAAGTAGTTAATCCACTGACACAAACCGGCGCAACCGTTGAGCAAAATGTACTGGGAATGGTCAATCAAGCAGCCCAAGGCGGATCGTTCGTCTATCAATACTTGAGCGCCGCCGTACGGGCCCGGATCGAACTCTACGAGCAAGATAACCGTGTCAATACGCTCGCCAGTCCACTGGTTATGGCTTCGAATAATCGGCCTGCGCGAATCTTCGTCGGACAGCAACTGGTGCTGACAACAGGTGTCAGCACCGGGATTGTGAACGGCGGCGTCGGCACAGCCACGACCGCAATTGCCCCCCAAACCGTGGTTCGAGATGTCGGTACGACATTGTATTTCACGCCACGGATTGATGCGGATCGAACCGTCACGATGCTCATTGTTCAGGAAAACTCCAGTTTAGCCCCAAACGCCACGACGATTCCAGTTGCTGGCGCTGGCGGTATCGTTACGCAAACACCGGTCGATGGGCTCAATACCCAGATGATGCAAGGCACCGTGATTGCCAAAGACGGCTATACGATTGCCGTCGGCGGCCTGATTACGGAAACTCACACAAACAACCAATTAAAAGTTCCCGTGATGGGGGACATCCCCTTCATTGGCCGTCTCTTCCGCAGCGAAACCGTTGAACATCAAAAAGTCGAACTCGTGCTGCTGATCACGCCGCATATCATCATGACGCCGGCCGAGGGTGAGGCGAAATCGCGTTGGAAGTTGGACGAGCTGTCGCACAACCCGCGCGTCAAGCAGTTCGCGGCCGAGGGGACGCCGAAGTTCGGTCCGCCGCCCGAGGAGTATGCTCCGCCGGGCACGTATGGCCCGCAACCACCGATGAGCGAAGAGGTCCCCGCCCCGGTGCAGAAATTGCGCGAGCCGGGCCCGCAGCTGCCACCTCCCAAGGACCCGCATCCACCCGAGCCCCGGCAATCACGTTCGCCGACCTTGAATTTTCTGAAACGAAACTAGTGGCGACGGATAACGCCAACTGGGTGTGGGCTCGTCGAGCGTCATCGCAGCGCGACACTCTCCCCCCGGCGTACGGCCCCGCGGACCTATCGACCGGGGGCTAAAGTTCGCGTGGGGGCGGCCAAATTATTCCCGCTCGTTGGGAAAAATATCTCGTCACGGCCAAAATGACTGATTGACATGTCGGAACATGGCGATATATATGAACAGCGAGGCAAATGATCATGGCGACCAAACTCAAATCCACGAAAACGCTGAAGCTGACGCCGCTTGAGTCGCTCGAGCAGGCGGCCGAGTGTCTCAAGACGCTGGCGCATCCGCATCGATTGCGGATAGTGCAGATGCTGCTTCGCGGCCGGTACACGGTCGGCGAACTGGCGGAGGCGTGCGATATTCCCAGCCACATGGCGTCGGAGCATCTGCGGCTCATGCAACGCTGCGGTTTCCTCGACAGCGAGAAGGATGGCCGTAAGGCGTATTACCAAATTGTCGAGTCACATTTGGAGAATCTAATGGCCTGCATCGAGGCGCGGTTCGGCGGATAGCACTCGATTCTTTTTCGATAATAGATCGTAGTATCGTGACATATCAATCATTGCGTATTGTTCCACAACAGGAGTCCATGATGAACGCCGCAACCATCTCGCCAGCCCAACTGGCTGAGCTGTGCAAACAGGGAAAGTGCGTGGAGTTGATCGATGTCCGCACGCCGGTCGAGTTTCGCGAAGTGCATGTCGATGTGGCTCGCAACGTGCCGCTCGATCAGCTTGATCCGGCCGCGATTATGCAGGCCCGACAGGGAGCTGCCGACGAGCCGTTGTACGTGATCTGTCGTAGTGGCGGACGTGGACAGCAAGCCTGCGATAAGTTCCATCGCGCGGGCTTTACCAACGTCGTCAACGTCGTCGGAGGAACGCTCGCCTGTGTGCAAGCCGGGCTGAATGTCGTTCGGGGCCAAAAGGCGATCTCGCTCGAACGCCAAGTCCGGATCGCGGCCGGTTCGCTCGTATTGCTCGGCGCAACGCTCGGCTACTTCGTTCACCCTGGCTACATCGGTCTGGCGGCGTTCGTCGGGGCCGGGTTGATCTTTGCCGGCATCACCGATACCTGCGGCATGGGAATGATTCTGGCTCGCATGCCTTGGAACCAGTGCAGCGGCGACGCGAAGGCATGTTGCACACGGTAGCAATCGTCAAAAAATCAGCTCAACAGGGTCGTCCTATATCGTTTTGACGATCCCTCTAAATTGTCAAAGAATGGCTAACCACAGTGACACTGAGGACACCGAGAGGAAATGAGAATTCGGAAGCAGCAGGCCATACTCCCACGCAGTTTGGTCTCTGTCAGATGATAGCTTGATTCCACATGAGTTTCCTTTTCCCCGATCCTCTGTGTCCTCGGTGACTCAGTGGTTAGTTCTTCTGTCTTTCGAACCAATGTGACGGTTAAACGGAGTGGCATCATGAAATTGCTCATCGTCGGTGGTGTGGCGGGTGGAGCCTCGGCGGCTGCACGAGCCCGGCGGCTGTCGGAGGACACGGAGATTATCGTCTTCGAGCGCGGACCGGACGTCTCGTTCGCCAACTGCGGCTTGCCTTATTATGTCGGCGGCCAAATTGCCGAGCGCGACAAGCTGCTCATAACCACGCCCGAGCGGCTTCGCGAACGCTTTAAGCTCGATGTCCGCACGCGCAGCTCGGTCGAGTCGATCGATCGCACGGCCAAGACGGTTCGGGTCCGCGAGTTGAGCACGGGGCGCGAATATGTCGAGTCATATGACAAGCTGATCCTCGCGCCCGGGGCCGCGCCGCTGCGACCCCCGCTGCCCGGCATCGACCTGCCCGGCATCTGCACGCTCAGGAATCTTGCCGATGTTGATCAGATCAAGCAGCGTGTCGACGCCGGAGTCAAAGCGGCCATCGTGGTCGGCGCGGGCTTCATCGGCCTGGAACTCGTCGAGAATTTCGTGCGACGTGGCGTGGCGACGACGGTCGTCGAGTTGCAGGACCAAGTGCTACCGCCGTTCGATAAGGAGATGACCACTCCGCTACTCGAAACGCTCCAGTCGCACGGTGTTCGCGTGTTGCTCGGAGAAAGTGCCACGGGGTTCGAGCGTGATGGCGACAACGTGCTCGTACAACTCAAGTCGGGGGAGCGATTGTCGGCGCAGCTTGTCGTCTTGGGCATTGGCGTGCGACCGGAGAATAAGCTGGCGGTCGACGCGGGCTTAGAAGTTGGGCCGCGCGGCGGGATTCGCGTCAACGAGTATCTGCAAGCCAGCGACTCAGACATTTACGCCGTCGGCGATGCGATCGAAGTCAAGGACTTTATCTCGGGCGATCCGACGCAGGTACCGCTGGCCGGGCCCGCAAATCGACAAGGGAGACTCGCGGCCGATAACATCTTCGGTCGTCCGGCTTCGTACCGGGGCACGCAAGGGACGGCAATCGTGGGCGTGTTTGAACGGACGGCTGCCATGACCGGCGCGTCGGAAAAATCGCTCCGCCGCATGAGTCGTCCGTTTCGCAAAGTCTACATCCATCCCGCCCATCACGCCGGCTACTATCCGGGCGCCGAGGCGATGACCCTCAAGCTGCTGTTTCACAGCGAGAATGGCCTGCTGCTCGGTGCTCAAGCCGTCGGCGGAGCGGGGGTCGACAAACGGATCGATGTGCTTGCCGTGGCCATTCAGGCGGGCATGACCGTGTTCGATCTGGAGGAAATGGAGCTGGCCTATGCACCCCAGTACGGCTCGGCCAAGGACCCGATCAACATGGCAGGCTTCGTGGCGAGTGGCCTGTTGCGCGGCGATCACCCGCAGCTTGACGTTGAAGCGATGTTGGCCGTGTCGACCGAGAGCAAGCCGTTCCTGCTCGACGTGCGGATGCCCAGCGAGTTTGCGGCGGGGAGCATTCCCGGGGCGATCAACATTCCGGTGGATGAACTTCGTGCCCGCCTCGCCGAGTTGCCGCGCGAGCGTGAGTTGGCCGTGTATTGTCAGGTCGGTCAGCGTGGCTATTTAGCGACACGGATCTTACTACAGAACGGCATCCGCGCCGCGAACATCGGCGGCGGCTACAAGACCTACCGCCTCTGGCAAGGGGCCGCGAAGTAAGCGACTCGAACGGACGTAGCTTAGCCGCCGCCGACCTGGTGGACGCGGACCATGTTGTGCCCTTTGCTCGCCAAGCCCAGTCCGGCGACGAGTACGACGTAGCCCCCCTGCGTCAGGCAGCCCTCGGCCAGGCCCCATTGCTCGATATGCTCGAGCAGTTGGATGCTGTCGGTCGTCGGCGCGCCGGTGACCGGAATCACGCCCCAGTACAGGCACATCTTGTTGAGCGTCTCGCGCTTGTCACTCACGCCAACGATGGGGATCGGCGCGCGACGCTTCGACAGGGCCAACGCCGTGGCGCCGCCCGTGCTGACGACCACGATCATCTCGGCCTTGAGCTGTTGGGCGATGTGGACCGCGCCAAAGACCACGCCTTGGGTGACCGGCT
>CAYLYE010000329.1:0-4910 GCA_964387325.1 uncultured Planctomycetaceae bacterium
GGTCGTCAGGCCCCCGATTTCCTCACCCAAGCCGGCGGCTTTGCCGCCGGTCCGTCCACCGGTCGTCGCGCATCGACCGACATCGCATCCGAATTTATCCCCTGGCGATAGCGACGTTTTCGTCGCGTACGCCGGGGGTTGTTCGGCATCGCGTACCCAGCCGTGCCCCATGTCGACATGGGTCCCAGCGTTTCATGGCCGGGCGAAGCTTATCGGCCTTTGGCGCTCGAAAAGCGCGTTATACCGAAAGCCGCGCGTTTTATGCAGCAAAGGCAGAAACATTCGGCAATTGCACGAGGCGCCTTCCGGATGCCACACCAGAGCCCGGATAATGCGGGCGAATATTTGCATCAAGGTATTATCATCGGTACTATGCTGATAGTTTCAGTAGCATCAATGGTTAGCCATCCGCAGTTCGATCATCACACGAGAGATTAGCAATGTCAGCACCCGAGAAGCCTGTATCCAAATTCTTTTGGATCGTTGTCGCAGGCATTGTCAGCTTAGTTGTTGGCATATCTAGTGCGCTGCTGTTGCGTCACTTTACGAATGACCGTCCAGAGTTGACCTATGACATCACCTCCCTTGAGTTGTTTCCAGGCCAAACCCAGAAGCTTGGGATTGTTGCAATTAGAATTGAAAATACCGGTCGTAAGGAGATCGAGCAGCTCCAATGCAGGATTGATATCATAGATGCCGTCCTTAAGGAACCTCGCTGTAAGGGGCTAAATGCGGCTTCTCCTAAAATAACTCACGACACAGGGCACGTCGAAGTTTCAGTGCCATACCTTAATCCAAAGGAGGAGTTCTCCCTTCAGTTGCTCGTCGAACCCGCCAAGGATCAGCTTTCAGTCCCTGACATTGACATCCGCGGGAAGGGGATTGTTGCCGTACGTAAAATCAACGACCCGAAGCGGTCTTCAGGCTTAACAGAGATCCTGCTTCCGATCTTGGCAACAATTACTGCAGCACTTGGGACTGTGTTTACCGGTATTTGGCGCTACTTAAATAGTGGCGACGGACTGGGAGTCGAACAACGTGATGGATTTGCATTTCTTCTCGGTCTCCACGGCTTCGCTGAACAAGCCGCAGAGTTGCGATCTTCCCCTCGCGACTATTCGTGGTGGACACTCGCAGATGCTCTTACCGAACGCCTCTTGCAATCTCATTCCAAAGACGAAGATGCCATTCAGCGGGGGACGGCTTTATTGCAAAACTTAATTAACCAGCATCTTATGATGGCCAAGCCGTCAAAGGCGATCATTTATTTAAACCTTGCTCGCCTTGCTGAATTTATAGGTGACAGACGTGCTGCTGTGCAGTTTATTAAATCTGCTCAAGAGTTAGACAGGACGACAGCGGACTTGAGAATCGGCATTGTGCCGTCATTGGCTAATCTCAATAATTCAAAGGAAAAGGCAGGCTAACAATATTATCAACCCGAGCGGCGGATCGGGCGGATTCTGAAATCAATGATTCTTGGTCGCCGCCAGGTTACCTTGAACGTTAGGCAGTGGAAAGCGTACTTTTTCTGAAATGCACTTTTTCCAAAGGTAGGAGAATGTCATGGCATTGACAGACCGCACAAAACCCTTCGACGTTTCGGAAATCGACCCAGACAATCCTGAACAGATTTACTACTGGTCCCGTAAACTTGCTATTAGTGCGGAGAAGTTGTTGGACACCATTCGAAGTGGGGGTCGATCTGCAGACACCTTAAAGTTGTCGAGATTTCCCAATCCTCCAATAAAACGAATCCCAAACCCAGGTGGACAGCCAAAGGTAATACTCTACGAGCACTTGAACTATGGTGGCCAGTCTCTTCCCGTGAATTCCACGACAAACCACCTTCCAGGGTTCTTTGGAACTAATGATGGCCAAGCAACTGCCTTCAGGATCTATACGAACGAATGGGTGATATTTTGGGAAGATGTGAACTTACATCATTCTGACGACCAGCTCTGGATCGCACCTGCAGGGGTCAATCGAGGTTGGGAATTACCCGACCTTCGAGGCGTGGGGCGTCCGCACGGCAATAATCAATGGAATGATCGTATCCGGGGAATCGCCTTTTCTCCTACTGGCCCAATCGGCGACAATCAAAACCGCACAATTGTTTACGATTGGAACCACTGGAGTGTCGGAACTTAAAAGAGCGAAACGTGGGTTTCGCTGAACCAAGCGCTGCAACAGACCGGTGACTCGTTCTATATTTATCGCCTCAGCAATTAGGCCGCGCCACCCCGTGCGTCAGCCGGCTGCTGAGCTTTATTTTCGGCGGTTAAGGCCCAGTGTATGAACATCTCGCAACTAGTTCTGACTTATATCCAGGCATTGATATGGCCAGCGGTCGCGGTTTTCGTGTTGTGGCGGTACCGCGAAGTTATCCAATCGTTAGTGCCTCGTTCGAAGCTCAAGCTCACGATCGCGGGGGTGAGCATCGAGACATCGCTGGAGACTTTACAGCGATCGGTTGAGGAGAGTTTTCGTGGGCGCCGCATTTCAGTGGATCAGTGGGCTTGGCTCAAGCGATTGCGTGACACCGGACGACTTCCGTACGATCACGCACACTACGACCAATTGCGTCCGCTTCGAAATAGTGGACTTATACGCGAGCATCCTGAAGGTTGGCTTTCCAACTCAACGGAAATCGAGATTACGACACTTGGCAGTTTGCTACTCGACGCACATCTACATGCCAAGCAAGTCGCCTAACCATGAGCTTCAGCGAACCTGGCCAACGCGTCGCGGTTGCAAGCCCTCGTGGGCCGGGTCGCTGAGCTTGGGTCGTCGGAGGGGGTGAAGGGGTCGTGACTAGCGAAAGCCTGATCTATCAGCGCATCGGCGAATTCGCCGTGTCTTTTCAGTCGCTGGAGAACAAGTTGCGAGAGATCGGTTGGTTCATCCTAGATCCTGCCCGTAAGGATTGGCCACCGAAAGGGCTCAGAAACCTAACGAACGAAAAGCTAATCGATAAAGTTTACGAACTATTCTTACAATCGCTGCCGCGATGCACGCTAGGTGATGCGCTTGAAGCAGACTTCAAGGAGTCCTTCGCAGCGTGCGCAAACGAACTGCATTGTCTAAGACGGGACCGGAATCGTATCCTACACTCTGCATTCATTGAACTCAAAGCTGGCGGCGATGTCGTCGGGCTAATGCGCTCGAATCCGAAACTCTCCTTGGACGAGGAGACGGGAGATATTATCTACGATCAAGAAATGCTTACCGCTGAGTCCTTCGCAAACGAGATGCGAAGAATGGGCGAAGCGGCGATGTTCTTGAATCGAGCGTACATCCAGCTTATTCACCGCTACCCTCAAGGTAACGCCGAGCCAGACGCTACAGCAGACGGCGGGGCATGATTCGTTACTGGGACTTCCAGTTCGCCTCTGTGCCCTGCCGCCGGGTTAACTTGGTCGTTCCACACTCCGGCAGCCGCCGCGGCGCGGCTCTTGACCGAAAGACGATGCTGACTTCGTCGGCGAGCCGCGCGACGATGCTCAAGCAACTCGCTTCGATCATTTCTTGAACTGCGCTTGCCAGGTCGCCAGAGCCGCGAGCAGTTCGCGTAGGTAAGATTGAATTGGTTTCTCCCAAAACGTAAAATGAATCCATGAAACCTCGGGTCTACCTTGAGACGACGATTCCCAGCTATTTGACCGCTTGGCCGAGTCGCGATTTGCTGCGAGTGGCCCAGCAGCAACTGACCCGGGAATGGTGGGACCGCCGGGCGGCGTTCGACCTTTTCATCTCTCCACTCGTCCTTGTCGAGTGCCAAGCGGGCGACCCCCATGCTGCCGCGAACCGGCTGGCGACGATTGCTGGGCTACCGATGCTGGACCAGACCGACGCCGTGACCGCATTGGCCGAAGTGTTGACGAGGACCGTGCCGATCCCCGCGCGTGCGGCTGCCGACGCCGTCCATATTGCAACCGCAGCCGTGCATGGGATGCAGTATCTGCTAACATGGAATTGCACTCACATCGCCAATGTCGTCCTTCGACCGCGCATCGAGGCAGCATGTCGGGCGGTTGGATGCGAGCCCCCGTTGATTTGCACGCCGCCAGAATTGCCATTACCGGAGGAAACGCCATGATCGAAGATGAAGTCGTGCGGGAGGTGCGAGCCGCTCGAGAGGCTTTTGCCGCGTCCCACGGATTTGACATCCGGAAAATGGTCGCGGCGCTGCACGAGTTGGGGGTCGCCAGTGGCCGAGAGTTGGTTCGGTTTGCGCCGCGTCCGGTCGTCGTTGGGCCGCACCACGCGCAGCAGCCGACCGGGGCCGCCATTTTAGGTTCTCCGGACAACCATTCGTTGCCGTCGGCCTCGGCGGCTGAGCTGTAGTGTTCCACACTCCGGCAGTCGCCGACGTCGCGGCTCTCGACCGAAATTCTATGCTTACTTCGCCGGCATGCCGCACGACGAAGCTCAAGCAACTCGCTTCGATCACTTTTTGAACTGCGCTTGCCAGGTCGCCAGTGCCGCGAGCAGTTCGCGTAGACGATCCGGCTCGCGCAGCGCCAGATTCTTTCGTTCACTGAGATCGGTCGACAAATCGAAAAGTTGCGCCGGCTGATCGTGTTCGATCACGACCTTCCAAGCTCCGCGGCGAACGGCTTTCATATCGGCCGTCTGCCAAAACAACGTCCGCTCGGCGAGCGATTCGCCACGCAGCAGCACGGGGACCAGGCTGATACCGTCGAGGGCCGAGGGGCCGTCGGCGGGGGGCAAGGCGAGGCCCGCCAATTCTAAATACGTCGGCAACAAGTCCATGGTCATCGTCGTTGCGTCGTTGACACCGCCGGCCGCGACCCGACCCGGCCAGCGAACGATACAGGGGACACGATGGCCCCCTTCGTACATCCCGATTTTGCCTCCGCGTAGCGGCGCGTTCGACGAGACGTTTC
>CAYLYE010000330.1:0-4791 GCA_964387325.1 uncultured Planctomycetaceae bacterium
AGTTGGCCGACTATCCCGATATACGCGACATGGTTATGGGCACATACAAACTCGCGTCGATCGTGATCTACACAGTGCTGATCGTCGGGACCGCGATCTTTCAAGGGGCGACGGCCGTGTTCTACTTGTCGCGCCGGCGGCACCTCATCGAATATCGTCAACAAACGCCGCGCTGGATCATCGAGTTGCAACGGTGGCAAGCCGGCGTTTAAGCACGCATCACGGTTGCGCCACGCGCCGCACGCGGTGATTGTTCGTATCGCCGATATAGATCGCTCCGTCGGGACCGACGCAGCAGCCGTGCGGTCGATCCATGTGAGCCTGCACGGCCGGTCCACCGTCGCCGCCGTAGCCCCGCGCCTTGGGCCCAACCCCCGCCACCGTGCGAATGAGGCCCGACTTCACGTCGATCTCGCGAAGCGTTTGATTCTCGGTGTCGACGACGACCACTTCGCCGCGCGGCCCGACGGCAATCCCCTTAGGTCCGTCGAAGGTGCAATCGCGCGCCGGTCCGTTGTCGCCCGTGAATCCTTTCTTGCCGGTCCCCGCCACATGCCGAATGATGGCCGTGTCGAGGTGCATCTGCCACACGCTGTTCCCTTCGCGCAGGGCGATCCACAAGGTGCGATCCTGCACAAAGAGCGCTCGGGGACCTAAAATGGGCCCTCCTGTGGCCCGAGCGCCATCCGTAGGCAGTTTGCGTTCGCCGTTGCCGACGATCGACTTGATGATGCCGGTCTTGCTGTCGACACGGCGAATACGATGGTTGCCGATATCGGCGATGTAAATATTATCATCGGCGTCGAGCGCGATGCTATGTGGCACTTTGAACTGCGCCTTGATCGCCGGGCCGTCGTCCCCTGCGTCCCCTGCCTGACCAGTGCCGGCGATGGTCGAGATGACGCCCGTCTGTTTGTCGACCTTGCGAATGAGATGGTTCTGCATTTCGACAAACAGCATATTGCCGGCACGATCGAAACGGACCTCGTAAGGCTCGTTCAGATCGGCAGTCGTGGCTGGACCACCGTCACCACGATACCCTTTTTTACCGCTCCCTGCGACGGTCGTCAGCTCGCCTGATTTCGGGTCGAGCCGCCGCACACGATGCGTGCCGACCTCGGTGATGTACAGCGCCTTGTCCGGGCCGATCTCGACACCGAACGGCTGATCGACCGACATCGTGGTCGCTAGGCCGCTCGAGCCGTTATTCCCCGGCTTTCCGTTGCCCGCGACGGTCTCGATCTTCTCCGCCTCGACGATCGCCGCACCCATAAGCACGACCAGACACACCAGACTTCGCAGACACATCAGCCAATCCTCCACCATGTTATTGAATTGTCTTTACCCTCGCCCCTTGCGGGAGAGGGTGGCGAGAGGAACCGACGCAAAGCGTTGGTCCACGAGCCGGGTGAGGGGTTGAAGCGTATCTCGCCCCGAGCGTCCCCCTCACCCTGTTCGCGAAGCGCGAACATCCCTCTCCCGCGAGGGGAGAGGGACCGTATTCGGAACACCTCATCATGTTACTTCTTCTCGACCGCGTCACAAGCCAGCTTGAAATAGTCGGCGATCTTCACCTTGCGGCCCGAGGCTCGGTCGTCGCCAACCTGCCGGATCACGATCAGGTCAAGGCTGGGCACGATAAGCATGTCGTTGTCGAACGCCCCGAGCGCGGCATAGGCATCGCTCGGCACACCGGGCCATTTGTCGGTCGTGTTGTTCCACCACAAGTAGCCATACGACTTATTTAAGTCCTGCGAAGGCGCCGTCGCTTCTCGCACCCAGGCGGCACTGAGCACTTGCTCTTTGTCCCATTGCCCCTGGTTCAAGAACAACAGACCAAAGCGGGCCAACGATCGGCCGGTGATGTGCAAGCCGCTGTAGCTCAGGGGATAGTTTTCGCGCGCGTCCCAGGTCCAGTCACTGTCGGCGATGCCGATGCGGCGGAAGACTTTGTCACGCAAGTACTCGTCGAGCGGCTGACCTGTCGCTTTTTTGAGCACAGGGCTCAACAGCGCAAGGCCCGTGTTGTTGTAGTCCCACTTGGTGCCCGGCGGATGATCCATCGGCGCTTCCTGCATCGAGTAAGTAAACTGATTCTCGATGGTGCCGAAGCCTTTGTTGTTATGTACGCCCGAGGTCATGCTGATGAGTTGCTTGACCGTGACCGCTTGCTTCTCGGCGGGACTGGCCTGCGGGAGGAACTGCCCCACGGTGCTGTCGAGCTTGAGCTTCCCCTCGGCGATCGCGACACCGGCCGCAGTGCTGGCAAACGACTTGCTCGTCGAGTAGACCAAAAAGCGGCTGTCGACCTTGGCGTCGCCAAAGTACCACTCGCCGACAATCCGGCCGTGACGAATGACAAGCCCGGTCTTGCTGCCGTTTTGCTCCAACCACAACTTGGCCTCGTCGAGCTTCGCGGCCGAGAGCCCTTGGCTCGCGGGGGTCGCCGTTTGCCACAGCGGCGTCGGCCAGGCAGTCGCCGTTTGAGCGCATGTCACTTCAGGCAACAGCAGTGCAAGCGTGATGGCGCACAACGATGCGCAAAGTAAACGGATCAGCATGGGCAGACTCTCCTCAAAAAACGCCGCGAGGTCGTCGCGGAGGGCGGGACACGGTAGCAGGGCAGAGAACTACGAACCGGCTGGATTATAGTGCCTGGAAAACGGCGAGGATACGAGATTTTCTGATCCGAGGAGTGTAGATTAAATAGCAATTTCATCCCAGGATTGTATTATTTGCCAGAAGCATCTTGCTGGGTAAAATAGCTACGTAGGCACCACTAGTCAGAAACGCTGAAAGCCTCGCGGCTACCTTACTCAGACGAGAACCGAATGATGGAAACCGAAGGGGTCGTTCATAATGGCGTGATCGTACCGGATGATGCGACCGGCTTAGTGGAAGGCACGCGAGTTCGCATCTTTCCCGTCGCGACAGAAGTGCCCTCATCATTCGGCGAGCGGTTTGCTCAATTCAAAGGCGCCATCAACGACTTGCCGACGGATTTGGCTAATCAACATGAACATTATCGCCTAGGAACGCCCAAGCGATGACCGTGTTCGTCGACACCTTTGCGCTCATCGCCTGGTTGAACCCACGCGACAAAGCTCATGCATGTGTCGTGAAATACCTAAATAACTTCTCTGGTCGGCTACTTACAACGCAGTGGGTGCTTATGGAGTTGGCAGACGCTCTCTCGCATCCGGAGGCTCGCACTACCGTCGTGGCCTTTCTCAAGGCGGTCCATAGCGATCCACTCTTTGAAGTCGTGGGGTATTTGCCCGAAGTGTTCCACGCAGGTTTTGAACTCTTCGCAACTCGCCACGACAAATCGTGGTCACTCACCGACTGTATATCGTTCGGTGTGATGACAGAGCACAAGGTGTCGGAGGCGATAACCGCCGACCACCACTTTGAACAAGCCGGATTCCAAGCCGTCTTTCAATGAGCGTATCGTACGCGGCTCGCCACGTTGAACATCGTCAGGCACGGGGGGCCTGACCTACGGGAACGCCGCCCCGTTATGGAAGTGATGCTGCGGCAAGGCTACGCGACGTCTTCGACCTTGACGACTTGGGCATGGCCGTTGTGGTGCGGCTGAATGAGGGCTTCCAAGACGCTGGCCCCTTTCACGTATCGCTGGGGCAGACGGCAATGCACCAGCACCCGGTCCTCGTTGAACTGTCGCGAAAGCACCTCGCCATGAGCAGCCAGATACGCGAGCAGCTTGCCGTTGGTCACCGCCGCTTCGATATCGAGATCGAGGAAATTCCGGCTCAGGGCTTCACTCACCGCCTGGGTGAAACGTTCGAGACCCAATCCGCTCCGGGCACTAATGGCCACGGCGTGCGGGTAACGATCGAGCAGCGCGTCGACCTTGGCGCGGTCGCTCACCGCGTCGACCTTGTTGAGCACGAGCAACGTGTCTTTTTCACGGATGCCGAGATCTTCGATCACCTTGTACACCGACGAGATTTGCTCGCGGGCCATCGGGCTGCTCGCGTCAGCCACGTGCAGCAACAAGTCGGCCTGCCGCGTCTCTTCGAGCGTCGCCTTGAAGCTCGCAATCAGATGGTGGGGCAAATCGCGAATGAACCCGACCGTATCGCTGAGTAGCACTGGCCCCCACAGCGGCAGCTGCCAGCGGCGGGTGCGGGTGTCGAGCGTGGCGAAGAGTGCATCCTTGGCCAGCACGCTCGAACCAGTCAGCCGATTGAGCAGCGTGCTTTTGCCGGCGTTCGTGTAGCCGATGAGCGAGACGGTCATGTGCTCGCGGCGACTGGCGACCTCGCGCTCCTTGCGGCGTTCGATCGTCTTGAGTTCGTCCTGCAAATCGAAGATGCGGCGCTCGACCAAGCGGCGGTCGACTTCGAGCTGCTTTTCGCCCGGGCCGCGCATGCCAATGCCCGCCTTGATCCGTTCCAAGTGGGTCCACATCCGTTTGAGCCGCGGCAGCGAGTACTGAAGCTGCGCCAGTTCGACGGCCAGTCGGGCTTCGTGGGTCTGCGCGCGGTGGGCAAAGATGTCGAGGATCAGCTCGGTGCGGTCGAGCACTTTGCAGCCGGTGGCCTTTTCCAGATTGCGGGTCTGGGCGGGCGAAAGATCGTTGTCGAACAAGATGACGTCGGCCGAGAATCGCTCGCACAGCTCGCGAAGTTCTTCGACCTTGCCTTTGCCGAGATAGGTGGTCACGTCGGGCGCTTCGCGCTTCTGCACGAGGCGTCCGGCGATGTGAGCCCCCGCCGTTTCAGCCAAGCCGGTCAATTCGTCCAGGGGGTCATCACCGTAAAAGCG
>CAYLYE010000331.1:0-4780 GCA_964387325.1 uncultured Planctomycetaceae bacterium
CGGCTTGCACACCGTGTAGTTAACCTTGCGGTAGCTCGTCTCGTAGACCGGCTTGCACACCGTGTACGAGACATCCTTGTAATGGGTTTCGCGCTCGTAGCGCACGCAGTTGATCGTGCGGGGCTCGCAAACGGTCTCGTAGACCGTCTTGTAGCAGGTGTACTGGCGCGGTTCGTACACCACCTCGCGGCAGGTTTTCATGACCGTGTGGCACTGCTGTTTGCAGCAGCCAAAGTTTTCCGGCGAGACACAGCTGTTCGAGCAACAGCTGTATTTCCCGGCTCCGCAGAAGCTGGCTTCTGCTGTCGCGGCCGACACGATCGCCACGGTCAAGGCGAACAGCGGCACTGCAATGAACCGTTTCATATCCACATCTCCTCCAAAATTACGTAACACGCAAAGGGGACTAGATCGCCTGATAACACCCAGTCCCTGCTATTTACTCGTCTCACTAGCTCAACCCGCATTAAGCAAATTCACCAATTCGTGCTATCAGGACAACGTGTCGCTACAACGCAACCGGCACAGCTAATCTAGGCTGCGATTTCGCAACATGAGGTCGCATCGTGGTTTCAGTCGTGTGGGTCGTAACGAGCTTGACGATTGCAACGCATTCAACGCTAGAAAAGATGACGGAACTTCAACAGCTTGCCCCCGCGAAAAATTTGACGACCCTCGATTTTAAACCTAGGTATCTATGTCGCCCCTCATTTCGAGGAGCGACTCCGCGAACAACCCGCTTCCTGTCAGCCGTGACGTGAACTTCCGGCTGCGACAGCCAATCGGGGCACCGCAGCGTTCACGTGGGTCGAAGGCCGAATAGTACGGTGCTCGATCCGGTACCCAACACCAAGTGTTCGTTTCAAACAAGGATCGATTTATGACCAAGAGTATGAAGAAGGGTTTCACGCTCGTCGAAGTGCTGATCGTCGTCGTGATCATGGCCATTTTGGCCGCCACCATTATTCCGCAGTTCTCGGACTCGGCCAAAGACGCCAAGACGAGCAGCGCCAAGTTCAATCTGCACACCATTCGTGCTCAGATCGAGTTGTACAAGTCGCAGCACGACGGCGCACTGCCCAGTGCTGACTTGAGCGAATTGACCACCACGACCAGCGTGACCGGTGCCAAAGGGACTGGCGCGACGTTCATCTACGGCCCGTACTTGCGAGCCATTCCGGTCAATCCGCTGGCGAAGAAGGCCACGATCGGCGCCGCCACGGCGGATCCGCCTACGGCCGACACCACGGTCGGTTACTTGTACAACGCCACGACTGGTAAGTTGTACCTGAACGACAACAGCATCATCGCCTGGGTTGATCAATAAGCTTGTTCGCAGCAGCTCGCGTGTCAGGACTACTGGCACGCGAGCTACGCGACTAGAGCCCCTATCGTATCTTCTCTTCCACAAGGAATTTGTTCATGCCCCAGAAGCAGAACCGACGCCAGCTAGGGTTCACGCTGGTTGAAGTGCTGATCGTGGTGGTGATCATGGCCATTTTGGCCGCCACCATTATCCCGCAGTTCTCGGACTCGGCCAAAGACGCCAAGACGAGCAGCGCCAAGTTCAATCTGCACACGATTCGTGCTCAGGTCGAACTTTACAAGTCGCAACACGATGGCCTTTTGCCCAGCGCCGACTTGAGCGAGCTGACCACGACGACCGACGTGACCGGTACCAAGGGGACCGGTGCGACGTTCATCTATGGCCCGTACTTGCGAGCCATCCCGGTCAACCCGTTAGCGAAGAAGGCCACGATTGGCGCCGCCACGGCGGATCCACCGACGGCTGACACCACGGTCGGCTACTTGTACAACGCCACCACCGGTAAGTTGTACCTGAATGACAACAGCATTATTGCTTGGGTCGATCAGTAAATCGGTCGAGCCGCACATCGGCCAGACCGAAACCGTTCGCGTTTGAAGCGTAACACGAGCCCCCGGAAGGATTTCTTCCGGGGGTTTTTTCGTTGCATGCTTGGGTTGCCGACGCGCGACGGCTGGGGTAAAATGTCGGGCTATTCCCATGACTCGGGGCGTAGCTCAGCCTGGCTAGAGCGCTACGTTCGGGACGTAGAGGTCGCAAGTTCAAATCTTGTCGCCCCGACTCTGAAATTTCGACAGCAAAATTACGACAGCTCGCCGCGATCATGCGTGGCGAGCTGTTGGTCTTTCCGCTTTAACGACTTGCGTACGACACGTGGACTCCGATTTCGGTTCGATCATGCCATCGCCGACCAAGGCTGATGGGACGCAAAGATCGCAACTCCTTTTTCAGTATTCGATTACTGAGTTCAAATCCCGTTGACTGGCAGCTGGACTCATACCGGTTGCCAGTTATCCGAACACTTTGAACATCACGGGCTCATCGCCAGAACCGTTGCGCGAACCCTCGTTCGCACGCAGCTGAATCCTGATTGCCAAGGGGCAAACTCTCAGATAAGCTGATGCAAAGTGAATGCAGTTTTATGATAATCGATTCACTTTTCCGCGAGCGTTTTGTGACGACAAAAGCCGAACAGCGCCGAAAGCTACCTCCAAGAGGGGTTCGAGCGGTCGAAAGCACGAGCGATGAGCCTCTCTCCGAAGCCGTTTATCATCGCCTGCTCCACGGAATTCTTGTGGGGCAATATCCCTCGGGAGCTGTGCTGAGCGAACTGGGGGTCGCTCGTGAGTTTGGAGTGAGCCGCATGCCGGTTCACGATGCGCTGCGGCAACTTGCTAAAGATGGACTTGTGCAGCGTGAGCGCAACTGTCGCGCGCGAGTAGCCGGCATCTCCACCGATGACGTCTTTGAGATTTTCGAGATGCGAAAGTTCCTCGAAGGCCCCGCTGCCGAGTTGGCCGCAGGTCGCCTTGACGCACGGCAACTAGCTCCTCTCAATGCAGCCGCCCTGGCATTACAAGCCAAAGCAAGAAACAAGCACTGGGCTTCGCAGTGGGCCGATTTCGATGACCTATTCCACACGACCATTGCCCAAGCCAGCGGGAACCGACGCCTCGCCCAAGATATCGGTCGCTATCGGTTGTTGCATAAGGGACTCAATCGAGTCGCGACCGAACCTGACTCGCTGACGCAAGCCATGCTTGAGCACCTGGGTATTCTTCAAGCCTTGGAGGCGAAAGATGGCAAACTGGCGCGAGAGCGTATGGTGAGCCATATCACTACCTGGCAGGAATATTTTCTGCGCACGATTCCCATCGCCTCTTAAATATGCGCCATGAGCCACACAGGGTTAGCAACCATGACGTGTTGCCGTTACATCGCAATGTTGGTCGTATTCGCGCTGACGACGCGTGGACTCGTTGCTGCTGAAGATCCGACCTTGGTATTGGTCAAGCAAGTCATTCAAACGCATTGCGTGGCGTGCCACGGTCCAAGTAAGCAGGAGGGAGATATCCGGCTCGATGATCTGCGGCCGGATGTCGAAGAGGATGTTTCGCGTTGGAACTTGGTGAGAGATCAACTTCGCGAAGGGCTCATGCCTCCGAAGCAAGAGCCACGCATCGAAGGCGCAAATCTGCAGACCATTCGTGAATGGCTTTCGCAGCAAACGAGCATTCGGAAGCATCGGCTACCCAATCAAGGGAACCTGATCGCGCATGAACTGCTCTTCGGCAAAGCAGGGACGGCGATCGCTTCGACTCCGGCGCGCGTGTGGCGACTTAGTCCCGATGGCTACAAGGGCTTTATGTCAGAAGTTTATCGAGGCCGCCTCGATGGCCTAGTGCAGCCGTTCACGGTGATTCCCGAGCGCGGTATCAAGGATTTCGCCGAGTTATACGCGATTGACGAACCCAGTACTGAAATCTTGCTGCACAACGCCGAAATGATCGTCGCCAGGCAAACGGCCCATGAGATCAAAGAGGGCGCGTTGAAAGGCAAGAACGATTCGATTGGCGAGTTCGTCAGGCTGATGGATCCCGCATTGGAGCCTGCTCGCAGTCAATTGGAGTCCGCCGTTCAAACGCAGTTTCGCCTAGCGCTCGGGCGTAACGCGGAGGTGAAAGAAGTCGAGCGATTCATTGCGTTGTATGAGAAGTGTGCCACCGTGGGAGATCGACCCGCCGCGGTGAAGACCATGCTTCAGTCCGTATTGCTCCGCGCCGACGCCATGTATCGTTCGGAACGCGGCGCGACGGCAGTCGATGGTCCGGATCGGCGAATGCTGCTGCCAATGGAGCTCGCTCGCGCCGTGAGCTTGGCCCTGGTTGATCGCCGGGAAAGCACCATCATGCAGGCCGCCGAAAGAGGTCAGCTAGGGACCAAGGCGGACGTGGCCTCGCACGTGCAACGTATCCTGGATGACCCCAAGATCAAAAAGCCCGGGCTGCTCCGATTCTTCCGAGAGTACTTCGAATATCATCGTGCCCCCGACGTATTCAAGGACAAGCCACGCGACAAAATCAAGCACGTTCCCCAGGTGTTGGTCAGCGACACGGATCGCCTGGTGCTGCATATTCTGGAGCAAGACAAGGACGTGCTGCGCGAGTTGCTCACGACGCAGCTCTCGTTTGTGAACTACAACACGAAGGTCGACAAATCGAAACCGGATCGTCCGATGATTGGCGTGCCGTTCGATGTGATACCGCCCCCGGATAAGAATCCCAAGAACAAGCCCGAATGGCTTGGAGGCGTTGATGCTGTTTATGGATTTTCGCAATGGCCCAACGAACAACCGACCTTGCTTCCCGATAGCCAGCGGCTGGGCATTCTTATGCAACCGAGTTGGCTGGTCGCCTGGAGCACGAATTTCGACAACGACCCGGTCCGTCGTGG
>CAYLYE010000332.1:0-4779 GCA_964387325.1 uncultured Planctomycetaceae bacterium
GGTGATCCGCTCGTTGTCGAGTTGGGCTGACCCGAGTGGGACCACGTTGCTGGTGCTGGAGAATTTTCATCGGCTGCTGCAGTCTGCGGAAATCATCCAAGCTCTTGCTCGTCAGATTCACGCCGGCAAGCAACAACGCACGTTCATCATTATCTTGGCTCCCGTGGTCAACATTTCGGTCGAACTGGAAAAGCTCTTGGTGGTGCTCGAACACGAGTTGCCATCGCGACAGCAGCTGCAAGAGATCGCCTGCGGCATTGCGACTGAACCGGGTGAACTGCCCAGTGGTGCTGAACTCGAGTCGTTGCTGGATGCCAGTGCCGGGCTGACGCGTTACGAAGCCGAAGGGGCTTATAGCTTGTCCTTGGTACGGCACAGCCGCTTGCAGAGCGAGACGATTTGGGATCAAAAATCCCAGCTGCTAAAAAAGAGCCATGCGTTGACGCTTCATCGCAGTGAAGCTGGTTTCGCCAGCCTCGGTGGCTTGTCCGCCCTCAAGGCTTTCTGCAAACGCTCACTGCTGGTCAGTAACCGACAAGATCCTCGCCGCCGACCACGTGGGGTGTTGCTGCTGGGAGTTCCAGGTGTCGGCAAAAGTGCGTTCTGCAAGTGCCTGGGGGCTGAAGTTGGTCGGCCGACATTGTTACTGGATGTGGGTGCTCTGTACGGCTCACTCGTGGGTGATACTGAACGGAACATTCGACAAGCATTACGCACTATTGACGCCATGCAACCAGCCATTGTGCTCGTCGATGAGATCGAGAAGGCCTTGGCAGGTTCATCAGGTTCGGGCGACAGTGGAGTTTCAACTCGGTTGTTTGCCTCGTTCCTGACTTGGCTGTCGGACCATGACAGTGACATCTATGTAGTGGCTTCGTGCAATGACATCAGTAAGCTGCCGCCGGAATTCAGTCGAGCTGAGAGGTGGGACGGCGTGTTCTTTGTCGATTTGCCCGGCCGGGCTGAAAAGGACGCCATCTGGCAGCTGTATATCCAGCAGTACGGCCTGGGTGAACAACGACTGCCGGATGACTCACAGTTTACCGGGGCCGAAATCAAGAGCTGTTGTCGATTAGCGGCGTTGTTGGACTTGCCGTTGGTGCAAGCCGCTCAAAATGTTGTGCCCGTGGCGGTCACGGCAGCGGAACGAATTACAGGATTGCGACAGTGGGCGGTGTTTGAGTGCCGACCAGGCAGGCGTCTATCGGCAAGTAGCCCAACCGAGTGGGGCCCGGCGGCGTGTGAGCCGTGATGTGTCCACTAACTGAAGGGGGGCGATCAATCTGCCTAACCTGCTTCGGTAGAAGGTGACCGACGCGTGCAAGGGGTCGCCGAGTTGACATCGGCCGGCACTCGAAAAACGATCGATTTTCGACACGTCCCGCGTGACGACGGGTTTCATGAGAAACCACCGAACGGGCATGGTCGTACGGGCTACTTCGTGCCGACGTTAGGTGTCGCTTTGGCCGGATCGTCCCAAATCACCTTGCAGTTCGGTAGTGCCTTTTGCAGGGCGGCGACGACGGCAGGAGTGACCTTCGTTTTTGCGACGTTCAATTCCTTCAAGCTCTTGCATTCATAGAGCGGGGAGAGATCCGCAACGCTCGTCTCTTTGCACCAAAATGTCTCCAGCGGCATGCCGCGCAGCGGCGACAAGTCCGAAATTATCGATTCGGTGCATTCGAGGCGTGTCAGCGGCATTCCCTTGAGTATGGCTAGATCCTTGATCTGTTTGGGGAGCACGAGAACCTCAAGCGGCATCCCTTGGAGCGGCGCCACATCCGCTACGGCCGTGCCGAGGAGATCGAGGGTCTTAAGCGGCATCCCTTTCAGCGGCGCAAGGTCGGCGAGAGTTCGCAGATCTCGACATGTCAATTTTTCCAGTTGCAAATCTTTCAGCAGCGTCAGGTCGGCTATCGTGTGGCCCATCCCCGACAACGTCAGGTCCGTCACTTGCATCCCCACCAGCGGCGACAAATCAGTGAGCTTTCCTTTGGGAGAGCCCGATCCGCCGAAGCTCAAGGCTTTGAGCCCCGTAAGCGCTCGCAACGGCGAGATATCCGTGACGTCGGGACCGTTGAACTTCAGTTGCGTCACCACACCGTCTTCGATCGTCGGCGGCGAGAAGCCTCGAATGTCGGTAAGTTTGCCGTCGAACCCGGAATGGAGCTCCATGAGCTTCTTCGAGACGGCTGCTAGCTGCGCTTCAGCGGGTTTTGCAGCCGTGTCTTTAAGCCATTGCGCAAAGGACGGATCTTGCATGAAGAGTTTGCCCGACGTCGCCGTAGGTACGGTCGCTTGAGGCGCGGCCGGCGGCGCGGTCGGCTCGAAGATGTGTTGCTTAAAGTTGTTCGCCGCGTCTCTCCATTTGACTTGGCAGCGCGGTAAGGCGGCGGTGAGCTGTTTCAATTGTGCTTCGCTGACATTCGACTGATAAAGATCGAGCTCGGTCAAGCCGGTCAGTCCGCTCAAGACGGCGAGGGCGTCGGCATCGAATTTCAAGGTGTTCAAAAAAAGCTTCTTAAGGTTCTTGCAATCCTTCAATGGAGCGAGAGCAAGCGACAACCGATCGTCCGGCGTCTCGAAACAATTGTGAAACCTCAGTTCGTTTAAGTTCGGATACTGCGGGAACCAACTCATCGCCTGAGGAGATACGTCAACATTCCAAATGATCATCGACCGGAGTGTCGGCATTCCGGCGAGCGGCTTGAGCCATTCGTCGTCGCCCGACGCCTGGAGTTGCTCCAATTGCGGAAACTGCCGGATCGTCGCCACGGCGGCCGGCGTGAGCGTGTTGTTGGGTACGATCAGCGATTTCAGCTTCTTGAGCGGCGCCAGCTTAGCCAATCCGGCATCGGTGAGCGTCGATAGCTCCAGCCATTCCACGTCGGTGAACACGGCCAACCTCGCGACCTCTTCTTCCGACAACGATTGCCCGGCGTTGTTGCTTTTGCTGAAGTTTAGCTCGATCACTTTAAACGGCCCGGTAGGAACCGTGCTCAGCATTTGAGTTCTACCGTCGATCTCGAAGCGGATCCTGGCCAGCTTCTTGTTGTCCAAGAGCCACTTGGCGACGGTGGCTGGATCGTCGCCGGTGGTCGAAGTCGCAGCCGGCGGCGGCGCGGTCGGCTCGATCACGTCGATGCCATCTCTAGTCTTGTCGGACTTGTAAACTTCAAATCGGCACCACGGGACCAACGGAGCGAGGCGTTTCGCCCCCGCAAGTCGTTTTGCGTAATCGGTATCGTACCCGCTCGTCCGCACGAGCTTCAGCCGCGGCAACGGACCGAGTTGCTCCAATTTCGCGTCGTCCGTCTTGTTCAGAATCAATTCGGTGAGTGTCGTCAGCCGGGCGACATGTGGTTCCCAGTTGGAAAACTGTATCGCCCCAAAAGTCAGCGATTCGATCTGCTGGAAACGGGTCAGAAAGGTCGCATCGGTATCCTTCGGACCCATGCGTCCCAACTCCAATCGACGGAGATTTACCAGTGCGCCCAGATGGGCCATACCGTCCTTGGTCACCGGTGGGTAATCTCCAAAAGGAAAAACCAGGTTTTCCAAATCGACGAGCGTGGCTAGGCGCTTCAACGAACCGTCGGTCATTGCCTGATTACCGTCGCGGCGGAATTCCACGCCCACGAGCGTAGCCGGCCTGGCGGGAAGCGCGTTCTCAGGCTTGACGATGACTTGCTGATTCGGTCCTGATCGCAGTGTGAGCGTCGCCTTCATTTCGGTGTGCAGCCAGACGATATCTTCCGGCTTCGAGGGCTGTAGCGGCCAACGCACGGCCGGTTTCGACTCCGCAGCGACAGATGTCACGGCTGGCGGCGGGGGCAGAGAGGGGGCGATGGTCGCGGTTGGCGGAGGAACTACCGACGTTGCTGGAAGGGTCGGCTTAGGAGCGGCCGTATTTTTGGGTGGAGCGGGCGTTGCCTGCACCGTGGCCGTGCCCCCTTCGGGAACTTTTACGCGGGCCACTTCCTGGCCATCTTTGTCACGGATAATGACCCACACGCCGAGCAGTAGAAACAAGAACCCCGCCGCACCGGCCGCGATCAACTTCAGGGGCGGTTTCTTGCCACCGCCACCACTCCGCAAATGAACCTCGCTATTGGGATCGGTCTGATTCTCACCGTTAAACGAGCCGTACGTCACGTCGAAGCTCTTTTGAGGGCGGCCTCCAAAGGCTTCGGTCACCCCATCCTCACGCGACATCGTCGCGCTTTTGCTCGACGTTGATTGCTTGTCGCGGTGCAGTGCCTGTACAAAGCTGTTCAATTCCTGGTTACTGGCTGCCACACTCGCGCTGGAGCCACCACCACGCAACGTTTCCAACTCGACAACCAAGTCCGTCGTTTTCGCATATCGATCCTCGGGCTTCTTGGCCACCATCTTCTGAAAAATGCGGTCCAACTCGGCCGGCGCGTCAGGTCGATTAGCCATGAGCGACGGGACCGGCGCGCTCATGTGGGCCATGATCTTCTTCACCACCGTGTCGCCGTCGAACATGCTCTGGGCAGTGAGCAGCCGATACAGCGAACACCCGAGGCTGTAGATATCGCTGCGGGCGTCGGCGTAACGCGTATCGGTCGCCTGCTCGGGGGCCATGTAGTCGACCGTGCCCATCACGGCACCGGTGTTGGTGAGCTGCTGATCGGCGGCATTGGCGTCTTCGATACGCGCCAAGCCCATGTCCAGAATCTTCACCACCCCTTCGTTGTCGAGCAGTAGATTGGCGGGCTTGATGTCGCGGTGTACGACCCCCTTGCTGTGAGCAAA
>CAYLYE010000333.1:0-4734 GCA_964387325.1 uncultured Planctomycetaceae bacterium
GTGGCTCGAAAGGACCGCCCGCCGCTGAGCATCCTCGTGTGGGACGGCACGAAATGTTTCAACTACGAGTTCAATCTCAAGTATTCGGAGTACCTCAAAGAACTCGGTATCGCACACGAATTCCTCTCCATTCCCGACGTGCCGCACACCGCCACCGGCAGCTATGACGTGAAAGGGAACGAGATCATGCGGCATCATCAAAAGACCTTCGACGCTCACCGTTAGACATCCACAGGAACCACACACGATGAAAACCTGCCTGGCGTTCGCCGCTGTCGTCTTGTTCTCGGTCGGCTACCTCGCCGCCGAAACGCGCCCCAACATCATCCTTCTGATGGGGGACGATCATGGCTGGGAGGAGACTGGCTATCACGGCCATCCGCATGTGAAGACGCCGGTGCTCGATGAGATGGCGGCGACGGGTTTGCGGCTCGACCGATTCTACGCGGCGCATCCGAGTTGCTCGCCGACCCGCGCAAGTTTTCTGACCGGACGTCATCCGATCCGCATGGGCACGTTCGCGCCCGGCTGGTCATTTAGGCCGGAAGAAATCACGATCGCGCACATCCTGAGCAACGCCGGCTACCGCTGCGGGCACTTTGGTAAATGGCACGTCGGCGCGGTCAAGAAGGAGTCGCCCGTCAGTCCCGGCGCAATGGGGTTTCACGAGTGGGTCTCGCATGACAATTTCTTTGAGTTGAATCCCTCGTTGTCGCGCAATGGCGGCCCGCCGGAAGTTATCAAAGGCGAAAGCTCGGAAGTCGTGATTCGCGAGGCGATTCGCTTCATCGACGCGGCAAGCAAGCAGGAACAACCGTTTCTGGCTGTCGTTTGGTTTGGCTCACCGCATGAACCGTATAGCGGCCTGCCGGACGATCTCGCGTTGTACGACGACCTGCCGCGTAAGTATTCAAAGAAGGTCGGCCTGACGTCGAACGAAACGGGTGGCCCGACGACTCGGCCGCAAGGCGAAGTCTTGCGCGAACGTTACGCCGAGATCACCGCGATGGACCGGGCGATCGGCCGGTTACGAAAGCATCTCGCCCACCAATCGCTCCGCGACAACACACTGCTGTTTTATTGTGGTGATAACGGCACATCGGCAGATTCGGCCCTGGGTGTTCCGCATCGTGGCGTCAAGGCGCAGATGTATGAAGGAGGCATCCTTGTCCCCGGCTTGATCGAATGGCCCACGCGGATTCCAAGACCACTCGCCAACAACTTCTGCGCCTGCACCAGCGACCTGCTGCCGACGTTGTGTTCTCTCGCCGGTCAGCCGCTCCCGGATCGGCCGCTCGACGGGATTGACCTGACCGCCGCATTGGATGGCAAGCTGACCGAACGCCCGACGCCGCTCGGCTTTTGGGAGTTCGATACTTCGCGCCTCGGAAAGTCGAAGCCGCAGCCGTGGATCGCTCCGGAATTGCAACGCGGAACGACGCCGCTCGTGAAGCTGATGGGCGGCAAAGCAACGCGCGACTTCACCAACTTCCATCATTCGGCCGTCACCGACGCCGACTACCTCGGCCCGCGAGCATTCATCGACGGACGGTTCAAGCTCGTAATTCACGAACAACCAAACGGCAACGTCCGCCGCGAACTATTCGACCTCGCAGCCGACCCCGCCGAGAAGACGAACCTTTTCGACCAACAACCGGCCCTGGCCGAGAAGCTCCAAAGCAAGCTCCGCGACTGGCAGCAGTCAGTCCTTACGAGCCTAACCGGCGCGGACTACAGAACGAAGAACTAAACCGTGCCTTTTCAAACGCAAAGCCGCCAAGTTGCAAAGAGTTCAAGGAAACCCGAAACCATGAAGTACGTCCTCGTCTTGTTTTCTCTATTGAGCATTCTTTGTGGCCACGTTTTAGCCGCGGATGCCAAGCGCCCGAACATTCTTTTCGTCCTCGTCGATGACCAGTCGCCGTTTGACTTGAAGTGCTACAACCCGCAGTCGCCACTGGAGACGCCGTACATTGACCGGCTCGCGCGAGAGGGGATGGTCTTCGACGGCGCGTATCACATGGGCTCGTTCAGCGGCGCGGTCTGCACGCCGTCGCGGCACATGATCATGAGCGGCCGCACCGTGTGGCATCTCCCCATCGCGCCGCAAGCGATGCAAAAGGGACGCTGCCCGCCTAACCTCGAACAGCAGACGATCCCCGCCGTCTTCAACCGCGCCGGGTACGCGACGATGCGGACCTGCAAACAGGGGAACAGCTACGAGGCGGCGAACAAGCTCTTCACGGTCCGTCACGACGCGACCAAACGCGGCGGCACTCCTGAGACTGGCAGTGCGTGGCACGGCGACCGTGTGATGGAATACCTCCAGCAGCGCACCTCGGCTAAAGAGACGAAACCGTTCCTGATTTACTTCGGCTTCTCGCATCCGCACGACGAGCGCGACGGCACGCCGGAGTTGCTCGCGAAATACGGAGCGGTTAATCACACCGACAAGTCCTCGCCGCCGCCTGCCAATCCGAAGCAGCCGAAGTTGCCGACGAACTATCTTCCGGCGCATCCGTTTCATCACGGGCATCCGGGCCTGCGCGACGAAGTCGCCGTCAGCGGCGTGTGGGAACGGCGGGACGAACGGACCATCCGCAATGAACTCGGACGCGAGTTCGCGTGCGGCGAGAACATCGACATCCAGATCGGCCGCGTGTTGCGAAAGCTAGAAGAGTCGGGCGAACTCGAAAACACCTTCGTCATCTACACCGCTGACCACGGTATGGCGATCGGCCGACATGGCTTGCAGGGAAAACAGAATCTCTATCAACACACCTGGCGCGTGCCGTTCATCGTGCGTGGCCCCGGCATCCAGCCCGGCAGTCGCGCCGAAGGAAACATCTACCTGCTCGACGTGCTCGCCACACTCTGCGATCTCGCGGGCGTCACCGCGCCCGAAACGAGCGAAGGCATCAGCTTCAAGCCCGTGCTCACCGGCCAGAAACAAACCGTGCGCGACGCACTTTACGGCGTTTACAACGGCGGCACCAAGCCCGGCATGCGATCGGTCAAACAAGGCGACTGGAAGCTCATCAAGTACGACGTGATGAACGGCGCGGTGCGCGAGACGCAGTTATTCAACCTCAAGGAAAACCCGAACGAGTTCGTCGCCGAACATCACGACTCGAATGTGACCGCGGTGACCGGCGCAATGCCCGCGAAAGATCAGGTGAACCTCGCAGGCGATCCTCGTCACGCCGGCAAGCTCGCAGAAATGGAAGCCCTGCTCCTGGAGGAGATGCGCCGCCTGCACGACCCGTGGCGTTTGTGGAATCAACCCACCGACGGCCTCACGCCGCCGTCCGAAGGTCCGCTCCCTGGCCAAGGCAAAGGAAAGAAGAAGCAGCAATGACCAAAACCCAAAGCAACACCCCACACCCCATCGCGCCATGAAAACGATCCTCACTCTCATCATGTTGCTGGCGGCCTAATGCAGCCATACTCTAGCTGCTGAAACCAAACGGCCTCACATCATCTTCGTCATGGCCGATGACACGGGCTGAGGGCAGACAAGCTACCGTAATCATCCAGTACTCAAGATGCCGAACCTCGATACAATGGCGACGAATGGACTGCGGTTCGAGCGGTTTTACGCGGGCGGGCCGGTCTGTTCGCCGACATGGGCGAGCGTGCTCGCAGGGCGTTCGCATGATCGCACGTGCGTGCTCAACCACGGAAACGCGCTGCGAAATGGTCGAGTCGTTGTAAATCGGGCCTTAATATGACCGAAGCCGAACAAGGCCAGCAGGGTCACGATTACAGACCCGAGAAATGCTGAATGAACAGCGATAAAGAAGAAATACGGCGCCAATGGGATTATTCCACCGGCGATATAGGACACGGCAATGATCAAGGCACTTCGACGGGCGCGTTTAGGGGGCCTAGTTCTTCCAAGCCAAGTTCAAACCGCACCATGAAATCTACCTACCTCTTGCGATCCATACGGATGGACTTCACAACGCAAGAGATATTCCGCTCTTCGAGGCCTTAAGATCGTAACACATCGGCGACTTCTATCACCGGCATTTCTTCCGTTTCTCGATCCTCGCACACTTGTTCTGAGATAACATGCTCCGCATCCGTACGTGCGGCCAAATATCCACCCAATCCCTTCGCAATCGCTCCGGCTGCAACCTCGGCCAGTCCAGCGGTAACGATGATACCACTGGATTCAACCGCACCCGATAAGCCAGCCGCCAATGGCAAAAGGAACAGTCAATCCGTCTGACATCCCGAACACGACGTCTCGAATACTTTCAGATGCGGTGAAGTGTTTCTCGTTATGTGGGGCTTGAGGCATGGAAGTTCTCGTTATTCAAAGAGCGGTAAAGTTGCCCTTTAGTTCTATCGGTGCCTCGTCGTGAAACAAGCATCGAACGTAAACATGAGCGCGTTTTCAGCAAGAAGCGAAGGCGGCATCCGCCCACTACTCGTCCGCCGAACCAACCTGTACGATATTCGGAGACGCCATCAGTTCACGAGCTCAGAGCTAGATCCGTTTGCGGTTTGCACGCGTACTCGTCATTCTGTTTGAGACAGGACGCCACCAGACCAGTTACCTTGTGGTCGCTTAATGCGGCATCAGAATTGGTGCGATGACGATTTTGCGTTAAAACATTCACCGCTTACAGGCCGAGACTACGACGAGTGAAAGCGACCCGGTTTAGACGTCAGTTTGAAGTGGACCCCAAAAACTGGACAGGTATTTAAGGAGTAGAATCCCGATCG
>CAYLYE010000334.1:0-4704 GCA_964387325.1 uncultured Planctomycetaceae bacterium
GCAGCGGCAGTCATGTTCTGGCGTTGGAGCAGTCCGAACGTTGATCCGTCACTAGGACCGGCCACCGACTCTTGGATCGTTCAACGAGTGACGTTGTTCTATTGGCAACTGCGCGACATGAACGTCGGTGAACAATTGAACTTGTTGCTGTTATTGCTCGCGCCGATCGTAGGTCTGTGCACGGCCGACCGCGCGTTGCTTCGTTGGCCACTGGGGATCGTAGTCTATACGGCAGCCGTGGCCCTGTGCTCGCCTCAGGCGACCCAGCTCACGCGACTGGCGGATATCCGCTACCTCGCGCCGGTCATCTTGGCCCAGCTATTTGTATCGACCCGCACAATGGCCGCGCTCGTTCATACGCTCGGGCCGCGCACGCTGGCCTTGCCACCGCTCGTGTTCAGCACCAATGCCACGAACCTGCTCGGGGCGTTGATCTTGGCCCCCTCGCTGGGCTTGGGGGGAACGATGAACGAGTTCACACGGTCGTTGCGCGCCACTCCGTGGGAGTTTCTCGTCGAGTTGAGCACCGCGCGGCCAACTGCCTCGGCCGAGGTGTCTCGCTGGATTCGGGAGCATGTCCGCCCGGGCGCGAGCGTCTGGGTCGTGCCTACCGAAGAGACCTACCCGCACATGGCTCAGGCTTCGCAGGCCCTTTACGCTTGGCAACTCGACGACCAACGGCCGAGAGAGCAGTTCGAGTCTTTGCCGCCGATCCATTTTTTCCTGCGCCAAAGCGTGGATTACATCGTCGTTTACGGCCCATTCGAGGACGAGCGGTTCACGAATTTACTCGCCGAGCTAGAGAAGCAGGGAACGACCTATGACAAGATCGATCGACTTGAGATATTCTGGAGAGATGACATCCGGCCGGAATTGCACCAGCATCGATTTCGACCGTTCCGCGAGTACGATCGCCGAACCGAGACCATCGCCATTTATCGGCGGCGCGGGGCCGCGAGTCTGTGAACCTTTCTGAGTCGAGCCGTTCGTGAAAATACTAGCCACCAGCAGCGAGATCATCGAGTGCCTGCGTATCGCCCGGCTCATTGAGCGGCACGGCGAACAATTCATCAATCGGGTCTACACAACCGACGAGATTCGCTTTTGTCAGAGTCGTAAGCAGGCGACGCAACAATTTGCGGCCTACTGGGCTGGCAAGGAGGCCGTGCTCCGTCTGCTTGGAACTTCCTGGCGACAGGGCATCAACTGGCTCGACGTCGAATTACAAGACGCCGGTTTCAATCAAACGCTGGTTCGCCTGCGCGGCGGGGTGAACGACCTGATGCAAGAACGTCAGATCGCCGAGATTCGCCTCAGCGTGGCACATTGCCGCACGCACGCCGTCGCCCACGCCTTGGGACTCGGCTACGACGACGTCGACGACGATGAATGATTCCAACGTCAACCGTCGGCCTCGATTCGGTTCAGGCATGCTACCAGCCTGAGTAACGTTAAGTCTGTAGAATCTGGTGCTCCGTCGATGGTCCAACGAATCGCCGAAGGGACTTCCCCCGGCGTCATCGGCCCGCGTGGTCTCCGACGAGCGCTATCGCAATTGATAGCAGCACTAGAGCTTACGTCGCTTGCTCCTGCGAGAAATCGGATCGGGTCCATCGCTTCCAACCGGTTCATGGCAGCCCACCGTAGCTGCCTGAGCGGCTCAACGAAGCGGATCGGGATCGGCTCATTTTCGTCTAAATCTGCTAGCCATCAGCCTTTGCAATCGGTTAGGCTATACGTTTCCGCCCACCTATTTTCCCCTTCCCGTTTTTTATTTGCGAGAGGTCGCCCCATGTCGCACCTGTCACGACGACGTTTCTTAGAAGACTCGATGTTTGCCACAGCGGCAGCCATCGCCGCCGGTCAGAGTCAATTTGTCTCGGCCCAAGAAGGCAACACCAGCGGCAAGGGAGCCAATGATCGACTGGGCGTGGCGATCGTCGGAGCAAAGGGCCGCGGTCAGAGCCACATCGGTGCGTTCACCGGCTCGGCCAAGAACAACACCGAGATCACTTACATTGTCGACGTCGACGAAGCGATCGGCCAACAACGCTGCGACGAAATCGAAAAGAAGCAAGGCCGCCGACCCAAGTTCGTCAAAGACATGCGTCAGGCGTTTGACGATAAGAATCTCGATATCGTCAGCACCGCGACCCCCAACCACTGGCACGCTTTGACCGCCATTTGGGCCATCCAAGCCGGCAAGGACGTGTACGTCGAAAAGCCCGTGAGCCACAACGTCAGCGAAGGGCGGCGGATCGTCGAGGCGGCCCGCAAATACAACAAGATTTGCCAGACGGGCACGCAATGTCGCAGTGCCGGCGGCTCGATCGATGCGATCAACTACATCAAGGCCGGTAAGATTGGCGAGGTCTCGTTGGCGCGTGGCCTGTGCTATAAGCCGCGTGGCTCGATCGGCCCCAAGGGGACTTACGAGGTGCCTGCCAAGGTCGATTACAATCTCTGGTGCGGGCCGGCTCGCATGCTGCCTCTCACTCGCAAAAACCTGCACTATGATTGGCACTGGGTGTGGGAGACGGGCAATGGTGACCTCGGCAACCAAGGTATCCATCAGGTCGACGTTGCCCGCTGGGGCCTGGGGGTTAACGAGCTGTGCAACAATGTGTTCAGCTACGGCGGCCGACTGAGCTACGAAGATGCCGGCGAGACGGCCAACAGCCAAGTCTGCGTGTTCGATTACGGTCGCAAGACCTTGGTGTTTGAAGTTCGCGGCCTGAAAACCGATGCGTACAAGGGTGCCAAGGTCGGCAACATCTTCTACGGCAGCGAGGGTTACGTCGTGCTGAGCAGCTACAGCGGCGGCGCGGCATTTGATCCCGAAGGCAAGCTGGTCCAAGAGTTCAAAGGAGGAGACAACCACTTTGAAAACTTCCTCAAGGCTGTTCGCAGCCGTAAGATGTCGGACCTGAACGCCGACATTCTCGAAGGGCACTTGTCGAGCGCGCTGTGCCACTTGGGCAATATCTCGTATCGACTCGGCAAGCAAATGCCCTTGGCACAGGTCAAGGATCACCTCAAGGGTGCCGAGAACCAAGCCACGTTTGCCCGCTTCAGCGAGCACTTGGCCGCCAACCAAGTTGGATCGGATACTCAGATTGCGCTGGGGCGCTCGTTGGCCTTCGATCCCAAGAGCGAGACGTTCACGGGAGACTCCGAGGCCAACACGATGCTCACCCGCGAGTACCGCGCTCCGTTCGTCGTTCCGGCGGCCGGCAAGGTCTAAAGGCGGATTTGAATTCCACCACGGTATATAATCTCGGGCGTCGTAATCCTGCGGTGGATTGCGACGCCCGAGTCGTTTAACGAGGTCGTGTGCTCATGTTCGTCAGATGTGTTTCTCCGTGGCTGATCGGGGCGTTGTGCGGCCTGTTTCCGGCTGCGTTATGCGCTCAACCGCCAGCCAATGCGACGACCACGAAGGTCGCCAGCCCAGTCTCGCCGGCCGAGTCGCTCAAGCACTTCGTGATCGGTGATGATGTACGCATCGAGTTGGTCGCGCATGAGCCGCAGGTGGTCGATCCGGTCGCAGCTCGATTCGACGAGGACGGCCGGCTCTGGGTCGTCGAGATGCGCGACTATCCGCACCCGCCGACCGATGGCAGCCCGCCTCGCTCCAAGATCAAGCTGCTCGAAGATCTCAACGGCGACGGCCATTACGAGACGGCCCACGTATTTGCCGAGAACCTGTTGTTCGCCACCGGCTTACAACCTTGGAAAGGGGGCGTTGTCGTCACGCTCTCGGGCAAAATCGTCTATCTCCGCGACAGCGATGGCGACCACCGCGCCGATGTGAGCGAGACTTGGTTCACAGGCTTTACCGAGGAAAATCCGCAGCTGCGTGTGAATCATCCGCGATTGTCGCTCGACAATCGTTTGTATGTCGCCTCGGGATTGCGGGGTGGTAATGTCGTCAATGCCCGCGATCCGAAACAGCCGCCGATCTCGATTGCCAGCCGAGATTTTCGCTACGATCCGCACACACTCCGGGCCGAGTCGATTGGCGGCAGCGGACAGTTTGGCGTCACGTTCGACGATTATGGCCGTCGCTTTGTGGTCAGTAATCGAAACCCATTCATGCACGTCGTGTTGGCCGATCGGTATGTGAATCGCAACAAGCTGCTCGTGATTCCGACGCTGACTCATGATGTCGCCGCAGCAGGCGAGTTGTCGCGCGTGTTTCCACTCACGGCTGCTTGGACAACCTCGAACCTGCATGCCGGGCAGTTCACCGCCGCGTGCGGAATCGACTACTTTCGTGGCGATGCGCTCCCAAGTGGCTACCGTAACAATTCGTTTACCTGTGAGCCGACGGGCAACCTAGTCCATCGCGAAATCGTTTCGCCCTCCGGGGCCACATTCACGGCCAAGCCGGCTTTCGCCGATCACGAGTGGCTCGCGTCGCGCGATGATTGGTTCCGGCCCGTGAACATCGACGGCGGGCCCGATGGCGCGCTGTACATTGTCGACATGTATCGGGCTGTTATCGAGCATCCGCAATTCATGCCGACCGAATTGCAGAATCGGCCTGACTTGCGGCTGGGCGACGATCGCGGGCGGATCTATCGGATCGTAGCCAAGGATCATGTTCGCCCCAACCATCAACTCAAGCTCTCGCAGGTGGCGACCAAGCACCTCGTCGGCCTCTTGTCGCACGAGAACGCCTGGTGGCGCGAGACCGCTCAG
>CAYLYE010000335.1:0-4634 GCA_964387325.1 uncultured Planctomycetaceae bacterium
GGCCGAGCAACGCGAGGCCGGTATTTCCGGACTCCCGATGGTCGTCCTGTTAACTTCATTACCTGAACCTCAATAAGGTTACGGCTCGTTCCCCTTCTTCACCGGTACGCCGACAAGATTGCCCCACTCGGTCCACGAGCCATCGTAATTCCGAACCTTCGTAAAGCCGAGCAGATAGTTGAGTACAAACCACGTATGGCTGCTCCGCTCGCCGATGCGACAATAAGCAATGATGTCGTCGCCGCTCTTGAGCTTGTTCTCGCCCAGGTAGATCTGCTCGAGCTCTTCGCGCGATCGGAGCGTACCGTCTTCACGCACCGCGCGCGACCAAGGGACGCTGATCGCGCCGGGGATATGACCGCCGCGGAGAGCGCCTTCTTGCGGATAGTCGGGCATGTGCAGCATTTCGCCGGTGTACTCGCCCGGTGAACGAACATCGACCAACGGCTTACCCGCCTTGATATGGGCCAACACATCGTCGCGAAACGCACGCACGGAGGGGTCGGGGGCTTTGGCCTGATATTTCCCGGCGGGGTATTTCACTTCCGGGGCGCGGGTCCACGGTCGGCCATCTTTCTCCCAGCGATTGCGGCCGCCGTCCATGATTCGCAGGTTCTGATGCCCATACATGCGAAACACCCAAAACGCATAGCAGGCCCACCAGTTGTTCTTGTCGCCGTAGAACACGACCGTCGTGTCGTTGTTAATGCCTTTGCTCGCGCAGAGCTGCTCAAAAGCCTGCGCGCCGATATAGTCGCGGACGATTTGATCTTGTAGTTCGGTCTGCCAGTCGATTTTGACCGCCTCGGCGATATGCCCTTGAGCGTAGAGCAACAAATCTTCGTCGCTCTCGACGATCCGGACGTTCGGATCGCCACGATGCTCGTCGACCCATTGAGTGCTGACCAAAAACTCCGGATGTGCGTAGGCTTGAGCCATCCTCGTCAATCTCCCTGCGATAGCGATATGCGACACGGTGTAGCGCCATCGATTATAGAAGTCGAGCCGGGCCTTGAACACCCGTCGAATCGCAATGCGGCACCGCCTCAAGCGTTTACCGCAACTCGTTCGCCTAGCGCACCTTGAGCACGCGCAGCGAATCTCCCGAATCGGCCGAGAGGGGTGTCACAACGATGCTTGGGCCGCGACGCACGTCGAATTGCCGTGGTCCGCTCGCGGCGTCGAACGTGCCGTGCTGCTCGACATACGAGCGGAGTCGAGCCAGCTTCTCGTCGGCCGACGGCTCGTCGGCGCGTCCTTGCGGGGGCGGACATCCCCAGCGGATTCGCGACCCTTGGGCGGTTTGCAATTCGTATTCGTTCGACACCCCTTGCGGCAATCGGCCGTCGGCGGTGACCGGGACGATCCGGGCCAACTTGAAACGCGCCCAGTCGTCGACCAGTACGGCCGCGATCCGCGCCGCCTCTTGCACCTGCGGATCGTGCCACTTGGTCCCGACCGGACTTTCAGTGGTCGTCAACGTCCCAGCGAGACGAGGATACTGCCGCACCTCGGCCCCGGCAAAGTCGGCTGTGGGGAGCAAGACCCCATCGATGTCGACCGCGTAAAGACCGCCAGGCACCTCGACCATGCAGACCGGCCGGCGATACTGCACGTCGACTTCCAGGCCCGACGGATGGCGCTTCGTCACGCGCTCGACCCGAGCAATCCACGGATGCAGCGCGAACGCCTTGTAAACCCGTTGAGCCAATTCATCGTCGAGCAGGCTGAGTTGCGACTCGATGCTCGCGCCCCGAAGCACCTCGTCGCGAATATCTTTGCGAATCCAGTCGGGCTGTGTCGGTCGCACGACGATCTGCCGCGGGTCGAGTTGAAACTCGCGCCCTTCGACGACATGCGGCCGGACGAAGCGCCACAGTCCATAAAACAGTCCGACCGCGACGGTCAGCAGCAGGCCACTGAGCACGGCATAGCGGGCAGCGACGGCAGCGAGTCGCTGCAGTGTCTCGCGCACGCTGAACGAAGCAGCCACCTCGGTCGATTTTTTTGCAGAGCCCATATGGGGAGTTCAACTCGCCGTGCTTGCTCGTCGTTGCGGTGTGTCTCAATCTATCAGAGCATCGGCAAAAACCGCTAGCAAGCCTATCGAGCCCGGTGTTCAACGCACAGTCGGCGCGATCGCCACGACCGGCAAAGTCCCCGAACAAGGTAGGAGCGGATTTAAGAGCGGCTCAGAACGCTGCGCGCGAATCATCCATGTGCGCGGCATTCACCATGAACGGCCTCATCTCGGCGAAAATATTCTCGGTGTCGTGTAGTACTGGTGCGCGCTCCGCCGGTTCATCTTCGAACACGATGGCCTCGCGGACCTCGCCACTGATTTGGACTAGGCTTTCAGCGATCTCCTGCTTCGATCCTGTGAGAACATGCGTTTTCATCGGTCACCTCGATTTGGTCCCCTGACGCCATTGTAGTTCGTGCAGTGCGCAACAGGAAGCCGGCCCGTAGCCGATGCAGCGATGGCTAGGCCGAATCGAGACCATCGTCCAGCATTCCGTCAAAGTGCGGGAACCGTCAGGTTCCTGATAGCGCTGCGAAGGTACCCGTCCACCCATCAGATTCTCTCACAGTCGACGGCAAGCTTGTCGTCGCAAAGGCAAGTGTTTGGACGTTTCCAGCTTATCGGGAGGCTCACGCCTCCCGCTCGTTGAAGGCCGTGCAAACATTGCCTCGCCCCATTTCCCACGCTGGGCCCATCATGCGCCCGCTACCTGGATCACCCGAAAGGCTTGCCCGATCAACCGGCCCTGAGTATCGGGAATCATGTCTTCCGTTAAGAACGGTGCGGATCGCGATCTGTTCTATATTCGTCGGGGTGAACCGCTTATTGGGCGGTTCGATTAACGTTTCAAAGTGAAAAGACGTTGGTATCGATCCACTCATTCTTGATTAATGACCACCAGTCAATAGCCAATTGTGTTGTAACATAGTCATATGGCAACCATCCATAGCCTTGGGTACCCCAACTAGTTCCCCAAGAGTTTCGAATGAGCAACGCCCCGGTACGTTCAACGCCGTCATTGGAGTTCTTGATGGTGACGGTGTCATCGTAGCCGACAGCAACAACCGCGTGACCGCCTACAATATCCTCACCAGTTGCCGGATAGGGAATTTTTCCAGTCGTACCCGCTTGCGATATGGAGGAGTAGACCGTGAAACCGAACATGGAAGGAAGCCCACCAGCAAGATTTGCCTTGATTCGCGCAAGAAGTTCCGTTGGGGTTGTTCCGGGCGAATCCAAGCGGTAATACTGAATCGCTTGATAGTTTTGTGCGAAGGCGAAACAAAAAGCCGTTGGCTCCTTCTCAAAGTCAGCGATATTGTATTTCCAATATGATTCTGGCGGAACACCGAAAAGAACCATTGCCTTCATCGTGTCGCGCAGATAGGCCCCCGTGTCTCCGGTCCATCCAAGTAGATTGCGCGTGATCTTGTATAAAAACAACCGAGATGCATCGAGATGACGTCCGAATGCTCGACGCTCGAAATACTCGACAAGGCCAACGCCTGCATTGGCGGTACACGAACCAAGAGCCTCTTGATCCTCAATGGGTGAACACCATTCTCAGAGGTCCGCAGACGTGGCCAATGTAAGTTTCATCGGGTTAGCAATGCCGACTGCCTTGAGCAAACCATGGACATTCTTTGTTTCATCCGAATAGTCGCGGAAATCCGGAAGATCTGGTAGCCACCCAAGAGCACGAGTGTCGTTCATTGATGTATCTCCTTTGGTAGTGAAACAGGGAAACGTGTTGCTTGCCGCCGATCGGCCAAGGCAACCCGGCGGTGACCACTGGCTTGAAATCCCGAAAACGCGCCAACTACTCTCCGATTGATCGCCATGCTATACGTTTAGTTTAGTTTTCTCGAATGTCATTCAGTGCTTGTTTTATTTTGTCATTCGCTGATATCGCGGGATGACTTTCCTTCAAAGCGCTATAAAGTGACCGTCGTATGCGATCTATTTTTAGTGGTCGACTGATTTCCGCAACTATATCAAAGTTACCGTAAGCTGTTATCTCTTCGGCGAAATCGTTTTTTGGCGAGTTAACTTCTCGTACAGGGTCGTAATAAGTTTCATGAAGATGATACGTAATGCCAATGGAGTCCCTAGGCGCATCGACTACTCGCAACGTAATACGATAGTGCCGCAAATCGCTCCTCGTTAGAAGTTGCGGAGCACCCTCCTTATCCAGTGTGAATTCGGCGATGAGTTTGGCCACCGCTATTCCCTTGTTTGAATTTCTGATGATGGATTCTCACGCCATCTTGCTGAGTACCTCTGACACAATGCGTCTGCTTCCCGCGTAACTTCGATTGAGATATCGGGTGCTACGCCCAATGGGAATGGCAATGCACCCGCTGCACTAAGTCGCCTGACAATCTCTCTACACTTGGCCGACACCTCGTTTAGCCCCGTCATTGGTGTCGGCAACTCCAATACTTCCTCAAGTGAAATGTAAATCGCATCCATTTCAAGCTTTGCATTCTGCATGAGTGCATATTTCGTGTTCAACGCCTCTTGAGCGACGAACGTCTTAAGTATCCCCCAGCCCAACAACCCCAAAACCGCGATCAAAAATAAAATCCCCTCTCCAAGCGTCTCGATAATC
>CAYLYE010000336.1:0-4604 GCA_964387325.1 uncultured Planctomycetaceae bacterium
GGCGTAATGACCGGCCAGGATGAATGCCATGCCGGTCGCTTCGGCGTCGAGAGCCGTATGAAACCGCGCCTCGCCGGTCACGAAGCAGTCGCAGCCGAGCTGTCTTGCGGGGGCCAGCAGATCGCCGGCCGAGCCGCACCCCACGGCCACGCGCTGAATCATGCGTTGCCATGCCCCCACGACCTGCACGCGATCGACGTTCAGAAACCGTTTCACGCGATCCGCCAGAGCATCGAGCGGCAGCGGTGTGTCGAGTTGACCGTGACGACCGGAACCGATCGAGGCATCGTCGTCGCTGGCGATGAGCGGCCGGATGTCGAGCAATTCCAGCCCGGTGGCCCAACGCTGATTGATTCCCTCGCGGCACGAGTCGAACGCCGTGTGAGGGCTAACCACGGCCAAGCCATTGCGAATGAGCTGCCACAGCAGACGCCCCTCGACCGTGTCGGTCGACATGCGCTTGAGCGGCTCGAAAGGAAACGGGTGATGGGTGACGATGAGTTGAGCGCGAGCCTCGACCGCCTCGGCGACGCTCGCGGGAGTCACCGTCAGACAGGTCATGACGTTGAACACCTCGGCCGAGCGATCGCCGATCAACAGGCCCACGTTGTCCCATGATTCGGCGAGTGACGAGGGCGCGAAGCGCTCCATGAACTCAACGATCTGTTGTACGGTTGTCATCATCGCTCGGGGTGGTAGGGAATTGTTCGGTAGCCAAGAAGCGGTGGCTCAACACACGCGACCCGCCAATTTCCTCGGCGCGAATCCACAACGTTTGGCCGATAAACTGTCGGCCATTGGGAAACTTGTAGGTGAACGTGTGCTCGCCGGGGCCCAAGTGATCGAGCTGAGCGCGAATTCGGGGCTGGCCAGGCATGTGCAGGTGACAGCGAAAACTGGCCGGCGAGTTGGTGTTGTTCACTATTCGCTGCTGCACGACGAGATCCCCTTGCTCGTTGAGTCGGGTCATCGAATCGAGCCGCAGATCGCCTAGACCAACCTCGATACTGTCGAAGGCCGAAAACTCATACCGCTCCGAACCAAACAACTCGAAATCGAGTTGCACGCGCTGCTGACCTGAGGTGCCGTTGAGCGGCACATACCAGGAGATCGGCAACTCGGTCTCCTCATTCGGGGCCAACTCGACCTCGAACCGCTCGGGATGTACACGCCAGTCGGGAGGCGGAACGATGCGCAGCGTGCCGACGACCGTCTCGCCAAGCGTGTTCTTCACCAGCACGCGACTGCGATGCCGCACACCAAACTGACTGGGCAGACGACGGTCGGCCAACCGTGTGTTGAGCCGCCAGCGCGTGATACCCGCGTGGACTCCGGTGATAAAAACCGGCGTGGTCTCGCTGCGGACGACCTGTCGCGAGCCTTGAAGCGGCGGCACGATGGACTGCCCCCAGACGTTGATCTGCCGCACGTCTTCGCCGAGAAACAGCGTTTCGTTTTGCGGCTCGGCCCCTTCGAGCACCAAGATCACTTTCGAGTCTCGTGCAAACGCAAAATTGCGACTCCCCCGCGGCAAAGTGACCGGGCCCAGATATTCAGCGCCGCTGAGCAAGCTGGCCGTCGTCCGCCACGGGAGCAGTAGCTCCGTGGGTGAGCCGTCCGTGTTGACGAGCCCGCCTTGGTCGCGAATCGGCGCGTGCAAAAAAATGGCTTTCACGCCACGTGTCTTGGCCAGCAGCATTCGCTCGAGCAGGTCGTTGATCCGAGCCGGCACATCCTCGGACGACGACTTCGGAGGTTCCAGGCTGAGCCAACGTGGCAAGTGCTGCGCGGACAGCGATTCGATCCGCTCGCTTAATTCCATCGGCGACGACAGATGCCGATCGCTGACACTAACAAAGCGCCAGGGCAACTCGTCGCTGGACTTTTTAGGCACCGGATCGGCCTTCGACCAGTTCCACGTCAACCCGACGGTGACATTGTAGCCGACGCGATCAAGATGCTGCTTGATCGCATCGATGTGTTCGATCAACTTCGGCACCGAGGCCAAGCTCGTATCGTGATCGTCTCCCAACTGCCAGGCGGCGATCTGCCACGACATGCGCGTCAGCAGCGGATCGATCGTCGGGGCAAATGATTTGATGTCGGCCTGGAACAACTTGGCGGCGTTGAGTTCGGTACGAATGCCCAATTTTTGTTGATATTCGCTCGGCGGGTTGGAGAGCATGGCAATCAACTCGACCCCTTGCAGGCGGATCGAATTGAAGAGCGTCACCAACTCGTCGATGCGCTCGCGGCGGTCACCAACCCAGACCGGGAATTTGACGCGCGTGATACCGACGTTCCCGAGCAGTCGGCCGATGTCGGCGAGCGGAAGTTGTTCCTCGCCTTTGGGAAGCGTCCAGCCAAATTCTCCCCGCGGCGTTGGTTGCATGTCGGGCAAAATCGCAATCGTCGTCTCTTCGATGTGCTGATGCTCGTCATCGTCGGCCACGGCGACCCGCAACCGATAAAAACCCGGCTCCTTAAACCAGAGCGTGCCGCTCCATTGAACATTCGGTTCGCGTAATTTCGAGGCCGTGACGCGAGCCATCGAGGAGTCGACCGCTTGGCCGTGCGGGTCGAGCAGCGTGAGCAACACCTTGACCTTCGAGTCGACATGCCGCAAGTAGCGACAGCGCAGCGGAATTTCCTGCTGCGGCGAGTATAGATGGACATGATCCGGTAGTTCGATCACCTGTCGCGGCGCGACGGCGAGCACGAGATCGTCGAACCACGCGGTCCCGTTGAGATCGGCTCGCTGCTGGATCGGCTCCAGATGCAAACCGATCACGACCTTCTGGACCGCGGGGTTGGTGCAAAACGACGAGCCCAGCTTAACACTCTCCCAGGTCTTGGCGGTCGTGATGCCCACGGAGACTGCCCGATCGAGAACCTGATCGTTCTTGTCGAGAAAGGTCAGCGACAACTGAACTTGATCGTTTTTCAACCCTGCGGTGCGGACCGAGCCCGAGAGCACGAAGGACGAGCGATGATCGGCCGGCATGGGCGGACTGAAGAGGGCCACCGCCCCGCCGTTGAGCTGCGCACGGAGGCAGTATTTTCCTTCGGCCGGTCGATCTTCGACGATTTCAATGTCGAGATAGCCCGGATAGCCTGGCCCCCGTCGTCGTCGCCAGCCGCGAGGCCATTCTTCAAAGTCATCATCTCCGCTGGTCTCGAAGCCGTATTTGTAGAGCGTGACTGCCGTCGGCTCAAACGCCTCATTGGGCGCAGCCGTCATCCCCGCTACAATCAGCATCGTCCACAAAACACTCATCGCACTCGCGCCATCAGAAAAGTTCCTGTACTCGCCATCGACCCACGAGGCCGATGGGCTTGATGAACTGCCGGCGCGTCGGCACGACCCGAAGGATTGACGAGTGAATTCCTTAAAATTGGCGGTTCAGATTGGTTGTTTGCAGTTGCCTTTGCGGAAAGCGCTGCCCATTGCGGCGCGGCTGGGTCTTACCGCCGTCGAGATCGAAGCCCGGGGCGAAGTCGACGCGCAATCGCTCACCTCCACGGCCATCCGTCAGATACGCAAACTGGTCGAGGATCATGAACTGCGCGTCGCGGCGGTCGATTTTCGCACCCGACATGGCTATCACGTCGAACAGAATCTCGACCGCCGCGTCGAGGCCACACGTCGGGCCATGGACCTGGCCTATGGACTCGGCGCGCCGTGGGTCATCAATCAGATCGGTCGTGTCCCGGCCGAAAACACGAGCCGTGATTTTCAATTGCTCTGCGACGTGCTGCGTGATCTGGCCGCCTACGGTCACCAGTGCGGAGCCATGCTCATCGCCGCGACCGGAAGCGAGGACGGGCCCGACCTCGCGCGGTTGATCGACGCACTCCCGAGCGGCGCTCTACAGGTGGCCTTCGACCCGGGCAACCTGATCGTCAACGGGTTCTCGGCAACGACCGCGCTGGAGTCGTTGGCCCGGCATGTGGTGCATGTGCATGCGCGCGACGGTGTGCGAGACTTGGCTATCGGTCGCGGCCTGGAAGTGACCTTGGGACGCGGCAGCGTGGATTGGCCGCTGTTGATCGCCACGCTCGACGACCGCGGCTATCGGGGCCACTGGTCGATCGCCCGGCAGCATTGCGATAACCCGCAACAAGAAATCGCGCAAGCCGTGAGTTTTCTGCGCAGCTTCTAAGGCGCGAATCGCTTGGTGGCTGTACCCTAAAACCGACGGGGACTGTCCCGAATTTGCGAAGTCCGCGAAGCAAATTGGGACTGTCCCCCTCGCATTACGATTTTAAGATCGGCTCTTAGCCAAAACGCCCGGTGATGTAGTCTTCGGTCTGCTTCTGGGTTGGATTCGTGAACATCTGGCGGGTGGGTCCGGTCTCGATGATGCGGCCTTGATAAAAGAACGCCGTGTAATCGCTGACCCGCGCTGCCTGCTGCATGTTGTGAGTCACGAGCACGATGGTAAAGTTCTCGCGCAGCGCGGTGATGAGATCTTCGATGCGCGCGGTGCCGACCGGGTCGATCGCCGAGCACGGTTCGTCCATCAAGATCACTTCCGGCTCGGCGGCAATCGTGCGCGCGATGCACAGTCGCTGCTGCTGGCCGCCCGAGAGCGCCGTGCCAG
>CAYLYE010000337.1:0-4599 GCA_964387325.1 uncultured Planctomycetaceae bacterium
ATATTCCAGACGGGCTGATCGTCACTGCGGTTCAACCCGATTCGACAGCGGCCGCTGCTGGCGTGATGGCGGGAGACACGTTGCTCTCCGCCGGAAGTCAACCTTTGATCTCCACTGCCGACTTGACCTGGGTTTTGCACAATGCCCCACACGAGTCCACGTTGCCGCTGACACTCGATCGCGGTGGAAATAAGGTTGCAGTGACGCTTAAGCTCAGCGGCGATTGGAAACGGAGTGATATCGCTTGGCGCAGCTCGTCGTGGTACGGCCTGCGCACGGGTCTCAAAACCGATCCGCTGCCTCCTGAGACAAAAGCCAAACGTGGTTTGCCAGCCGACGCGCTCGCCTTGGAAGTGAAAGGAATCTTCGGCAAGAGCATGCCAGTACTGCAAAAGGCGGGACTGAAGCAAGGCGATGTCATCGTCAGCGTCGATGGACAGAGCGGTCAGATGAATGAATCCGAGTTCTTGGTCAATCTGCGCACAAAATATGGCCCTAAGGACATCATGAAGCTCACCGTTCTGCGCGGCAACGAACGTCAAGAGCTAAGCATTCCGTTGTGGTAGATTGCGAGCGACAACAAAGCATCAATCGCAATTGAGTCTGCCGTTCCCATTACGCCGCCACCGGCAATGACCGTTTCGACGAAACGGTCATTGCAAAGAGTTTGACACCTTATTCACGCTCACGATCAGCTGGCAAAGAATGAACTACGCCGACTCTTTTTCCAGGCGGAGGGAATCGCCGGATGGGTTCAGCAACACACTTGCCCCCACCGCTGCCTGGGCGATCATTGTTGCGCTTAAAATCGCAAGATCAGATCAAGGTAGAGCCGGTTGTTCAGCAGATCGCGGCGGGCCGACAAGGGAATCTCATAGCCGGCACCCATCTCGTGCTTGAGCACTTGGCCAAAGCGTTTCCGAGCACCCACGCCCATCGTCACAATGTTGTTGCCCGCCACGTTGGTGGCGCCGAGGTTCAGCAGGTCGTTCCCTTCAAAGCCCACGGGCAGTCGCGAGCCGTTGCGCGTCCAGTGAAACCAGTTAAGCTCGAACAGACCGTACAGCGTGGGGAGAAACTCGTAGTCCCAGTGATTTGACCAATAGATCATGTCGGTCAGGTCGGGCGTCGCGGCGAAGCGATAGCCGGTGCCGGTAACAAAGTGACCGCGGTCGAGAATCTGTCGGCCGCCCGAGAGAAAGGCATGAAATTCACCGCCGGCCAAGCCTTGAAAGACCCGAGTGGTGCCGGTCGGGGGCTGATAGGTGAAGCCGGCCGACCAGATGCGTTGATTGTCGACATCGCGGATCAGGTTGTATTTCAGGCCGAGCGCCAAGTTGGCCCAGCCGTCGATTTGTTGCGCGCCGGGCGTGCCGGGATTGATCCAGAAGTAGCCGTCCTTCGTCGCGATCAGCGACAACCGCGTGGTGAGTGCGGCTCGCATCTGAGTGGCCACGTACTGGGCTGTACCGCCGCCAAACACCGGATTGCTGACGGGGATCCACTGATGGGCATAAATCGTTCGCGCCTCGGTCAGCGTGCGTGGATCCTCGAAGAACAGCGGATTGGTGATCGGGCTGACAAAATTGCTGAAGCAATAATCGGTCCGAGCAAACAGGCCGAACAACCGACGATTGCAGCAGCCGTTGTTACAACGCCCGCAGTTATTGCAGCACGCCGGGGCGCTGACGTCTCCTTCCGCAGCGCTCAACGCCTCTTCGAACGTCGTTGAGTTCGAGACAAGACGGCCGTTATTCGTCGACGGCGATTCTGAATCGTCTTCCGAGGCCGTCGTCGATTCGTCGCTCGACACGGGGAGCTGATCGGCCTCTTCGGTCCAGAGCCGACTGGACTTCGCCGCCGACGCCACCTGAAGATCAGTCAACAGCAGGGCGCTTAACGAAACGATTGCGACACAACCAATCATTGCCAGTCGACGGCACATGCTTTACTCCCTCATCGGTTTTAGTGGGTGACAAGCCAACGACACAAAACGCAGATGGCTTAAGCTCGTCACTCAACGATTCATAGGAAGTGTCGACGCGACCGGCAGAGAAATATAGTTAGTCGCTCCCGCGCTCCGCATATTTTTGCTAATCCACACCTCCGCAGTGCGATTCCGTCACAGCCATCAATCGACCGCAGGTGAAGTGTGACATAGCCGCACACGGTAGGTGTAAACACACTTGTTCGAGAGCGAACAATTGCCTAGCCAGGAGGCGCCTGCGCATCCGGGCTAACAGGCATATCCGGTACGTTGTTTGTACGATTATCGGAGTGGCAAGAACCTGGTGAGTTTGTCGAGCGTGCTGTCCGCGGCGAGTTCGGCCTTGCCGAACCCGTGCTCTCCGCCGGCCGCGACGGCCGTGACCTGATGTTCGGCATAGTTCGTGATCAGCATCACCGGTGTCGAGGCGAGGCTCGGATCGGCCTTGATCGCACGCAGGATGTCGAGCCCGTCGCTGTAGTCGCAGTCGAGTTTGCGATTGATCAAGACCAAGGCGAACGACTCTTGCCGTAAAGCGGCGAGCGTGTCGTCGAGCCGGTCAGCCTGTCGAACTTGAGCATCGAAGCGGCTCTCGATCAAGCGACGGATCGCGGCATGATCGGGAACGCATTGACCAACATCGAGTACGAGCACGCTCATGGTTGCTGCTGATCTCAGGTCCTGGATTGCGTCTGATTTTAGCTCCCAATCCGTCTGTGGAGAGGGGGCCAGCACCTTATCAGACTGAGATCACTTGGTCTACCGCGCCCCGCTGATCTGCGCGGCCTTACGCACCAACTCGACAAACTCGCGACGGTAGCCCCCTTTGTCGTCGCCGCGACTATCGGCCGCGATGAGACCGACTTGCTCGTAGGTCAAGTTGCCGCAGTGCGGCGAGCCGCGGAGCAACATGCCATAGCCGGCCACAGCCGCCGCGAATCGCACATCAACCGATGCGGCATCGAACGCTTGCACCGTGTGCTGGATCGGGAACTCGAGCAGCTTGCTCGTGTCCCCCTCGGGCTCTTTGTACCGCAGCTTGAGCGTGAGCAACTCGCCTTTCTCGGCCCGATCGTTGAGCACCGGTGGACGTTGATACCGCAGTGGATCGACGGCTGGTTTCGGCGTGTCGAGTCCGACCGGTTCGTTGCCCGTCGCGGGAACCACTTCATACAGAGCGGTCACCGTGTGACCTGCTCCAATTTCGCCGGCGTCTTTCTTGTCGTCGTTGAAATCACGTGCGGCGAGCACACGGTTCTCGTACCCGATGAGTCGATACGAGCCGACCTCGGCCGGGTTGAATTCGATCTGAATCTTCACGTCCTTGGCGATCGTGATGAGCGTCCCTCCCATCTCGTCGACAAGCACCTTGCGGGCCTCGGGCAGATCGTCGATGTAAGCGTAGTTGCCATTCCCCTTATCGGCGAGATTTTCGAGCGTGCCGTCCTTCAGATTGCCCATGCCGAAGCCGAGCACGCTGAGAAAGACGTTGCTCTTGGCCTTTTCTGCGATCAGTTTGGTGAGCGCGTCTTGGCTGGTGATGCCGACATTAAAATCGCCATCGGTGGCCAGGATCACACGGTTCGTCCCCTTGGGAATGAAGTTGGCGACAGCGACATTGTAGGCCAACTGGATGCCTGAGGCGCCGTTGGTCGAGCCACCGGAGTGCAAGTTGTCGATGGCCGCGAGGATTTTGTCTTTCTCGTAACATGAGGTTGACGGGAGCACTTCGCCCGACGCTCCGGCATAGACGACGATCGCAATCCGGTCGTTCTCGCCGAGCTTGTTCACCAGTAGCTTGAGTGCTTGCTTGAGCAGAGGCAATTTGTTGGGCGGCGACATCGAGCCCGACACGTCGATCAGGAACACCAAATTCGACGGCGGCCGTTGACCTTCCTCAATGACGCGCCCTTTGAGCCCCACGCGGACCAGCTGATGTTCCGAGTTCCACGGACATTCGGTGATCGCGACATGCGTGGCGAACGGCTTGCCATCTTTCGGCGGAGCGTAGTCGTAAGGGAAGTAGTTGATCAACTCTTCGATGCGGACCGCGTCGGCCGGTGGTCGAGTCCCCTGAGTGATGAACCGTCGCATGTTGGCATACGCGGCCGTGTCGACATCGATCGAGAACGTTGACAGCGGCTGCTGGCCGACGATCATGAACGGGTTGTCGACGATCCGAGCGTAATTCTCGTTGGTGATGGGATCATGCGGGGGGGAGTATTGATTGATCGCGAAATTGTGATCCTTCGACTCCGGTGCCGTGGGGGACGTAGGAGCGGGACTCGACGCGACAGCCGTCGGGAGATGAGCGGGTGGCATTCCAGCAACTCGCGGCGGCATGTTCGCCGGAGATGGCGTAGCAGTAGGCCCAGCGATGCGATCCAGAGGCATCGCCTTGGGAGCATCACTGGAACGCCCCTCGTTCTTGACTCCTCCCCCGGAGCCGTTCTGGTTCCCATAACCGCCACCGGTTGGCGCAGGGCTTGGAGAATTGGTTCGCGCTGGCTCAGCATTGTAAGCCGGTGTCGTTGCCTGCGGCCGGTTTACTTGCTTACTGGGATCAGCAATCGCCTTCGCCTCACCGAGAGTTTCCATGGGCAACTCCTGCG
>CAYLYE010000338.1:0-4588 GCA_964387325.1 uncultured Planctomycetaceae bacterium
GTTGAGCCATGAGCGCCTCCGCCTCGCTCGGGACAGCCTGTAAGGGGATCGCCCGTTGTTCGCTGACGGCGAAACGTTCCATGAGCCCGACTTGATTGACCGGCACGCAAAGCACACGCTCCCCGGCCTTGAATCGCGCCCCGTTCGTGTCGACCACCGTGCCGATAAGCTCGTGTAGCGAATGCCCGAGTTCGACCGGATATTCAGGGTAATCGGCCTCGAAGTACAGCAGGTCCGACCCGCACAGGCAGCCGAGTTCGGGCTGAAAGATGATCTGCCCGGGGGCATTCGAGGTCAGTTGTGGCTCGGGGGTCTCGACGAGCTTGATGCGGCCCCGTTCGTAAATTTGTCCAGCCAACACGATGGCGATCTCCCAGGTATGGATCGACTCCAGCACGCCTACGATAAAGCGGGCAGGGGTGCGGAGCAAGGGGATTGAACCCTCGCCAGAAACGGGGATACTAAGGACCCTGCCCGCTTACGGTTCACAACATGCCGGGCAGGTTTTCACTCGAACTGCCTACTGAAGGAGTTTTCATATGTCTCGCGCCGGCGCGGTTACGTTCAAAGGAAACCCAATGACGCTAGCGGGCAATGCCGTTGAGGTGGGCAAGCCCGCTCCGGCTTTCAAGCTGCACAAGTTCGAAGGAGGACTCAAGGAAATCACCCTCGACACGGTCAAGGGGAAAGCGACCGTTATCAGCGTGGTCCCTTCGCTCGATACGCCCGTCTGTCAGATTCAGACCCGTAAGTTCAACGAGGCGCTTGGAGCGCTCGGCGACAAGGTCAACGCGATGACCGTGAGTCTCGATCTGCCGTTTGCCATGAACCGCTTTTGCGGCGCCGAGAATATCAAGAACCTGGTGTCGGCCAGCGATTACTTTGATAAGAATTTCGGGAAAAGCTGGGGCTTGCTCATCGAGGAGCTGCAACTGTTGGCCCGTGCGACCTATGTGCTCGACAAGAACGGCACCGTGGTTTACGGCGAGCTGGTCAAGGAAGTGGCTCAAGAACCGAATTACGATGCCGCGCTGGCGGCCTTGAATAAAGTGCTATAACCCTCGGCACTCAATCGACCCCCCCCTCACAACCTCGCGGAGACCGTGGCGATCATGCGTAAATATCTGGCGGAGTTTATTGGCACGTTCACCTTGGTGTTCGTGGGGACTGCGGTCGCCACGTTGCAAGGAGGCCCGTTCAGCGAGGCCTACGGCAACAACGGTTGGCTCGGCATCTCGATGGCCTTTGGCTTTACGCTCATGACGCTGGTCTGGACGATCGGGCCTGTCTCGGGCTGTCACCTGAATCCGGCCGTCACGATCCCGATGGGTTTGAGTGGACGGCTGCCCAAGAGCGACATGGTTCCGTACATCGTGGCGCAGTGTTTGGGCGCGGTGGCCGCGAGTGCCGTGCTGCTCATGTTGCTCAACGGCATCCCAGGTTACAGCCTGAAAGAGCATGGCCTAGGCGCCAACGGCAACCCGCGCGAAATGGAGACCTACGCGCTCTTCGGTTGGGAACTCATCATGACGGCCCTGTTCTTGCTGACGATTTTCACCGTCACACGTAAGGGAGCACCAGCCGGTTTCGAGGGTTACGCCATTGGCGGCTTTTTGTTCATCGCGCATTTGGTCGGCGCTCCGCTCGGTGACTCGTCGCTCAACCCGGCCCGCAGCCTGGGCCCCGCTCTGATGCAGGGCGGCGCGTCACTTCAGATCGTCTGGTTGTTCATCGTCTCGCCGATTTTGGGTGGTATCGTCGGCTGGCAGTTGTTCAACTTCCTGCATGACGAGTAATGCCAGGGCGTTGATTTTGGGTTAGGGATGGATCGATTCGGTTTCACGAGTTAGCAAAGGGAATATTCATGCGTATCGGGCGTTTTTTTGTCAGCGGATTGTGTGTGTTAGCGGTCAGTTGGACGGGTTGCTCGCCGCAAAGTGCCGCTCCGAAAGCCAAGAGCGAGACAAAAACCGAAGCGAAGACGGAAGTCAAGCCATCCGACGCTCCCAAAACCGATGCCTCGCCCAAGCCGGCCGACACGACCAAACCCGATGCTTCTACCAAGCCGGCGGCTCCGCCGCCGAAATCCGAGCCCAAGGCCGACGCCACTCCCGCCGCGCCAGCCGCTCCCGTCAAGACCAGCAAGGTCTTGCTCGGTTCTCCCGAGCTGACCGCCGGCATCCCCGGCTCGGGTCCCGTGACCGTCGAGCAAGTCAAGGCGTGGCTCGCTGACGCGAAGAATCATGAGCCGCTCGACATCGAGTTGCCGCTCGGTCTGAGCACCGGGGCCGGCCAGATCAAGGGAGTCAAAGAAAACCCACTCACCCGCGCCAAGATCGAGCTCGGGCGACAACTGTACTTCGACGGCCGCCTCTCGAAGGACGGCACGATCAGTTGCGCGAGCTGCCATAATCCGGACGAAGGTTATGCGGCCCACACGCAATTCGGCATCGGCGTCGCTGGCCAGCAAGGTGGTCGAAATTCTCCCGTGTCTTACAATCGCATCCTGAGTGACAAGCAATTCTGGGACGGTCGTGCCGCCTCGCTCGAAGCCCAGGCCGTGGGCCCGATCGCCAATCCGATCGAAATGGCCAACACGCACGATAACGCCGTAAAGACCCTCGAGGGGATCGAAGGCTACAAGCTGCAATTTGAAAAGATCTTCGGCAAGTTGACCATCGACGAGGTCGGCAAGGCCCTCGCGACATTCGAGCGTGCCGTGGTCACGGCCCCTTCGCCGTTCGACTACAACGAGCAGTTCCGCGGCTTTGCGGGCATGGACCCCGAAGAGCTCAAGAAGGACGATCCTGATCTGTACAAGGCGTTCGTCGCGGCCAAGGACGGAGCCGATAAGAATCCCATGTCGGACTCGGCCAAGCGTGGCCGCGAGATTTTCTTCACGAACAAGGGAAGCTGCACCGCCTGCCACGTCGGGCCCAACTTAGCTGACGAGCTGTATCACAATATCGGCGTCGGCATGCAAGCCGAGAAGCCCGACCTCGGCCGCTTCGAGGTGACCAAGAACGAGAAGGAAAAGGGAGCGTTCAAGACCCCCACGATTCGCAACGTAGCCCTGTCAGCCCCATACATGCACGACGGCTCGCAGAAGACGCTCGAAGAGGTCGTCGAGTTCTACGCTAAGGGGGGCCATCCGAACCCAACGCTCGACGAAAAGCTCAAGAAACTCGAACTCAACGATCAAGACAAGAAGGACTTGGTCGAGTTCATGAAGGCCTGTACCGGCGCGTTTCCTAAGGTCGAAAAAGCCCGGCTGCCGCAGTAACTCTGGATCGTATCATCGGCTCGCAATACAAACCAGGATGGTGAACCGATGCCAGAACAAGTGACCCTGGCCGCCGACTCGAACCAAGTTCGCGGGCTGGCTCAGTACGCGCGTGACTTCCTGAGTGACACGACGGTCTCGCCCGACGAGTGCGTGTTCGCCCAGGTCGAGCGGTTTCATGTCGACAGCGTGGCCTGCGGGGTCTCGGCCTTGGCCTGTGGCACCAACGCGCCTCGCATTTTACGCAGCGAAGCGCTTGACTATCGCGTGCATGGCGAGCAGCGCGGCGTGCCGTGCTTCGGTTCCTCTGTCAACGTGCCGAGCGAGAAGGCGGTCGCCGCCAACTCGTCGGCCGTTCGCGAGTGGGACGCCAATGGCACCAACTTTGGCTACAACCCCGCGCGCGGTCACACCCGGGGCGAATTTGGCCACAATGATTTTTATCCCGTCGCGATCGCCGCGGCGCAGCTCGCCGGCCTCGACGGAAGACAAACCCTGCGCGGCATGATCCTGCTCGATGAAATTCGCGGCCGGCTTGCCGAGGTGTTTGCGCTCAAGGATTACAAGATCGACCATGTCGTACACGGAGCCATCGCCTCGGCTGTCACGTATGGCGCCATGCTCGGCGCGACGGTCGAGCAGATCGAGTCGGCCGTGGGGCTCGTGGTGGCGCACTACATTCCCTTCCGCGCCATACGTCACGGGCATCAACTGAGCGACTCGAAAGGGGCTTCGGCCGCGCTGAGCGCCGAGGTGGCCGTGCTGAGCATGAAACGAGCCATGCGAGGCTTCGTGGGACCGGCCGACATCTTCCGCAACCCCGAGGCGATCTTCTGCCTATTCGGCAAGCCCACTCAGCGCGGACAAAGTCCGTTCGAGCTCGTACTGTCGCGCTCCGGCAGCGACTTCACCGTGATGGGCATGCACTTCAAGATCGGCCTGTACGAACATCAGTCGGCCGGGGCCATTCAAGGGCTGATCGACCTGCTCGCGCAATATCCCGACGTGCTCCAAAACGAATCGGCGATCCGCTCGATCCGCATCGCCATTTACGAGCCCGCCTTTCATATCATTGGCGACCCACACAAACGCGACCCACGCACGCGGCAGAGCGCCGATCACTCGATGGTCTACATCATCGCCACGCTCCTGCGGAAAGCTTACCAGTCGAAGAAGCCGGGTTGGAAGGAACTGATGCTGGTGCCGGCGGACTACGACGACGACGCGATTGTGGATCCGCTGACCCGGCGGTTGATCGACTTGATCGAGTTTCGCCACGGTGGCAAGGAATACGACGACCGCTAT
>CAYLYE010000339.1:0-4531 GCA_964387325.1 uncultured Planctomycetaceae bacterium
CGCGGCGGGCGCCCGTGGTCCCAACCCCCAGGGGGCCACCCCGCGCGCCGGGCCGCGCCAGCGGCTTACGAGGACTGCGTCGCGACCGCTCGCTTAGCTGACCGACGCCATCTCGGGAATCGGAGTACCGTAGGGCAACGCGGGCATCGGTCGGCCAGCATGGTCCGGGAACGCCGTCGACGGATCGATGCCGAGATGCCGATAGATGCTCGCCCACAAGTCGTTCGGGGTCATCCGTCGATCGACCGGGTACTCGGCCTTGGTGCTCGTTGCGCCGACCACTTGACCGGTTCGCATGCCACCACCGCTGACGATGAACGACATCGCGCCGGGCCAGTGATCGCGGCCGGGCTGCATCACCTTGGTCTGCGTGCCAATCGCTGGGTTAATTCGCGGTGTGCGACCAAATTCGCCGGTGATAACAACCAGCGTTTTGCGGTCGAGCCCACGCTCGTACAGCCCTTCGATCAGGGCCGTGACCGCTTGGTCGTAATAAGCAAACCGCCACTCGCGGGCCTCTTTGAAGAGATCCGCATTAACCGCGTGAGAGTCCCAATTGTAAGCACCATAGACCGGAATGCTTTGCCCCGGCGGCGTGGGGTTTTCCCAAACCATCGTCACAAAGCTGCAGCCCGCCTCGACCAACCGCAAGGCCATGAGACCACGCTGACCAAACGGGTGCATGCCGAAGCGATCGCGGACGTGCTGCGGCTCTTGCGTCAGATCGAACGCATTGCGCGCCTGTGCGCTGGTCATCAGGTCGTACGCCCGGCGGTTAAACTCGTCCATCGAGTCCATCAGTCCGCTGCGGTCCATCGCGCGGTGCAGTGTGTCCATTCCCTTGAGCAACTCGAGCCGGTTGCCAACGCGTTGTTCCATCTCAGGACTCACGCCCATGTTCTCGACCCGGAACCGGGGGTCCGACGGGTCGCCATTGACCATGAACGGGTGCGTGGCCGTGCTGAGGTACGCACTGCCGAGCGAGAAGACGTCGATGTTGCCGCGATTACCGCCGAGGATGTAATTCGGCAGCCCGGTCTTCGAGCGGCCGCGGAGCTTCGAGATGATCGACGGCTGCGCGGGATAGTCGTTCACAAATCCGGCCGGCTCGCGGGGGTCGCGGGCCATCATGAACCGCTTGTGGCCGCCGCCGTGATCGGCGAAGTTGTGCGTGACCGAGCGGATGATGTTGTACTTGTTGGCGATCCGAGCTTGACCCGGGAACAGTTCGCACACCTGCATGCCGGCCACCTTGGTCGACACCGGGCGAAACTCGCCTCGGTACTCGGCGGGCGCGTCGGGCTTCATGTCGTACGACTCGAGGTGCGACAGGCCACCGGGCAGCCACACAAAGATGACCGACGTGTCGTCCGCCTTGCTGGCAGTTTTGCCTTCGGCCCGAGCGCGGAGCAGGTCCGGCAGCGCCATCCCCCCCAGGCCAAGCGTACCCAGTTGGAGCACTTTGCGGCGAGAGATCGGACCCGGACAGACTTCAGATTCGTGTGTCATAAGTCGTGAGGCGTTACGAGTTGAGGCGGGGGGCTCGGTGGGGGCAGGCACAAGTGTGCGTCGTCCAACCGGACAGGCCAACTTGAGTTACTTTAAGATAACGAATCTGTCCGGAGCAAGCAACTTCTGATCGTTTTCCGACCCGCCGGGGGTACGCACTTCCGAGCCGCTTGGCGTGAGCCCCCGGGAGAACGCAGCCGGCCCGAAAAGCCAGCCATTTCGAGTCCTCATTAGCCCCCGGCGATAGGCCCGTAGGGTCGTACGCCGGGGGGTGCATCGCGTCCCGAGCATGCTGACGATCACCCGCCGACAGGGAGCACTGGCCGTCGAGTCCCCTTCGACCAAGCGAACGATAAGGATAAGCTGCCGGGGCCGCCTGCAAAAACGTGACGCCGCGCGAAACCAGGATGGCGGCCCCGGTCAGCTTCATCCGCTGGTTCGCCGCCGAATGCACTCATTCGATCCGGCGAATACGGTGGTCTTGAATAAGCTTGGTTATTGTAGGATGGCAGCGTCCCATCTCCTCATCGTAAATTGCTGCCACGTGCTCCTCGTAATAGCGAACATCTTTGTCGTGGCTCGCCAGTAGTGACTCAAGCTCTTCCGCATTACGGACACCCTGCACGCTCACAACCCAAACCGCGGGGGAAATGAATGCCGCGCTTAGAAACCTAGCATCAACATATGGAATGACCTCGTTGAAACCGCCCGCGTCCGCCGTGATTCGAATCACGTTCCCACGATCCGTCACCTTGTCGAATACAGTCACCCTTGGCTGGCTCTCCGACTTGTTCCACACATAGCCCAGCTGCTTGAAGTGCTTTTTGGCGATGCTGGAAAGGGAAACCCGCGGTGCATCCAAAGGTTCTCCCCGGCCATCCCTTCGGCCACCCTTGACAGACTTGTCCAGTGCCTTCAGGTGCTTCTTCAATTCCGTGGCTCTGGACTGTTCCATTTTTGCAGCCTTCTTGCGGTCGTTCTCATCGAGACTAAAATGCAAAAACGCCCAACTTTTGGCGCCAAAGGGTGACTCGATTTCATCGTTTTCGATTTCCGCAATCGCATGGTCGAGACTCAGTGCCCGGACGGAAAGCGCGAGAGCTCCGAAGACGCTGAAGCAAAACACATTGCAAACCCCCGGCAAAAAGGAATTCTGATTCACCGGATATGAATTACGAGCGAAAAAATCGACAAACGCCTGCGGTTTCTTGACGGACATAATCCATCCGTGGTCGCATGGAAATCTGGACCCGAGTCCCTTGATAATTGTCTCGGCGTCGGCCTCGCTCAAAGGCTGATAACCGTTCGAGAAATTCGACAACGTCGCTTTCCCAGATTTCTTATCGGCGCAATACTCCGCAGCAAGGACCTTTGACAACCGCTGGCAGCCAGAAATCGATCCGCCTTTCTTGTCGGCAATCAAGAAGAGCAAGGGCATACTCTGCTTCATGTCAGCCTGGATGACGCCAACAGCAGCGTTTCGATCAACTTTTCCGAACACCTTGGTGCGAAGGATTTCCATTGCCACTTTCCGATTGCGCGAAGGGCCAAGGCGGCGAACCATTGTTTATACTGAATCTTTCAGCATAGTACCGATCATTGGACGTTGATGCAAATTTCCCGCGGATTTTCCTTGATTTTATGTAGTGTACCAATATACACTCCGTGAAATTGCCGAATCTTTCAGTATTTGCTACACAAAACGCGCGGCTTTCCGGATAGCGCGCTTTTCTAGCGCAAAATGCCGACAAGGATGAGCGGGCGATGAAACTCTTGCAACAGTGTAGGCAGGTCGCGCGTGTCCGACATCTGGCCTACAGCACGGAAAAGTCCTACGTCCAATGGATCGAACGCTTTATCCGCTTTCATGGAATCCGCCACCCCAATACGTTGGGGGTGTTGGAAGTCGAAGCGTTTTTGACCCATCTTGCCGTTTCTGGACACGTCTCAGGCAGTACCCAAAATCAGGCGCTCGGCGCCTTGTTGTTTCTCTATCGCGACGTGTTGAAAGTCGATCTCGGGACATTTGACGCGGTACGTGCCCGACGGCCCAAGCGTGTCCCCGCCGTACTGAGCGTTACCGAAGTCGCCGAGTTGCTCCGCACGATCGAGTTACTGTCGACGAGTGAACCGCACTGTTTGATGGCCAGGCTGATGTACGGGGCTGGATTGCGGTTGATGGAATGTTGCCGACTGCGGATGAAAGACATCGACTTAGCGCGCGGACAGATGACGATCCGTAGTGGCAAGGGAGACAAGGATCGATACGTCATGTTGCCGGTCGCAATTCGTAGCGACTTGGAACAGCAAATGCAAAGTCGACGCACATTACACGATCGGGATGTAGCGCGCGGGCAAGGTCGTGTCGAAATGCCCATGGCACTCGATGGCAAGTTTCCTGGCGCTGACTATTCGCTCGCTTGGCAATTCGTCTTCGCATCAACCCGGTTGTCACACGATCCACGCTCGGGCAAAGTCGGACGACATCACGTGCATGAGAGTTCTGTCCAACGCACGTTTTCGACCGCCGTCAAACAACTCGCCTGGACCAAACGAGTCACGTGCCACACGTTGCGACATAGCTTCGCCACCCATCTGCTGGAGCAAGGGCACGATATTCGCACCGTGCAAGAGCTATTGGGGCACAACGACGTTCGCACCACAATGATCTACACGCACGTGATGAACAAAGCGGCTCAACGGGTCCGCAGCCCGTTGGATGCACTCGGAAGCGTCGCAACCATCCCGCAACCTTTCGTCGAGCGAGAGGCGACCATCACGCGCGTGACGTGACAGGGCGGACGTTCGGCCAGCATGCCCACGCCGAGCCGTGGGCATGGCACCCGCAAGTGAAGGGCGGGTGCCATGCACCACGACCGCCGAACGGACCGGCGGCACCTCCGCCGACTTGGGTGAAGAAATCGGGGGCCTGACGACCCCCGCTCTTTCAACTGAAAACGGACTTTCAACCGAAAACGGAAAACCGAAAACTCGCCCAACTTTTTCTCTTCATTTTGGCCGC
>CAYLYE010000340.1:0-4523 GCA_964387325.1 uncultured Planctomycetaceae bacterium
GGCTGTGTACTCCAGCCAGACGCACGACGGTATCGTGCGTGCGACCGTCGCGGCGATACGTGAGCGGCACCTGCCAGTCGCGTGGGAAGATGCCGAGCACGTTTTTGAAAGCGTTCACGGTCCGGATATTTCGCCCGCCGAAGGAGACGATCTCGTCGCTGTAACGGAGTCCGCGACGAAAGGCGTCGGAGTCTTCGAGAATGTCGTCTACCAGCACGTGACCGTCGGTGCCCGTGTTGACCGTCGCGCCGAGTGTGGCGTGATCGACGATACGGCCAGCCCGCAAGGCACCGAGAAAGAACTTGATTTGATTGATCGAGATCGCGTAGCCAACGCCAACATTTACTCGGCCGCGTTTCTCGAACGAGCCGCGACCGTTGATGCCGATCAACTCGCCTTGGGTGTTGAACAGGGGGCCGCCCGAGTTGCCAGGGTTGATCGAGGCGTCGGTCTGAATGCAGTCGGCGTACTCGAGCAGCGTACCGGCCGGCGGTTGGTAACGATGCACCCCGGAGACGATCCCGTAGGTGATGGTCGGCTGAAAATCGGTAGCGAGCAGGAACGGATTACCGACGCAGATGGCCCAATCGCCGACACGGACCGTGTCACTGTCAGCCAGTGTGGCGTGCGGGAAGTCTTGCCGACCGAGCAGCTTGATCAACGCCACGTCGCCGACCGGATCGATCCCGACGATCACCGCGTCGTAGAGCTTGCCGTCGGGCATGCCGCATTTCATCCAGTCACCGGCGGGCTGAACGACGTGAAAGTTGGTCAATGCGTAGCCGTCACTCGATATGACGACGCCTGAGCCGCCGTTGGTACCGCCGTCGGCAAAGATGCTGACCGCCGCGCGGCTCACCTTGTGGATGGCCGCCACACGGGCCGACTCGGCGGCCACGACGCGCGGGTCGACCTCATCGGCCGCAAAAGTCGCCGCAGGAGACAGCAGCACCAGTAGAGCCAGTAGTTTTCTCATTGCACCAACCTGATGTCACAAAAGTTGACTCGGTCACCGACCTCGTCGCCATGACAGTTGACGACGATCTTGAGTCGTCGCACCCCCTTGAGCTTCACGTTCACATCGAGCGGCGGCATGCGTCCGGTCAGTACCGTGTCGAGCAACGGTTGGTCGTCGCCGAGGATTAACAGTCGTACGTCGCCGAGTGGCCGGGCTGAGTCGTCGATGCCGACCACCCCTTGCAGCGCGGCGTACTCTTCACCGAGGCGAAACACGACCTCGCTGGGGCCCGGGAGCGCGAGCCCCTTGTCATACGTGCGGTTACTCAACTTGAGCGGTCCGCGATCCAAAGCCCGATTGCGTTGTGGCTGAAAAAAGCGAGCATAAGCCGCCCGGGTCCGGTCGTCCGTCGAGGTCAGGAACGGATGCACCGTCTCCTTCTCGCTCGGCAGGTCGCTGAGATAGGTGACATTAAACTGAAAACGGCTGACGTATGCGGCGGGGCCTGTGAGTTCGATGCCGCTGGGGGTCCGCAGCGACAACACCCCGTTGGTCACCGTGACCGTGGCGATGGCGATGACGCTACCGCCGTCGAGTTGAGCGCGACAGATGCTCGCAGGCAACTCAGGACGCGCGGCGCGAAAATACAGCACCCCCTCGACCTTGGGGCGCTTGACCGGAATCTTCTCGCCGTCGATCTGAAATTGCACCGTCTCGTCGTCGATGTCTCCCGCCGCGCCACTCACAAAGTCGAGCGTGTCTTCTTTGCGGACGACGATCACGTCTCCCGTGCGTTCGGCTTTCAGAATGTCATTCCACTGCTGAGCCCAAACGCCGCTGTGCTCGCGAAGCCGAATGTGCTCGATGAACCGCGTGGCGACGGTGACTTTGACATCGCCGGTGAGCGTCAGGGACGCTTGTCCGGAGCGGACGGTGTAGGCCGTGGCGAGCAGCGTGCTGCCATCGACGAGCGTGACCCAAACACTGGGCTTCTCGGTCGTGGCGACCGAGCCCACTCGCTTGATGTCGAGCACGCTGCGGAGCGCGACCGACGGGCGACCCTCGCTCGTGGCGAGCGTGAGTTGATCCGGCTTCCATTCAACGAGCGAACCCTCAAGTCGACGGCCGTCGAGAGTGCTCAACTGCCAAGTCGGGGCGTCTGAGAGTAACGCGGTCGATAAAAATAACACGCCAAGCATCGTCACGGTTTCTTGCTTCCTTCCGTGGCCAGACGACGAAAATACTGCTCGATCACTTCTCGATAGTGGGCCGGGAAGTCCTTGCCGATCTGCTGCAACGCTTCCTCGCGTTGTTTGGGTGGCAGTTCGCCCCAGCCGGCTGTGTTGCCGATGGGCTTGCGGTCAGTTTTGCCCTCGCCCTTGCCACCGCCCGGCATGCTGTCTTGCATGGGCGTCGCGGCACGCGAGCCTCCGCCGCCACCGCCTCCGCCCTGTTGTTGTTGTTGCTTTTCCATCTCGTCGATCAATTTGTCGAGCGATTTGATGACGCCGTTCTCGATGTCGACCACCTTCTGGCCGGCTCGGGCCTGATCGAGTCGTCGCCGGATGTCGTCCATCCGCCGCGCGATATGATCCAGCGTCTTGTCGTCGAGCTTTTCCAGATCGCTCTGCATCAGCGAGGCCACGGCGCGGTAACGCTGCGGTACCTCGGCGACGTTGCCGAGCAATTGCTGAATCGCTTGTAAGCCCGCGTCGCGATTGAGCAGCCGGTGATAGCCGACGCTGCGGTAAAACAGCAGCGACGATGGATCGACGACCTCCTCGGGGGCCAGATCGGTCAACTGTTCGAGCAGTTCGTCGTAAAGCTGCTGTTGGGCGAGCCAGCGGGCATAAAAAAGCCGCAGGTTGTTACGCACCAACGGCGGCAACGCACCCTCGCGGAGCCATTTCTGCGGATCGACCACCCCTTCGGAAAACGAGTGCGAGCAGAGATCGACGAGTTGCCCCGCGCGCGGGTCGACCTGCGCGGCGACAATCGCCACGCGATCGAGCAGCGCGAACGAAGCGCTATCGTTCCATGACTTTTGTGCTCGTTCGGTCGTTGCAGCGTCCGCGCCGGTCGACTTGAGCCACTCGGCAAGTCCGATCCAAACGGCGTCAGGGACGGCCGCCTTAAGCGTCGGCGCGTTGTCGAGCGTGTTTGACTCGGGCGTTTGTGCGGGGGCGACACTTGCGACGAGCAATAAAACACTTCCGAGCAGCAAGGTCCGGTGAAGTGAAGCGCTCATTGATTTCTCCCGGTGACAATGTCACGTGTGCGGTCGAAAATTCTCCGTTCGCGATCAGCGAGGCCGCGGAGGGCTTCAACCAGATCGGGCTTGTCGGCCACCCCCTCGGCGCCATCGACCAGCTTGTTGTACTTCTGTGTTCGCGTGTTCACACGCATCTGTAAAGCGCGGATCATCTTGAGTTCCGCCAGTTGATCGAGCAGTGGCGGGTCTTGTTGCCCCCCCTGTCCTTGTTGAGGTTTGCCTTTTTGGTCCTGCTGCTTCTTTTGGGCTTTTTGCAAAGCGGCGATCATCTCTTCGATCGCGGCGATGATGTCTTCCTCGACCCCCTGTGTGATCGTGTCGACCTTGAACCGGGCCAGATAACCGACGACGAGTTCGATGTCGCTGCGGAGTTGCTCGACGGCCTCGGGGAAGGCAGCTGCCGAGCCGTCCTCGCGGAGGATGGCCAACGCTTTGTCGGCCTCGGCCAAAATGAGCGATTCCTTGCGGCTGAGCCGGCCTGATTCGAGTTCGTCGTTGGTCGTGCGATCTTTGGCGGGCACCCGATCGAGCCGTAGCGTCCCTTCGTACACCTCGCGTTGCATTTCGAGCATTTTTCGGAACCGAGCTTCGAGCTGAGCCAGCGTGCGGGCCTGTTCTTCCTCACGCAATTGCCGCAGAATTGCTTCGAGATCGGCCTTGGCGAGTTCGAGCTCGCGGACGGCATCTTCTTGGTCTTGTTTCGCGCCGTCACGTTTGGCCTCTTCGAGCTTTTTCTGCGCCTGCTGCATTTTCTGCTGCGCCTTGGCTACGCGCTGCTGACTCGATTGCTGTTTGTCTTTCGGCGCGCTGGGGTCACTGGGCTGCCCCTCGTCGCCGTCACTAGGCTGACCTGCTTTCGGCGGCGATTGCTCTCCCGGTTTGCTCTCTCCCGACGGTTTGCTCTCTCCCGACGGTTTGCTCTCTCCCGACGGTTTGCTCTCTTTGCCGTCGGGTTTGCTTGGCACGTTCTTGTTGTCATCGGATTTCTTATTAACATCCGGCATTTTTTCGCCAGCCGGTTTGCTGTCTCCCGGCTTTTTGTCATCGGTGCCTGATTTCTTTTCGTCGCCAGCTTTACTGGCGTCAGGCTTTTTGGCGTCGCCCGACTTGCTGTCGGACGGGTTCTTCGGCTGCGCCGGCTTCATTTCTTGTGCCAGCTTGCCGGTGTCTTCGGCCAACTTGCCTTGCGGCTGGGCCTGTTGCTTGGGATCCCCTTCGGCTTGCGATTGGCCTTGAATCTGCGTCTGACGGTTGATCAGTTCCTTGATGCGGCGGATTTGCTCTTTGAGCTTT
>CAYLYE010000341.1:0-4490 GCA_964387325.1 uncultured Planctomycetaceae bacterium
ATGGTGAGCGGCACAGCGACACGGCCGGCTACTTAACTCCCGCCCACGACGCCGACGGTGACGGGCTGCTTGACCTGATCGACCCGCTGCCGTTCGATCGCGACAATGACAACCTCGGCGACTTGATCGATTCGGCGTCGTTGCCTGGCAGCTGATCTTAAAACCACGCCCCCAGCTTGATCAGATAAACCAGCTTGATCAGATAAACCAGCCTGATCAGATAAAGACGTTCCCAATTGCTCTCCGCGAGACTCGAACTCGCACGCCTTTCGGCAATAGATCCTAAGTCTATCGTGTCTGCCAATTCCACCAGGAGAGCGGACCTGAAAATTGTAGCCCGCAAGCTGCATCCGTTCAACCGACATGACGGTAGTGGGCAGGGTCGAGCAAGAGCGAGGCTATTATTGACGACTTCGCAGTGAATGGCCCACAGGGCGACCAGCGGAAGGAGCGGTATTTCCTGACTTCGCGTTGTTCGCATCGAGTCATGGGTCGCGTTTACCTCTTTAGATGCGTTCGCCAATCAGCACGGGCATTTTCGTGGCGCGAGTCATGATTTTGTAGTAATAGGTCGATGGCTCGACGATCATATACGCTGCCGCCGTGTCGTCTACTTCGGCAACAAGCCCCTGGATTCCCTGCTGAATCTTGAACCACACGCCATTGTGCAGGCCAAAGACCGCCGGAATCTCGACGGAGCGGGCGTGATACACACCCCAGTTGCCCGCCTCTACGGTCGAGAGCCAAGTGAAGCCACTACGAGGAAGTTTTCCATTGCGACAGCCCCATGGCAGCACCTTCAGTTGTCCATCCTCGCGTATCAAGAGCATGGCGTTCCGCACCTGACGCATGAAACGTATCTCTTTTTCACCGCCACGATCGTGAACGAGACGATCCATCTGATGCTGTTCGATCAGTCGCACGGGAACATCCGAGTACGGCAGTGCGAGTCCTTCCATTAGAAACACATCTTTCCGGCAATGTCACAAATGTCGTAACCATGCGCAAAGTCGGAGTAGATTTCTTCCAGGGGTAGGGTTGCAGCACTCCGCACCGCGAACCGACCCATCCGTTCGTTCACTTGTTCCTTGAGCTTGGCAACGTCTGGCCCTACAGGATCGAACAGTCCGAGTTGCCGTGCTCCTGGGTACTGAAGCTCCGAGGCGATCAGGTGCATGCGATAGAGTCGTCCCTCGACGAGAGTTTTTGGCCAGATCACTTTCACGGCTTCGACCATCGTATCGAACCGCGCTGTTGGTGCCTCGAAGCGGACAGAGGCCGATGTTGCAGGGCCGTGCTTGTACTCCAAGATCAACAGCAGTTTACCCGCCATGATCCCGTGGAAGTCGAGCGCTTCGATCAAGCGTTCCAAGTTTCGAATAACCCACGCCCATTGCTTCATCGGGTCGGGTGATGGCTCACCGATCGAACCACCACGCGAGATCATTTTGTGCGGTGGTCGCTTCGTCAACAAAGGCAACGCGGGTTCGCCATTACACTCGTAGCAGAGTTTTTCACCAACGACCGTGAGAATCTTTCGTATCTGCTTCGGGTTCGCCCGCGCGAAGTCGAGACATGTCTTGATGCCGAGCATCGCGAGCTTCGCGGCACTCTTGGATGCGATGCCCGTGATATCACTCACGGCTCGACTGGCAAGCAGATCATGTTCAGCGTCTTCACCACGGAGAGCCAGAGCGCCGAATGGCTTCGCATTATCGGAGATGAGTTTGGCAAGCGTCTTCGTTCGTGCGATGCCGATCGTCACGGGAACACCGACTGCTCTCATAATCTCGTCGCGGATCGCCTCGGCAAACTTCTGCGGCTCACGTACATCGACCGACAGGAAGAACTCATCCACGGAGTAATACTCGACGGCCGGCGACCAAAGCCGCACGAGGTCGAGCATCTTCTTGCTCAGAGCTTCGTACCAGCGGAAGTCACGTTTAACGTAAACGCCGTCGGGACACTTCTTCACTGCATCCCAAATCGGTTCGCCCGTGGCAACGCCCCACGCCTTCATCTCGTAGCTTTTTGCGATCACGCATGCCCCTTGGTTCCCGATGACACCGATGGGTTTTCCGAGCAGGAATGGGTGTCGGACCCGCTCGGCACTTGCGTAAAAACAGTCCGCGTCCAAATGGGCAATCATGGCGTTTCCTCCCACGGAACACCGAGACTACAGCAATAGTGTACACATGTCAACTATCGGAAATTACGCCCGTAAATCGTAGGATTTTCAACACCACCTGTAGACGCCCCCCCATTCGTTCTAAGTTGAACGCTCTCTTGCACGTACCGCGGAGGTCGAGACCCAACGGAGTACTCGTGGCAGACGCGGCACAACACCGCGAGGTTGCACGACGGAAAGCGCGTCCTCGCGGATAAACGCGACGGCCGACCATCGGCTATGGCCTCCTCTCCCCCTCTCGAATGCATGCGAACAGCGCATTCAATTTGCGTGTATCCAACGTAACCCAAATCGTGGTGGGTCATGAATCGCAGGTATCGGATAAGTACCTCATGAAGCCTCGAACACTTTTGTGCTGGGCGCTTGGCAAGACGATCGCCCCCTTGCTCGGGCCAGGATGACGACTTTTCGTCGCACGCGCAGGTGTCAATAAAACACCCTCGACGGGCAGGAAGTCTCGTCAAATTGAAAATCAACCGTCGCCAAACCGTCGATTCTAGGGCACAATAACAAGTTGGAGACGCTTACGACCCGTGTGACTCCAGCAGCCGTTGTTGGTTCGAGTCACGGTACCTGTAGCGCACCAGCCCACCAAGCTACCCGCCCTTTGTTCCATCGCTCGCCATTATGGCATCGAACCTCACTGACCAAGGTATGCCGGGACTGCCTGTATCGGAGTCCACTCATGAAAGGGCGGCAGATATTCCGCGCGGCGGCAGTTGGCTGCGCGCGCTCGTGTGGCTGGTCTTGCTGGCCGCCGCCGGTGGAGCCGGTTACTACTGGCAGCTTGAGCTGTTCGCGTTTTTGAAGCCCGGGGCAAACAAGAAGGCCTCGCCGCCACCGCCGCGCGTTCCGTCGGTGCTTGCCACCAAGGTCCAACGAGGTGACATGGATTTGTATCTCAACGGGCTAGGCACCGTCACGGCATTTTATACGGTGACGATCCGCAGCCGAGTCGACGGTGAATTACAAAAGGTCCACTTCAAAGAAGGTCAATTCGTCAAGCAAGGAGAGATGATCGCCGAGATCGACCCACGACCGTATCAAGTCATGCTTGCGCAGGCCGAGGGGCAATTGGCCAAAGATCGTGCCGCGTTGCAAATCGCCGAACTCGACCTCGACCGGTATAACGCGCTAATCGCCTCGGGCTCGATCAGCAAGCAGCAATACGACGCCCAAAAGTCGCTCGTCAAGCAAAACGAAGGGGCCATCGCAACCGATCAGGCCCAAATTGAAAATGCCAAGCTGCAGCTCACCTACTGCAAGATTATCTCGCCGCTTGGTGGACGCATTGGACTGCGGATTGTCGATCCGGGCAACATGGTCCGCGCCAACGACCAAAACGGCTTGGCCGTCGTAACTCAGTTGCAACCCATTGCCGTCGTGTTCACGATTCCCCAGGACGACATCTCTCGTGTGCAGCGCAAAATGAACGCCAGCGATTCATTGACGGTGCTGGCTTATGATCGAGAGTTCAACACCAAGCTGGCGACGGGCAAGCTCGCGGCAATCGACAATCAAGTTGACCCGACGACGGGTACCGTACGGCTCAAGGCGATTTTCCTGAACGAAGACAGCATGCTTTTTCCAAATCAGTTTGTGAATGCACGGCTGCTGATTGAAACGCGACAGGGAGTGGCGATCGTTCCTGCTGCTGCCGTGCAGCGCGGACCAAGCTTTCCTTTTGTCTATGTGGTCAAGCCTGACGAGACGGTCGAACTGCGCGAAGTCACGGTCGGACCCAACGAAGGAGACCGAATGCTCATCGAGCGCGGACTGGAAGCCGGAGAGTTGGTCGTGACCGACGGCTTAGAGAAATTGCAGGACGGCGCCAAACTCGCCGTACGTGATCCGAGCGGTGGGAAACGAAAGGACAACGCCAAAGACGTGCCTCGGGCCGCGTCCGTAAAGGCATCTCCCTAACGTCGTATAGCGTGCGTTATGAGTCCTTCACGGCCTTTTATTCTCCGCCCGGTTGCAACCGTGCTGTTCATGGTTGCCATCTTGCTCGCCGGCGCCGTGGCCTACAAGCAGCTCCCGGTCTCGGCTTTGCCGCAGGTCGACTACCCCACGATTCAAGTACTCACGTTTTATCCGGGAGCCAGCCCCGAGGTGATGGGCTCGAACGTCACAGCGCCTTTGGAACGTCAGTTTGGCCAAGTACCAGGCCTGACCCAGATGACCTCGACCAGTTCCGAGGGGAGCTCGGTCATCACACTTCGGTTCGCGTTGGAGCTGAACATCGACGTGGCGACTCAGCAGGTACAGGCGGCGATTAACGCGGCGACCACGTTCTTGCCGC
>CAYLYE010000342.1:0-4485 GCA_964387325.1 uncultured Planctomycetaceae bacterium
CAACGTAGACCAACCCCATCACGACTCGGGCAGGAATTTTCCGGGCGCGACACAAAGCGGCCAGCAACACGGCATGCTCGGTGCAGTCGCCCCGACGCGAACGGGCGACCTCGGCCGCCGAGGCAAACGCCTGCGTGAATTCCTTCGCGTTGACCGCTTGTCGCACGAAGGCTTCTAACCGCACGGCCGTCTTCCACGGATCGGTCTCGCCTCCCGTCGCCGTTTGCGCCATTTCAATGATCAGCGCGTCGTCGCTTTGAATCAGTGCGCTGCTTTGCAAATCGGCCGGGGTTGTCGGGCTATCGCCCGTACTGGGCCCTGCCGCGCCCCCCTGCACACGCTGCACAATGATCTCGGCCGAGTTGGGTCCCGTCGACTTCACGCTCTGCCCCGCTGTGACGGCGAACAACTTGCTCGGATCGGCCCCGACGACCGTCACAAGGTACCGTGCCCGCGTCGCATCGTGACCGCGCTTCATCGGTTGTCGCAGCGAAACAGTTGTCGCCACGCCGAGGTCAAGTGGCCGCTCCGTCGACGCTTTGCGCAGCGCCAACGCTTGGGTCGCGCGAAAGCTCGACTGCCCGAGGGCCGCGAACTCGGTCTTCAATATCTCCCCGTGCTCATCGAGCCAACTGATGGATCGAATTGGCTGCGCGCCGCTGAGCGTCATTGTTTGCTCGACGCGCAAGAGTCGTGCCGATTGATCGAGCAGCTTGGTCGACTCGAACGCCGTGGCCGACAGTTCGATCGTGGCAACTTGCAAGATGAACGGTAACAGCATCGATAGCGTGCGTCGCTCGCCGGGCTTCATGGGACGCTCGCGCAGACTGCGCGGCGCGGCCTCGAAGCCGCCCCACTCCGTTTTCCACGGTAGCGAACGTGTCTGTGCCGAACCGCTACCGACCGTGGTGATCACGAGTTGCTCTCCCTCGACCACGCCCGACACTCTCAGCGGCTGCTCACTCTGTTGCATGACGCTGTCGAAGCGAACGAGCGCGCCGTCGGTCGTGTCCCAGGTGGTGTAGCGGAGCGATTGCTCGCTTTGATCGCCGAAGCGTTGCACCTTGAGTTGCGTCTCCGAGTCGCTGCGGACCAATTCACGACCAGCAAGTTGCTCACGCCGGGTTGTGGTGTGCGTGTAGCCGACTTGGGTCCCCTGCATCTGAATAACGTCCCAGGTGTCATTCCCCCGGGTCGCGTCGGGCTGCGTTGCGACCGTCACCGGCTGAGTCTTCGTCTTCTCGACCGGCCCGGGGGCGGTTGTCTCGCCACAGCCCATACAAAAAAGCATCCCCAGGAGTGCCGTGAGAAGAGGAGCTTGCCTTGCCAGTGATGCTGTCGTCGGAGTCATAGCGAATGGTGCGGTTGTTCGGGAGATGCGGATGGCGCCGGTTACTATAGCCGATCGCTGTCCAATCTTCGCCCCGAACTCCGAACCCAGAGCCCCGCGCGTGCGTATCACGGCTAAGGACACGAACCCCGCGCGGAGCAAGCCACCGTCTGCGCCATGCGAGGTCCCGTTTTTGGATCAACGACCGCTGACAAAATCGCGGGGGATTATACCGATCGCCAACCTTCTGTGATCGTTGCAACTTCACGTTTTTGACACGAGTTTCTTGCGCGGTTTGTTCCGCGGTCAAACTTGTTCACGGGCTAAGTGCTAGAGTTTTCATGCCAGTTGCAAGTGCTTCGTATCGCCTCGGCGGACGAGCACGGAGCGCACCCCCCTCGACTCAGGGAGATCAAGAGTTCCGGACATAACGGAGATGCCGGGTACGTCGGGCGATGGATCGCCGAACTTGTTCGCGACCAATCCTCGTTTGAATGACTGTGACCTAGAGTTCTCAAGAATTGTTCGGAACCGCACTGCTAGCTCTCACCGGCCAAAGCCGGCGACACCTCAAGCGCCTCAGTGGCGTGTTGGGACGAGTTTATCAGCGGCATGTTCCCTGAGTGTTTCGCCGGCGGGTCGTTATCGACCCCACCTTCATTCGTTTGTTAAAAGGTGTGGAATGGGGTTCTTGAAAAAACTGTTCCGGAACGTTTTCCGTGATGGGCAAACGCCCGAGTACTCCAGCAGCTTCGATCGCTTGAGCGAAGAAGAGCTGGAAGCCCATCTCGGCATTGTGCGTTACGGTGATTTTGTACTGACCGACGCCGTGCGTCCCAGCTACGACCTGCAGGTCGTGCCGATGCAAGGCTTCCGTCATGATGTGTATCGCGACGAAGACAACCGCACGCAGGTGCCCGTCATCATGGCGGCCGCCAGCTCGCAACGACTCTTCGACGTGTTTATCGACCTGCTCGATCCGCTCGGGCAAGAGGTCGATGTGGTGCTCGAAACGAGTCACCAACGCGGCGGTCGCGGTCATACCGACATGTACCGCGAGAACATCGATCTGCCCGTGCTCAAAAGCATTCTGTGCGAGTACGAAGACCTGCTGCTCGACGATGGCTGCACGGGCATTGCGGTGCTCAACCCGCATATCCCGCTCGAGGTGCAATTCGACGAGCACAAGCTGCTGATCTGTTACGGCGAGAATTTACAGCCGTTCGAGGAAGTCCTGCGCCGTCACGGCGTTCATGGCAAGGATCAAATCCGCTTCATCACCGAAGCCGAGCACGTCCATTCATCGAGCGACTACTTTCATCAGCAGTTCGAGGAATTGCGTACCCGCCTCGGCATGGACGGCTTCCACGAAGCCCACGGCCACGCCGACGACGCCGGCTGCGTCTGAGCGAACGCGTTCGTCACCTATCATCCATCGGTTGCTCCGAGCCGGGGACTTACGCCCCCGGCTCGGATGACTCGATTTCGCGTCGTTGCCCAAACCGGCTCGGCTCCGCTATGATGAGCACACTCTGCTCAGCGAACTTCTTTCTACTGAAGGCCACCGACCATGCGCACCGGCAACCCTATGCTCACTGCCGAGGCTTTTCAGCCCAGCAAGCTGTTTCAAATCGAGGATCGCGCCTCGTCCACGATGACGCTGTCCGGTACCGTGTTGAAAACCGCGCTGCTGCTCGCGGTTGTAATGGCGAGCGCCGGCCTCAGCTGGTGGCAAGTCAGTCTCGGAGCCATGCAACCGGGCGTGTTGATCGCCGCCGGCTCGATTGGCGGTTTCATCTTGGCGCTCATCACCACCTTTCGCCCCACGGCAGCTCCCTACACCAGCCCGTTCTACGCCGCGGCCGAAGGACTTTTTCTCGGCGCGCTCTCGATCCTGTTCGAGACGCGCTACCCGGGCATTGCCTTTCAGGCTGTCGCCTTGACGTTCGGCACACTCGCCGCGCTGCTGCTCGCCTACTCGTCGGGGCTCATCAAGCCCAGCGAGAACTTTAAGCTGGGCGTGGCCGCCGCCACCGGCGGACTCTGCCTGCTCTATCTTGTCAGCTTTGTCCTCAGTTTCTTTCATATCAGCATTCCGTTCATCCACCAGTCGGGCACGATCGGCATCGCCTTCTCGGGCTTTGTGGTCATCCTGGCAGCAATGAACTTGGTCCTCGACTTTGATTTCATTGAGAGCGGTTGCGACTCCGGCGCTCCCAAGTACATGGAGTGGTACGCCGCCTTCGGCCTGCTCGTCACACTGGTCTGGTTGTACGTCGAAATCCTCCGCTTGCTGTCGAAGCTTCGCTCACGCGATTAAGGTGAGTACTCCGCCGCTTCCATCTCGTTAGCCGCGACGCTTCCAAAGAGCGGGAGGCGTAAGCCTCCCGATAAGTTTGAATCTCCTATATCCACTCACCTTCACGAACAATCGGGGGCCTGACGACCCCCGCTCACTATTCGTGCCGCCCGCGCCAGCATTGCTAGCGCGGCCAGAAACGTCCCTTGCCGCGCCGAGCCTGAATCGCCACACTACGCCCCCTTGTTCCTCCACCTCGGGCGGCTCCTGTCGTGCGCAATTCCCGACTCCTTTCGCACCGCTCACTCTCGCTGCGCTCGACCGTGCTCGCGCTGAGTCTGAGCTGCGCGCTCGGTGGCTGTTCACTCTGGCGACCGCCGGGTCCCCCGGTCGTACATCAAAATCCGCAATTCATTCCGGCCGTCGATTGCGATCTGGTCTGGGATCAAATCGTCGATTCGGTCGACGACTACTTCGACATCGAACGTGAAGATCGTGTCAAGCGCATCGGCGAGGTATTGACCGTCGGCCGCATCGAGACCGTGCCGCTCGTGAGCGCTACGTATCTTGAGCCTTGGCGGCGCGACACGGTCGAGAGCTACGACCGGCTCGAAGCCACGCTGCAATCGATGCGCCGTCGCGCGGTCGTGCAAGTGATTCCAACCGACGGCGGCTACCTGGTCGATGTCATCGTTTACAAGGAACTCGAAGACGCGCTGCGTCCCGACTTTGCTCCCACGGCGGCCGCGGCCTTCCGCAACTACTCGTCGAATATCGATCGCCACGATCGCCCGATCGAAAACCAACCCACGCAGATCGGCTGGATCCCGCGTGGCCGCGACCCCGCGCTCGAGAA
>CAYLYE010000343.1:0-4477 GCA_964387325.1 uncultured Planctomycetaceae bacterium
CTCGACGAGACGCTCGTGGTCGCCGTGGGAGAGTTCGGTCGCAGTCCGGTCAAGGGAGTGAGCACGTCGGGCAACAACAACTCGGCCGACGGTCGCGATCACTGGCCATACTGCTACACCGCGGTCGTGGCCGGCGCTGGGATCAAACGCGGCTACGTGCATGGCAAGAGCGACAAGACCGCCTCGGCCCCGCTCGAAGACCCGGTTCATCCCGCCGAGTTGCTGGCGACGATCTACCACAGCTTCGGCATCGATCCGGAGACGATCGTCTACAACCACCTCAACCAGCCGCGCGAGCTGGTCAAAGCCAAGGCCGTGAGCAAGTTGTTCGCCTAACGTCTGAAGCGCGATTGGCCTATTTCCGCTCGATCCAAACACGGGCCAAACCGGCGACAGTGAATTCGTCGCCGATGGCCGTGTCGAGTTCGAGTGTGCAGACCTGCGTGCGCCCCTTGGCCTTGATCTCTTTGACCGTGGCCGAGACGTTGTCGCGCGCCGGTTGACGATCCACCTGACAAGGCGCCACGCGCACCTTCATGCCCACCTTGATTTGCGCGATCAACTCGCGGCCCTCGGGGAACAAGTTGACGTCGACCGTCGAGGGCTCCGTGCGATCGACGTAGCCGGGCAGACCCTCGGTCTGCATCCGCTCGCGATGGATTTGCTGCTGCTCGGCCTGAAACTTGAGCAAACTGGCCTCATCCAAAAACACCTCCCAACAACGGCGATGCTTTCCCTGTCCCAGGCCGTGGGTCTTGGTGCGCAGTTTGTCGCCCACGCGAATCTCGCCGAACGCGGCCCGCTGTCCGTCCTTCCAGTAGCGTGTGTGCTCGTCGACTTCGAGGAGAATGCCACTTTGTCGAATGTAAGACTTGTCGGCGCTGGCGTCGGTCACTTCGAGAATGCCCTCCTTGGCGTCGATGCGGTCGACGTGATAGTACTCTTTGTGTCCGTTCAGAAAGTTCATTTCGTCTTGGATGTACGTGAGCCACACCCAGTCCCCTTGCTCGTTGGGGTGCAGGCGAAAGATGGCCCGTTCGCCGACGCGATAGTCCTGCAAGTCGCCCAGCGCCGCATGATGCAGCAGTTCAGCGTAGGGCATGATCGTGAACGACATGACCTCGTCGGTCGACTCGTTGCGGAACTTACCGGTGCGGGTTTTCGGATCGAGGCTCACCAGCTCGCCCCAGATTCGCCGCATATTGTCGGTTGGCACGATCACCTGGCCTGGGATGACCTTCAGCTTTGGCGGTGGCGCGTCGGCTGCCAGGGTGAACAGAGCGAGCAGGCAAATAAGCAGCCGCGGCATGGCGATGACTCCGAAGGAAAATTTCAGGTCCAGATGGCCCCGTACGGCAGGGCGAACCCCCAAGAATAGCCTCAAATCCGCGGAGTTCAAAGCACTCCATCGACCTCAAGCAATAAAAATGTCTTGATGCAATCGCGTCGATGGTCGATACTACGTCGTGTCGTCCGCTGATCGAGTCGACAGCACCTGCCCGCCCCACGCAATCCACGAGCAATCCTACCCGAGGTCCCCGATGAGCCTGAACGATTCACAGCGTTCCCTCTCCCATGCCGCGCGTCATCAGCAGGCCGTGGCCGAGCACCCTCTCGCACCGCAGTCGAGTCCACTCGTACACGTGGGGAGCCGCCGCTGGTTTTTGCAGTTGGGCATGACCGGCGCCGCGGGACTCTCGATCCCCGGGCTGTTGCGTTCGCGTGCCGAGGCCGCCACGAACAGCAACGCTACGCGACCGACCTCGGTAATCCAAATTTGGTTGTCAGGCGGACCGAGCCAAATCGACTCCTGGGACATGAAGCCCGATATGCCCAGCGAGATTCGCGGCCCCTTCCAACCGATCGCGACCAACGTGCCGGGCATCGACATCTGTGAGCACCTGCCGCTGCAAGCCGCGATGATGGATAAGTTCGCCATCATTCGCTCGGTCGATTCCACTTCGAGCACCCATACGCCGATCACGTTTCAGGCGGGCAATCCCAAGGCGCAGCGCGTCAATATTGGTCGCCAAGGTGGCGGCTACCCGTCGATGGGCTCCGTCGCCGCCAAATTTCATGGCCCGAATCAGCCCGGCATGCCACCGTTCGTCGCGTTGGCCAACAGCATGGTCAGCGATATCTACGGTGCCGGCGACCTGGGTCAAGACTTCGAACCGCTCGACGGTATGAATGTGAACGGCCGTTTCTCCTTGCCCGAGGGGATCGCCGTGCCGCGACTCCAAGATCGCGACCGCCTGCGTCGCGAACTCGACCAGTATCGCGCCCGGGTCAGCAACAACGTCGGTTTTCAGCAACAAGACCGCTACACGCACGAAGCCTTCGATCTGGTATTAGGCGGCGCGGCGCAGCGAGCCTTTGACATTTCACAAGAGAGCGACGCGGTCCGCGATCGTTACGGCCGCGACTCGTTGGGCGAAAAAACATTGCTCGCCCGACGACTTGTCGAGGCCGGCGTCACTTACGTCACACTGAGCGACGCCTGGGGCCACTGGGACCATCACGGCGACGAAGTCCGCTGGGGTGGCATTGTTAAAGGACTCACGCCGATGCTTCCGGACATTGATCGAGGCGTCACGGCACTTGTTTCCGACCTCGCTGAGCGCGGTTTGCTCGACACAACGCTCGTCGTCGTGGTGGGCGAATTTGGTCGCAGCCCGGTGATGACCAAAACGGCCGGCCGCGATCACTGGGTCAATGTCATGTCGATGTTGATGGCCGGCGGCGGTGTCCGCGGTGGTCAGGTGATCGGTGCGACCGATCGTCGTGGCGGCTCGATCGCCGAGCGCCCCGTCGGCCCGAGCGATCTCGCGGCCACGATCTTCAAGCACCTGGGGATCGACTCCAGCCTGCACTGGACGAATCCATCCGGTCGGCCTGTGCCGCTCGTCGAAAACGGCAAGGTGATCTCCGAGCTGTTCTAAGTAATCCTCCTTCTCCTTTAGGGAACAGAAGATTACCTGTGCAGTTGATACCGTACCCGGCCATCGACGATCGTGTGCGTGGCGCGGCCGCGCAAGGTCCAGCCGATGAACGGCGTGTTCTTGCTCTTCGATCGCATGTCGGCGGCGCTTAACTGATATGGCGTCGTCGGGTCGATCACGGTCACGTCGGCCGCGGCCCCGACGCGCAGCGTCCCCTTATTCACGCCCATGATCCGAGCCGGATTGATCGTTAGCTTTTCGATCGCCTGCGGCCAGGTCAGATGGCCCTTCTCGATGAGCTGAGTGACGACGAGCCCGAGCGCGGTTTCCAAGCCGGTGATGCCGAACGGCGCGAGGTCGAGTTCTTGCATCTTCTTCTCAGCCGCATGGGGCGCGTGATCGGTGCAAATGCAATCGATCGTTCCGTCTTTCAATCCGGCGATACACGCCTCGACATCTTGCTGGCTGCGTAGCGGCGGGCTCATCTTGTAGTTCGAGTCAAACGTCCGCAGGCACTCGTCCGAGAGGGTGAAGTGATGCGTGCAGACCTCGGTCGTCACCTTGACATTACGACGCTTGGCACGGCGGATAAGCTCGATGCTGCCAGCCGTCGAGACATGCAATACGTGGATGTGCCCACCCGTAAGCTCCGAGAGGATAATGTCGCGACCGACCATCACATCCTCGGCCGCGGCAGGCATGCCGGGCAAGCCGAGGATCATCGACACTTTGCCTTCGTGCATCACGCCGCCGACGGTTAGCTCTTTGACCTCTTCATGATTCATGATCGGCCGGCCGAACATCTTCGAGTACTCGAACGCCCGGCGCATGAGCTCGGCGTTGTAGACCGGCGCGCCGTCGTCGCTGAAGCCGATGACCCCTGATTGGACCAGTTGACCGAGCTCGGCCAGCTCTTTCCCTTCGCGATTTTTACTCACGCAGGCGATCACGTAGACGTGGCAGTTGTCGGCCTTGACGGCCTGTTGACGAATAAATTCGACCGTGGCCTGGGTGTCGATCGGAGGCTCGGTGTTGGGCATGACGGCGACGGCCGTAAAGCCGCCGGCGACCGCAGCCGCCGTGCCCGTGGCGATCGTTTCGTCCTCTTCACGCCCCGGCTCGCGCAAGTGAACATGCATGTCGATCAACCCGGGCGAGACAATCTTGCCTGTGCAGTCGATCACGGCATCGTCGCCGCGCGACGGATCGTCGAAGCTGGCGATGCGACCATCCTCGATCCGCACGTTCGTGACACGATCCATTTGCTGGCTGGGGTCAATGACCCGGCCGCCGACCAAAGTCAGTCCGCTCATGATGTCGCTCCTTCGCGTGGACCGCAAATCAGCCACAGCACGGCCATCCGCACCGCCAAGCCGTTGGCTACTTGACCGAGAATGAGTGAGTGCGGGCCGTCGGCCACTTCCGGGGTGACCTCGACGCCGCGGTTGATCGGCCCGGGGGCCAGGATCAAAATATCGTCTTTCGCCTTGGCGATTCGTTCTTTATTCATCGCATAGAGCAGCGCGTACTCACGC
>CAYLYE010000344.1:0-4443 GCA_964387325.1 uncultured Planctomycetaceae bacterium
AGCTTTTAATCCCTTGTCGATTTCCGACTTCTCTCTGTGTCCTCGGTGACTCTGTGGTTAACATACCTGTGCAAAGAAAATCGATTATGAATCCAGTCGAGTGTGTCAAACCTAACAATGAGTGAATCGCTAATTGTGCGACTGCGTCCGTGGGCGATTGCGTCGCTGGCGGTGTATTGGCCACTGCTGTTGATCTTGTTGCACCGGCCGCTTGTGCCCATGCCGCCCGAACTTGGCGCGTTTCCGATCGACAAGCCGGTGCATGTCGTGTTGTACGGCACGCTCGCCGGACTGTTGGCCTGGATCAGTTGGCCCGACGACGGTCTCGCCCGGGCTCAAGTCTCCGGCTGGGTCGCACGCCGCAACGGGGCCATCATCGGCTTCATTTTTGTTCACGGGCTGCTCGACGAGTGGACGCAGCCTTGGACGGGCCGCACGTTCGAGTGGGCCGACTTAATCTGCGATCTGGTCGGTGCCACGCTCGCGGTGCTCGTATTTCATCGCTGGGCATGCCGTCGCCGAGGCGAACCAACCGAGCGATGACTTGCGAAACGAGAACCGAGTTGGTCCAATTGAGCTGCGTTGGCTGTTTCTTGCTTTGCTCGTTGCTCGTGTTGTCGTATGTCGCCGCTTCCTGAGACGTTCCGCTGCCCGGTCTGCAAGCGATCGTTTGTCCGCGGTCCGACAGTCGCCCTGCCGTTCTGTAGTGCCCGGTGTCAACAAATCGACCTGGGACGCTGGCTGAGCGAGGGTTACGCCCTGCCGGAGAATCCCGAGGTCGACGACGAAGACGTCGTCGATAAAATGATCGACGATGAAGCAGACGATTCCTAGTTCCGCCTTTTATGACGAGGTTCTGTTATGTCGCGCGCGTTGATTTTTGGTGCGGTGCTCGTCGGTCTGGCGCTGCTCGTCGGCGGTTGCGGCCTCAACGGTTACAACCAGGCCATCACCCTCGATACGGAAGTCAAAGCCGCCTGGGCGCAGGTCGACAACCAACTCCAGCGCCGCTTCGAGCTCATCCCCAACTTGGTCGAGACGATCAAGGGAATCACCGGGCAGGAACAAAAGGTGTTTCTGGGCATTGCCGAGGCGCGGACCAAGTACTTCAGCGCGAGCAGCACGGCCGATAAGGTCGAAGCGGCCAATCAGACCCAATCGGCGCTGGCGCGATTGTTGGTCATGCAAGAACAGTACCCGCAACTCAAATCGAACGAATCATTTTTGAAGTTGCAAGACACACTCGAAGGGACCGAGAATCGCGTGGCCGTCGAGCGTGGCCGGTATAACGACAAGGTCAAAGAACTGGACCGTTACATGCGGCAGTTTCCTTCGAGCATCTGGGCCAGCTTCGCGCGCATCGAGACACCCCAGTACTTCAAGAGCGACGAAGGGGCCAAGACCGCGCCGAAAGTCGACTTCTCGAAATAGCCACGCGGTCGCTTTTCACAACGCGATCCGTCGTAATTTGACCTCTTGACGGTTATCGAGGTTCAGGTCATTAAGCTAACCGGACGACCACGGTGAGTCTGAAACGACCGGCCTCAAGTTGCTCGGCCTGTTAAGTTCATTCATTCTGAGGATCAAGATACTCTCTCGCCCAGGAATCGTGTGTCATGTCGAAGCAGAATCACTTACAGCGTGTTCTCAATACGGGCATCGTGGCCATCATTCGAGCACCCGACGGCAGCCAGCTTGTCGACGTCTGTCAGGCCTTACTGGCCGGCGGCATTGATGTGATGGAGGTGACCTTTACGGTCCCTAAGGCCCATCGCGTGTTGGAAGAGGTGGCGAGCAAACTGGGCGATCAGGTGCTGCTGGGGGCGGGTACGGTGCTCGACACCGAGACCGCGCGGATCGCGATGCTGGCCGGCGCCGAGTTTATCGTTTCCCCCGCGCTCAACGTTTCGGTCATCGAGATGTGCCGCCGCTACGACAAGCTCTGTTTGCCCGGCGCGCTCACGCCCACCGAGATTGTCACGGCTTGGCAGGCGGGCGCCGATATCGTCAAAGTCTTCCCGTCGGATTTGACCGGCCCGAACTATCTCAAGGCGGTCCACGGTCCGTTGCCGCAAATTCGTCTGCTGCCGACCGGTGGCGTGAACCTCGACACAGCCGCGTCGTTTCTGAAGGCCGGCGCGTGTGCGTTGGGGTTGGGTAGCTCGTTGGTCGAGTCGAAGGCGGTCGCCAACCGAGATTGGGCCCGCATCGAGCAGCTAGCTCGCAGCTACGTTAAGATCGTCGGCGACACGCGTGCCGCGCAAGGTGCATCGGATTAAGGACAGCGTGGCGAAGGCACGACACGCTGCTCGGTGCAAGGTGTCTAGAGTGTCTCGACGACGCGTAAAAACTCGCCGAGCACCATCGCCGTCGCGCCCCAGATGCGATGCGGTCCCCAGCTGAAGTGCGGTGCTTGATGCGTAATGCCGCGCCGCACACGACGGTGGCTGCCGTGAAATTCAGGATCGAGCAAGTGCGCCAGCGGCACTTCGAGTAGCTCGGCCACCTCGCGCGTGTCACATTGGAACGCAGGTCGCTCCGAGGCCACGCCCACCCACGGGTTCAGCACATAGCCGCTGACGAACAAGTGCAGGGGCGAGAGTTGACCCAGCAACGTGACCCACCGGGGATCGACTCCCAACTCTTCATGCAATTCGCGTAGCGCGGCCTGTGCGCCGGTCTCGTCGGGCTCGATTCCCCCGCCCGGAAAACTGATCTGCCCGGCGTGCGTGAGCATGGTGGGGGGACGGATCGTCAGCGGCACACACCACTCGCCTTGGTGTGGGTAGAGTAGGACGAGCACCGCGGCGCGCAGACTGCGGTGCTGCGGCGGCGGACCGAAGTGCCGACCGAAACTCAACTCCGGTTCAAAGCGCCGCTGGGCAGCGCGACCCGGCAGAGGGCGCTTGAGCGCCGCGGCAATTTTTTCCGGCAGTTGCCGATCCATGATCACGACCATACCTTGCGCGGCGAGATGTTCATTGCGGAACACGGTACACGGCATAGGCCGTGTTGCGGTAAACGAGTTCCAAGTCGAGCGGCGGCTCGCAGGCGGTCAGAATGTATTGTACACCGTACTGTCGGGCCGCGCGGAGCACATGACTCCGGTCCGCCTCGGCCAGCGACGGATACCAACGCGCCGTGGGGTCTTCGTTGTACATGAAGTAAAGCGCGTGCATGCGATCCCACCATTCGAGGACATGCGCGGCGTCCTGGGGTATGTCCTTCCAGGTTGCCACGTCCGGGCGTTCAGCGTACCAGCGAAACGAGACGCCGTTGCGCGGCGAGATAAACATCGCCGTCGGCGGTGTGTTGCCGGCGATCCATTCACAGGCGGCACGCCACTCGAGCGGGTCAAGCGTGCGGCCCAACTTGTCGGCGCGCGGCGGAGCGGGTGCCACGCGCTGTTCGATCATATAGGCCATGTGTCCCAGTGCGAGCGAGACCGACAGAAAGGCCACTCCCGTCCGTGCGAGCCAAGCCGGGCGCGACACCGCGACCCCACCGAGCAGACACCCCAGCTCGAGCGCCATGCCCAGCGGGAGTAGCGCGTCGCTCAAGCGAAACCAGTAAAACCGCAATAAATTCGCCGCCAGGGTCGGATGATCGAGCGTCGCGAGTCGCACGAGGATGCCGAGCAGCGAGATAGCGACCACCCCGGCAACGAACCGTCGCACCGCGTGCTGCGCACTCACCGGGCGCACGATGAGGCACGAGACGATCCAAGCGGCGGCCAAGGCCAAGTGTCGCAGCTGAAAACGCAACGGAAAGGCATCGGGCAACAGATGATGCGAGAGCCGCTCGAAGACATAAATCCGATGCGCCTCGGCGGTCTGTTCGCGCGGCGTGCCCCGATCGAGCAACAGGGCCGGCACGGCCGAGATCGCGCCGAGGATGATAACCGGCAGCAGGACCTTGAGCGTGTCGCGCGCGCTGGGCAGCGGTCGACCGCGGAGCAATTCCGCAATGACGAGCGCCACGAGCGACCAACCACCGACGAGCACATGCATTGCCGTCGCCGCGCCGAGCCACAAGCCACATCGCCACGAGCGACCCGCGAGCCAGTCGGCGAGCGCGAACCAGACGCAGCCATACGCGATGGGTTTGGCTTCAAAGCCACCGACGACCCATTCGCCCGCCATCTGACACCATTGTTGACCGGCGACGAGCAGCACGGCTGTGAGCACGGCGCAGCCCCAACGGGGTACGAGCGACCCACTCAAACGGCGCCAAGCAATCGCCAGCCACAACCAACTCGCGGCCCGGCCCACGAGCGCCATCGTGGGCATCGAGAGCCACAGAAGCGGCCAGCCGCAGAGCGCGTAGAACACGCCGTGTGCTTCGCCCGACGAGAGAAAGAAATCGTTGGCGAGCCAGTCGCTCTGCCAGAAGTGCTTGGCCTTGGCCAGGTAGTGCGGCTCGTTCACGTCGGGGATCGGCCAG
>CAYLYE010000345.1:0-4426 GCA_964387325.1 uncultured Planctomycetaceae bacterium
TCCGCCCTGGCCATTGACGCCGATGACCGCCACACGAATTTTGTCATTGGGTCCGACCTTGCGCGCGCTCGACTCTTCGGCCGAGTACGCCTTGTTCCATTGCCCGCTCGCCATGGCGGCGGCCGCGGTCCACAAAGATCGGTCAATAAAATCACGTCGTGACAGTGTCATGGTACAGGTCTCCAACAGGCGGGGGGGCGAACAATGCAGCGCGGCTCGTCGAGCCTCTATATCATACTCAACCGTAGCAATCGTGCCACCGGCGAGACAAGGCTCGTTCGACAACCCTCGCTAACAGCACTCAATCGCGGGGCGCGATCGGCACGGTGGGGGTTTTGGACTCACCGGCATTTTGGGCCGCCGGGGCTGCGGTGGCCTGCGGAGTATTTGCGTCGCGGAAGACAAATAGCACACGCTGCAAAGGGGCCTGCCGGGCGTTTGTGTCGGACATGTCCTTATAATCAGCAACCCGATTTTGCTCGCGGGCTCGATTCAATTCAACGACCGGAGCAGGAGCAGCAGGAGAGGCCGTCGCTGAGCCTCCCGATTGAGCTGCCTTGGCGGCCAACGGAGCAGAGCCAGGAGCCGACGCTGATATCTCAAGACGCGGTTCATCGACCGTCGGGCGACCGTTGAGATTCGCCGACATGGCGGGCGTGCCGTCGCTTGGAATCGCTATCCGGGCGTAACTGCCCCGCTGGTTCGTGTTCAAGTCGCGAGCTGGTGCGCTCACGCTATTTTTTCTGAGGGGTTCAGCGGGCTGGTTTTGTGATTCAGTCTCGGACTTCCGTTTATCGGCAATCGCGTCGACGGTCTGCGGCTTGGCAGCGGCTGCCAGAGATGATTCCTTCTTGGCGAATTCTTTCTCGGCCGAGTCGATCGACTGAGGCGTACTGACCACCACTTGACGGAATGTTGCCGGTTGGCTGTTCAAGTCGCGCACAATTTCATGCACCTGAGCTGGCGCAGCGACGACATAAACCATATCGAGCTCGACTGCTGCAACGCCACGATTTACCGCGCGACGCTGCTGGTTCTGAACGATGTTCGATTGCAGCTGTTGCTTGGCATGATTGATGCCAGCCAAGTTGTTTGACAACGAATCGATCGACACGCCATTTTTTGTCAGTACCGAGATAAAAGGATCGTTGGCCAGTTGAGCAGGGTCGACCGCGATCTGCACCACGGTCACGTTGTCGTCCAGCAATTGGCCTGCCATGTGACGATCGATCACCGCCAATTGTTGTGCAATCTGCTCACCAGCTTGGACATTCAGACCCAAGCGTCCAGTTTCTTGCACGACATAACCATTGCGAGTCAATTCTTTCGTCACGTCGATCTGCTGTGCTGCGCCTCTGACAGCCGCCGCGGCTCCACCGTATCCAGCGGGCTGATCGGCAGCCTGACGCATGACCTGCCGCTGTTCATCAGCAAGGCTGGGTTGTACAGCCGGTGCGGCTTCACTGACCGGTTGGGTCGCCGTGACGGCCGGGGGTGCATGAAAGGCGACTTTCGTATCTTCTGAGCTGAAGAATGTGACAAGCAGCGAGGCGGCGATCGCCGCGCCAGCCCAAAGCCACGGTCGATAACCTCGTGGCCAACGCATGTGCCAGTTCTGTGGCGCGTCAGCCTGCATCGAGTTGTTCGTCGGGCGATGTGTTCCCAACAACATCGTTTGCTCGGCCTGCCGTAAAACCTTCTCCGTCAGGTCATCTCCCAGCCGAAGTCGCGGTAGCGATTGGATGTCATCGCGGAGCGCCACGAGCTCGTCGCGCCACTGTCGCAACTCGGCACTGCCAGCCAACAACGTGTCGGCGCGCTGCCGCTCGGCTGCGGTCAGTTCGCCGTCGACATAGGCGCTGATCAGTTCGTGATCGGAGATTGGGGAATGTTCGTCTGACATCGCTCGTTCGTCGTCTCCTATTGTGACACGCTTGTCACGCTCTCTCCTCAATACCTAGTCATCCAATACCATCGTCTTGAGTCGTTCACGCAATTGTTCGCGGGCTCGAAACAGCCGGCTGCGAACGGTCCCCACCGGCACGTCGAGCAGTTGCGCGATCGTGTCATAGTCGTAGCCTTCCATTTCTCGCAAGACCAACACCTGTCGGAACTCGTCGGACAGCCCTGCCAAGGCGTTTTGAACCTGCAAGGCACGTTCGCGTTGATTCATGGGACCGTCGGGCGGGAGCGCGTCGTCGGCCACTTCGTGAGCCGTCTCGTCTTGCAGGCGATCGAGCGACCGGTCGGGCTGGCGCCGTCGCCGCTGGCTGATCGACCGGTTGATGGCGATCCGATACAGCCAAGTGAAGAACGAGGCGCGTCGCTCGAACGTGGCAAGTTTCACGAAGGCCTGCACGAACGTCTCCTGAACCACGTCGGCCGCGTCGTCGGTCGAGCCCATCGCATGCGCGAGCGCGTTATAGAGCCGGTCCTGGTATTTGCGTACCAGTTGGCCGAACGCGTCGGTGCTACCACCTAATGTCGCATCGATGAGTTGAACGTCGTCCACCGCGGTTACCTGAGATTATGACGCTCGAATGCTGAGAAAAGTTCCCCTGCCGTGCAGTAAGAGGGGGGGGCAGATCTTCTTTCTGTGTTGACGTCAATCATGCCCGCCGGGTGGGGGCATTGTCAAACTCGTTGGCTGATCGCTACTTCGGTCGAGCGGCAGAACTCATCATTCCGGCCGGTGACCGCAGCAAATACGCCCAAAATGCCACGCCAATCAACAGCAAACCCAGGCTAATGTTCTGCGAAATGCTTAACCCCGTATGAAAGACGGCAGCTTCATCGACGCGAATGACCTCTTCCAAAAACCGGACGACCGGGTAGATCGTGAACACCCAGGCGAGCAATTCACCGTGGCGACTCTTGAGCGGCTCATAGGTCAGCAGGAAGCAACAGATCAGCGCCGCGCCAATGGCACTATAGAGCTGCGAGGGTTGCACTCGCAAACTATACGCTGACTCGGTGGGCCATAAGAGCGGAGCACTTTGATCGGCCACACTCAAGCTAACGCGCGGAGCATGGAGCGACTGCAGCAAGATGTTCATTGCCTCCTCGATGCTCGTCACACGCTGATCTTGCACAGCCACCACGACGGCACGGCTTTTGATCCCCGCCCGCTCGGCAGCCGAGTCGGGCTCGACCTCGGCAACCACGACACGCCCGGACTCATCTTCGCCCAGCTTGAGCCCCTGGACGAATAGTCGGTTTTGTTCGAGTTGTTGCATGAACGGTGGGCTGCCGGCAGGAAACGAGACGGCCCAGGGCACCTCGCACGGCGCGCCAAAACAACAACCGTTGAGAAAGCAACCGATACGACCCAGAGCGAGTCCTAGCAGCAGGCTGGGCGCAATAATGTCGGCCGTTTGCAACCAGTTCAGACCGTGACGTCGCACGTACAGCCATGCCAGGGGGAGCGCGCCAAAGAGCGAACCGTACACGACGAGCCCCCCTTGCGTGATATTGACCATTGATCCAAGTGTCTCACCGAACGAGTCGCGTTGGAATTGATCCCAGTACTCGATCACATAAAAGAGCCGCGCGCCGGCAATGCCCGCGACAAACATGCTGAGCGCCATCGAATAGATGTGTTCTGGATCAATGCCCGCTTTGCGAGCGCGTGCGAGGGCTAGTTGCAAACCGGCAACCACGCCAGAGAGCAACATGACACCATAGCCGCGGATCGGCAGTCCCAGCCCGGGCTCGGCGACGCGCGGTAAGACCAGAGCCACAATCACCGCCACGAGCCCCATCAGAGGCAAATAGGCTTTCGTATCGCTTGACCACCCTTGCTGCCAAGTCAGCAGCGTCAAGATGATTGCACACGCCACGAGCCAAGCGACGAGCAGCACGCCGAACCCGAATGTTGGCCAGCCCCACATCTCGTCGGGTATGTAAAAGAGTGTCGTTCGCATGGTGTTGCTGTGGCTTGAGCGTGGCTGGATTAAATCGTAAAATGTTCGTTGTCGATCAGCCGCGTCGCGCCGACCTTCGCGGCGATAATCGCGTATGCCGACTCGTGAAGCTGCTCGATCGGCGCGAGTTGCCGAGCGTCGACGATGGCCAAATACTCGACACTCACCTGCGGCTCGGCGGCCAAGACAGCCTGCATCGCCGTCAGAATCACCTGGACCGAGCGTTCTCCTTGCCGCACCAGATCGTCACCTCGGCGCAAGGCACGGTTCAATGCCAAGGCTTGTCGTCGTTCGGTGGCGCTAAGGTACGCGTTGCGCGAGCTCATGGCCAGACCGTCCGACTCGCGCACGATGGGGCAGACGCGCAACTCGACGTTCAGGCACAGATCGTCGATCATGCGCCGTACGACCAGCGATTGTTGCAAGTCTTTTCGGCCGAAATAAGCCGCATCCGCTTGCGTGGCTAGCAGCAGTTTGAGCACGATCGCCGCTACGCCGCGGAA
>CAYLYE010000346.1:0-4426 GCA_964387325.1 uncultured Planctomycetaceae bacterium
GATAGCGAGAGACAAGAGCGTGGCATGGGAGGCAACTTCCGCGGGGCAGGATATCAGGATGGGTCGACAGTGCGGTCCCCATATCATAACCGGCCGCGCGGTGGGTGTCAGCCAGCGGGAGTGGCTCAACAATCTGGATGGAGAGGGGATGAATTTCCGAGCCGGAGACTCACGTCCCCGGCTCGGAGGACTCGAATTGTTCGGAGGGTGATTCGATCTGCGTGATTGCCCAGTGGCAAGCGTTGCGGACCAACTCATCGGCGTCGGCCGAGCCACGGCGCAAAGCGTCGAGCGCGCCGCGAGCGCGTTGATTCCCCAGCACAATGGCCGCGTTGCGCAACACGCCCCGGCGTCGAGCACGCCACAGCGGCGTGTCTTTGAACCGTCGACGAAATGCAGCCTCATCCAGATCGAACAGCGCCAACAGCTCGACAGGGTTCATCCCCTCGCGTGGTTGGAACTCGAGTAACTCGTGGGCCTCGACGCGGTGGTTCCAAGGACAAACGTCCTGGCAGACATCGCAGCCAAAGAGCCAGTCTCCAACGCCTTCACGCAGCGGTTCGGGGATCGCGCCTCGAAGCTCGATCGTGAGGTAGCTGATGCAGCGTCGCGCGTCGAGCACATACGGCGCGACAAAGGCATCGGTCGGGCACGCATCGAGACACGCGCGGCATGTACCGCAGTGATCGACAGCGAACGGTGCGTCGTAATCCAGTGTCTGATCGGTGATCAGCGCGGCGAGAAAGAACCAGCTTCCCCAAGTGCGATTGAGCAGGAGCGTGTTCTTGCCGATCCAGCCGAGGCCGGCCAACTGTGCGAACTCACGTTCGAGTAACGGTGCGGTGTCGACCACGCCGCGCACGAGCGCGCCGGGGATTTGTTCTCGGAACCAGTCGGCCAGTGCGTGTAACCGTTCGTGAATCGTGTCGTGATAGTCGGCACCCCAGGCGTAGCGTGAGACGCGTCCCTGGCCGGGCTCGATCGGTGCCGGGTCAACGGTCCGATACGGCAAAGCGAGCAGCAGCAGGCTGCGGGCTCCGTCGAGCACGCCGCGCGGATGACGGTAGGCCTCGCGGCGCTCGCTCAGGTAGTGCATTTCTCCGGCAAAGCCAGCTGCGAGCCAGTCGTCGAGTCGTGAGTCCCCCGGTGGCGGCACGGCCGGCGTGGCCCCGGCGAGGGCAAATCCCAGCCGCCGGGCTTCGTTTTTTAGGGACTCGGTGAGCGACATGCGGGAAAATCTCGCGTCAGAGGGCGTTTCGTCGATTGTAGTCGCCGCAGTTCGGATTACGCTGGAATTAGCTGTCGTGCTGAAAATGACGAATTTGCCGCTGGAGCTTTGCTGCCATGAATCGTGTTTGTGCCTTGCCGCTGCTGGCGGCCTTGTGTGGGCTTGCCGCCTTGGGACCGCAACCGGCTCAGGCTCAGTTTGGTGGCTGGGGGAACGCTTTCGGATCCGGCTATCCGTACAACTGGGCCGTGACCGAGCGCCCCCCCTACTTCGCGATCCATCCACCGGTCTATTATCGTCATCCGGTCGCACACAACTATGGTTACAGCCCCTACGCGCGGCCGGCCATGCTGTGGAGCCAAGCCGACAACTCGAGCCGGTCGGTCGTGATTCATAATCACTATGTGAGCGGGACCGCCCCGGCGGCGGCCGAGAAGCTGGTCGAGCCGCTGATCATTCTGAACCCTCACGTGAAAAGCGCCGCCAAGGCGGAAGCCGTACCGACTCCAATGCCCAAGGCGGGCAATAAGTAGCCGTCGGCCGATTTTCGCTTCACTGCCAGCAGTCGCCGAACCGCTCTGGACCCGCGGCGTGAAATCGCTATCATGCCGTCCCCTCGCACGGCGTGTGTGCATGACCGAGCGCCGCACGTGAGGCGTGTGGATCGTTACGCACTTCCCAAGAATGGAGTCTGGGGAAATGAAGCGGGGATTTTGGCTCATTGTGTTCGTGGCGTTCCTGGGCTGTCGTCAACGACAGATGACCAGCGCGGTGGACCCATTTACGTTTGGTCGCACGACCGTGCCGCCTCCTTCGGCGACCATGGCGGTCCCCGCCGGGACCATTCAGCCTTGGAACCCTGGCGCGACGACGGTACCGGCCTTGGGTGCGCCACCGGGCACGTATGCGCCTCCGGCCGCCGGGACCTCGTTGCCGGCGTCCCCCTACGCTGCACCTCCGGGATATTCATATCCGGCAGGGACAACCGCGCCGGGCTATGCCGCGCCGGGCTATACGGCACCGGGCTATTCGGCACCGGGAGCGACAGCGCCAGGATACACGAATCCAGGTTACCCGGCCCCGACCGGCTCATATCCGCCAGTGACTGCTCCGATGCCGACGGGGACGCAACCATCGCCCTACAGCGGGAGCGAATGGACTCCGGCTGAGAGCGCGGTGAGATTTGCAGGTGGGACAGTCGATAACTCTCGTGTCATGCCTGTGAGCGCCACACAGATTGCCAACTCGATTTCGCCCCAAACCGAGTTGGGCCGCGCGCCGTTGCGGACAACCGACATCTCGAACCTACCGGCGGCTCGGTAAGTTGCCGAAGCTTCGTGCGGCAAAACCGTCATGGTCGTTCGAGGCAGAAGATTCCGCATAAATCAGCGTCCTTCTCGGGGGGCTTGTCCCGAGGGTGTATAATTGAGCGTGAACGATGTAGCCCCCTTCGTTGCGAAACGGGGGCGGTCGTGCGGTTTGGGTTCCGCTCAATTCGAGAAGCACCGTGGCGAAGTTTCAAGTTCCCAACACGTTTCTCGGCAAGCTCCGTGTGGTGCTTAGCGGACCCAGTCAATGGCGGCTCAACCGTTGGTACGGGCTGTTGCCCATCATCAATGGATTTGAGCCCGAGCTGATGAAGCTCAGCGACGGCGAGCTGCGCAAACGCAGCCTGTCGTTGCGCTATCGGGCCAAGAGTTTGATCCCGCTGATGGAATTGCTTCCCGAGGCCTTTGCGGTGATTCGCGAAGCCGGCCGGCGCACGATCAACATGCGGCACTTCGACGTGCAGATGCTCGGCGGTTGCGCCATGCACACCGGTTGCATCGCCGAGATGCAAACGGGAGAAGGCAAAACACTCACGGCGACGTTGGGCATGTATCTCAACGCACTCTCGGGGCGCGGCGCCCACTTGGCGACGGTCAACGATTACCTCGCCCGACGCGATGCCGAATGGATGCGCCCCATCTACGAACTGCTGGGTATTTCGATTGGCGTCATCGAACAGCCGATGAAACAAGAGCAACGTCGCAAAGAGTACGCCTGTGACATTACCTACGGTACATCCAAAGAGTTCGGGTTCGATTTCTTGCGCGACCGACTATTGTTGCGCAAGATCCGTGAGCAGTCGTCCGATTTTCTCGGCAACATGCTGGGGGTCACCGGCGACATTGGCGGCGAAAAGCCCGTCCAGCCCGAGCCGCATTTTTGCCTCGTCGACGAAGCTGACAGCATTTTGATCGACGACGCCGGCACGCCCCTGATCATTGGCATCGAAGGGACCGGCACCGAGAAAGAGAACACCGACGGCGAGTGTTTCCGTTGGGCGGCCGAAATGCAGAATCGCTTCGTTGAAGACGATCATTTCGAGTACGAGCATGACAAACACAAGGTGGAATTAAACGCCGACGGTCGCAAGTTCGTTCGCGAGTTGCCTAGAACCGACATGATGCAGACCGTTGGCCTGACGACGCTCTACGAACACATCGAACGCGCGATTCGCGTGCGGCTCGAGTACTTTCGCGACGTACAGTACGTGGTTCGTGACGGCGAGGTGCAGATCGTCGACGAGTTCACCGGGCGTATTGCCGAGGGGCGCAAATGGCGCGATGGGCTGCACGAGGCGGTCTCGGCACGCGAAGGACTATATGAACCTGGGGGCAAAGGGGTCAAAGGGGGCGGCGGTCAGGCGGCGCGCGTCACCGTGCAAGACTTTTTCATTCGTTACCCTCACCTGGGCGGCATGACCGGCACGGCTTGGACCTCGGCCCGCGAGATGCGCAAGATCTACAAGTGTCGCGTGATTCCGATTCCCACGAATCGTCCGCCGATTCGCAAGAATCTCCCTACCCGCGTCTTTGGCACCGAAGAGATTAAATGGCAGGCCGTGGCGGAAGAAGTTCGCGAGGTGCATGCCACCGGGCGACCCGTGCTGATCGGCACCCGATCGATCGACAAGAGCGAAAAGTTGTCCGTGCTGCTCACGGAGATGGGCATCGAGCATACCGTGCTCAATGCGCACCGCGTCAAGGAAGAGGCCGAGATTATCACCGAGGCCGGGCACATTGGCAAAGTGACCGTCTCGACGAACATGGCTGGCCGCGGTACGGACATTAAACTCGGCCCCGGTGTGAGTGCCCTGGGGGGCTTGCATGTGATCGCCACCGAAATGCACGACGCGGCTCGCATTGATCGCCA
>CAYLYE010000347.1:0-4379 GCA_964387325.1 uncultured Planctomycetaceae bacterium
ATGAGTATATCGTAAGGCCGGCTCCAGTCGCAATTGTTTTTGACCCCGTACCGAAATGAGGGCCTCGGAAACGATACGACCAATCTATCCCTCGATTAAGTCATGAATCACATGCCCGTGAACGTCGGTCAAGCGGCGGTCGATGCCGTTGTGTCGCACGGTGAGCCGGGTGTGATCGATGCCCAGCAGGTGGAGCATGGTCGCGTGCAGATCGTAGACCTGCGTGGGGTTCTTGCGATCGGCCGGCTTGTAGCCCCATTCGTCACTGGGGCCGTAGCTTGTCCCTCCACGGATGCCACCGCCACAGAGCCAGTTCGTAAAGCAGTACGGGTTATGGTCGCGCCCTTTGCCCCCTTGAGACGACGGCATGCGTCCGAACTCGGTCGTCCAATGCACAATCGTATCGTCGAGCATGCCGCGTTGCTCGAGGTCCTTGATGAGTGCTGCCGCACCGCGAGCCATGCCCAGCGCGAGCGGTCCGTGATCGCGCTCGACATCTTCGTGCGAGTCCCAATTGCGGCGCGGAAAGCCATTGTCGTTGCCCGACCATATCTGCACGAACCTCACGCCCCGTTCGAGCAACCGGCGCGCGACGAGACACTTGCGGCCGAAGTAGTCGGTCTCTTCCAGCGGGTTGATCTCGGCGTCGAACGCGCTCCGACCGTGGTCGAGCCCGTAGAGCTTCAGAATGTGGGCCGGCTCGTTCGAGATATCGAGTGCCTCGGGAGCGGCCAACTGCATACGCGCGGCCAGTTCATAAGACCGAATGCGCGATTCCAGTCGTGCGTCACCCTCGCGCTGCGAGGCATGTTGGCGATTGAATTGGGCGAGCAGCGATTGCGTCGCCGCCTCGCTTTGTGCGTTGATGTAGTCGCCCCTGGCGTGAGGACGCAAGGCGAAGATGGGATTGTCTTGGCCGGGAAAAATCACCGTCCCCGAGTGTTCTGCCCGCAGGAACGCACTCTCCCAGTTCTTCGCGCCGTTCGAGGCGAACCCTCGATGATCGGGCAGTACGACAAACGTCGGGAGATTATCGTTGAGCGAGCCCAACGCATAACTGGCCCAACAGCCCATCCCGGGGAAGCCAGGCAATTGAAAGCCGGTGGCCTGCAACAACGTTGCTTGACTGTGGATACCTGTCTTGCCGACGACATTGTGGACAAACGCCATTTGGTCGACGACGTTACCCAACGGAGCGACCACCTCGCTGAGCAGTTTGCCGCATTCGCCGTAGGGCTTAAAATCCCAGATCGGCTTGAGCCACGGGCCGAGGCCGTTCTGAAACGCCTCGACATGCTCGCCGAAGTTGGCTTCCTGCCCGTGATGCTTGACGAGCGCGTTTTTGTAATCCCAAAGGTCGAGATGACTGGCCGCACCGGCCATGAACAACTGCACGACACGCTTGGCGCGAGGCGGATGATGCAGCACACCGCCCAACACGCCCGGTCGAGGCGAGCCCATCGGTGGCGCGGAGTTGCTTTCGGCGGCGAGTGCGCCGTGCTCGTCGAGCAGGCTTGCGAGCGCAATCCCGCCCAGCCCACCTCCGACGCTCCACAGTAGTTCGCGGCGTGACAGTGTCATCAACTCACCTTGTTAATCGACGAACACAAACTCATTCAGATTGAAAATCAATCGACAGGCGTTGGCCAACCCGTGCTGCTGAGCAAATTGCGATAAACTCGCGGCTTGTTCGGCGGTTGGTTCGTGCCCCAGTGCGTCGCGCCAAGCGCGTTGCACCTGCTGCTCAGGTGAGCCCCCTTGCTGTTCGATCCGCAAGGCAAAATGCCGCGCCATCGTGACCATAAAACCCTCGTTGAGCATTGCCAGCGCTTGGAGCGCGCTGAGCGACTCGGTCCGTTTGTCGACGCGCATCGAAGGGTCGGCGCAATCGAGCGTGGTCATAAATGGCTGCGGCTGAGACCGAACCAAAAAACGATACACCGAGCGACGGAAGGTTTTGGGGTCGTTCGGGTCGGCCTTGCCGTACTCGTAATGTGGCGAATGAGCTGGTTGCTCGATCACAAAATCCTGAAAGCTGGGCCCAAATTGCGTGCGGTCGAGCTTCCCCGACACGGCGAGCACGGCGTCGCGTACCGCCTCGGCCTCGAGTCGCCGCCGCGAGTAATGCGACAGCCAGACGTTATTCGCGTCGCGCTTGAGCACCGCGGGGTCGAAGTACGACGACTGCCGATACACGCGGCTCGTCACGATCAGTCGATGCAACTTCTTGAGCGACTTGCCGCCGTCGCGCAGCTCACAGGCCAGCCAGTCGAGCAACTCGGGATGGCTCGGCAACTCGCCCATGCGACCAAAGTCGTTGGGGGTGTCGACGATCGCGCGACCAAAGTGATACAGCCACATACGATTCACGATCGAGCGCCACGTGAGCGGGTTGCGATCGTCGGCCAGCCATCGAGCCAGCGCGGCTCGACGATCCCCTTCGTGATGATCGCTGGGCAGTTGAAAGACGCCGCGCTGATGACTCACGGCGCTAATCGCTCCCGGCGGACACTCAGGGCCGAAGGGTCGGTCGACATCGCCGCGGCGAAGGACGTGGATCGAACGAGGCTTCCCCTGCTGGTGGCCTGTACCGGCGAAGCTTCCCTGCCCGTGATGCACCATGCCGGAGTAGACTCGTTGCGGCGGGGGCATTTTCGCGAGCTGTTCGTTGATCTGTTTGAGTGACTCGGACACTGCGGCCAACTCGACCCGTTTAGCCTCGGGTACGCGTTGCTCGATGATCGAGCGGCGTTGTTGTTCAAGCTGGGCCTGTGTCGCCGCGGGGTTGCTCGCCGCGCCGCTATACAGGCCGTCGACGAGATTGGTCTTTCGCCAGCGCGCGCCGGCCTCGATCGAGTCGAGTGCGGTCACCGGCTTGTGCAGGGCTAGGTTCTCTCCCGGCTCGTTGAGCACGGCCAGTTCGGCGAGCGCGAACATGTAGTCGTTCTGCCGCAGGGCGAGCCGCGTGGCCGTCACTCGCACGAAGCGCGCCGTGGTCTCGGGTACCTCGAAGCTCTGCGGCGCGGTGCCCGGGTTGCGCTCGTCGGCCTTACTGCGATCGACGAGCACGCGCACGTTTTGTGTGAACCGCTCATCATCGGCGGCCTCGATCCGGAACCGCACAGGAAAGCCGAACCCGGCTCCGATGTTGTTGAAGGTATCGAAGCAGCCGATGAGCGTCACTCGGCGGAGCGACCGTGGCTGCTGCAAGTCGACCTGCACCCACTTGGTTCGCTCTGCGTCGGGCGCGAGTTGGCTGTGATAGCCGTACTCGGGGGGCACAGCGCTCGGCGGCGCCTTCGAGGGGGCGAGTTGCTTATTGATCGCGGCCAACTCGGCCCCGCCCAGTCGCGTGACCTCGCTATCGAGCGCCTGCTTGCGGCGCGTTAAGTCTCGTTGTTGCTGCGAGAGCGCCGCGTACTCCGCCGTCTGTTTCGGGTCTTGATAGTACGGCTTGTCAGCCCGATCGACCGCGGCGAACACGGCCTGTAACCGATAGTAGTCGTCCTGTGTGATCGGATCGAACTTGTGGTTGTGACACTGAGCGCATTGCACCGTCAAGCTGTTGAACGTGCCGATCGTGTTGCTCACCATGTCGTCGCGATCGAGATGCCGGGCGATCTTGCCGTCCTTCTTGGCCTCGCTCACCTCGGCATGTCCGATAAAGTCCCAAGGTCCGGCGGCGATGAATCCAAGGGCCTCGATCGCGTCGGGGGATTGCGGAAACAGCACATCGCCCGCCAGCTGTTCGAGGATGAACCGATCATAAGGTTTGTCGCTATTGAAAGCTCGGATGACGTAATCACGATAGGGCCAGGCATGGGGCCGCGGCTTGTCTTTGTCGTAGCCGTGCGTCTCGCCAAAATGGACCACATCCAGCCAGTGACGCGCCCAACGCTCGCCATAATGGGGCGACGCGAGCAACTGATCGACGAGCTTTTCGTATGCCTGCGGATCGGCGCTCGCAACAAACGACTCGACCTCGGCCGAGGTCGGTGGCAAGCCGATGAGATCAAAGTACAGCCGTCGAATGAGCGTGCGGCGGTCGGCCTCGGGCGCGGCGGGGAGCCGTTCTCGATGGAGTCGATCCAGAATAAACGCGTCGATCGGCGTGCGGACCTGGGCTTGGTCATCGGCCGAGAGAGACGGTACTGCCGGCCGCACGAGTGGCTGGAGCGCCCACCCATTCGCGGCGAGCTTGTCGCTCGGCGTACTCGACGCGGGATAGTTCGCCCCGGCGTTGATCCATTCACGCAACACACGCACTTCGTCGGCCGAGAGACGCTTGCCACTCGGCGGCATCGTGACGGTGGCTTGCGGATTGCTCACGTAATCGATGAGCGGGCTGGCGTCGGCGTCGCCGGGCTCGATAGCCTTGC